>JASHQC010000112.1 GCA_030037735.1 Thermoplasmata archaeon
GTGGTGTCCCCAACATTCCTCGCCAAGTTCGAAGCGCTGTGCGATGGAATCATCGATGTCAAATCAGAGCAAGAAGGCCCCCAAATCGCCCATTCTCTCCGGATTCGGTTGTTACGAGGGGAGGCATGCGACACGAAGTGGCACCGCCTTCAGATGCTCCCGCACGGGGAGGTGGTTCTGGCTGGTTCATACCCCGACCAAGGGGTGAGACGACTGGCCGCGATCATGTTCACTGACCTCGCGGGATTCACGGCGCTCGCGCAGCATGACGAGCCCCGCTCCCTGCGGGTGCTCGAGAAGCATCGCGAAGCGCTCCGCAAGATGTTTTCCAAGCACGGAGGACGGGAGATCAAGACGATCGGAGATGGGTTTTTGGTGGAATTCGGGAGCGCGCTCGACGCGATAAAGTGCGCGTTCGACATCCAAGGACGAGTGAGGGAACTCAACCTCTCGGGACCGGCGGAAGATCGAATACGTCTTCGTGTCGGGGTACACGTTGGAGACGTGATCGAATCTGGCGGCGACATTCTCGGAGACGCGGTCAATGTGGCCTCTCGGATTGACCGATTTGCGGCCGATGGAGGAATCTCCATCACCGAGCAGGTTTATGATCAAGTCCGTGGCAAGTTCGAGCTCCCGATCACGAGTCTAGGGAAGAAGACCCTGAAGAACGTGGGGATTCCGGTGGAGGTTTATCGAGTGGTCCTCCCCTGGGACAACGAGAAGGGCCGCCGGCGGACCAGGGTGAGATAGAAGGGACCCTCAGCCGCCAATGCTCTGACCTTCATGGTCAATCCCTGTCGCCTTTGAGTCGGTTGTCTGTGCCGGCGAAGGGTGCAATGTCAGGTGCGGGGACACCCCCGAAACAACCATTCCATCCACCGCTGGGCGGGCGAACCTAGGTTGGTCCAACCGTCGGGGATGATCCCAGCACTTCGGTCTCGGCCTAAGGGTCGAGCTACTGTCGAGGAGTCGGCCCCGTGCGCGAGTGCGAGGTCTGGCCGTACAACGCGAGTTCGCGGCCCCTCTGACGTGAGCCGTCCAGGCGCGGCTACTTGGCAGGTGTCGGGGGCGAGCGGAGCACGAACTCGTTCCCGTCGGGATCGGCAATCACGGATAATATGGCAGTGAACCCGGGAGGGCTGATTGTGTGCGGAGGATCGGTGATCGTTCCCCCTCGTCGGGCGATCTCCGCGCATGCCGCGGCAGGGTCATGGTGGGAGAACACAATCCCAGAGACGGTCCCGGGTTCGCGTCCCCCCTCCTCCGGGTCGTACACATGCATTCGAAGGGTGGTGCTGACGCCGGGGATCGCGAACACCGCCCGGCCCACGGTCCCGTCGAACTGGAGTTCCTTGAGCCCGAGCACATCGTTGTAGAACTTTCGCGCCCTATGGATGTCTCGAACGTGGACGGTCACCGCTTCGAGCCCTTCGACCGTAGCGACCATGTACGACTCGGGAGCGCACGGGCCTATCATTAGGGTTGTGTGCTCGGCAGACTCTGCGCCTCCGCGGGCCGGTGCAGGTCCGATGGCGCCCAGCCTCCCTCACCCATGACATCGGGCCATGCACGGCAGTCTCTCCGCCGCTTCATCCGAGGACTTGGAGCATGTCCTCGCGGGTCACTAGCCGCGTCGTTCGTGGGGACTTGAACCCCTAGTTCAGGTCCCTCCAGCGGCTGGTTTTCGTCGAGTCGGCCCCCGCTATCGGGCTACACGGGCTTCAGAATGAGCGATGGGCCGTCCGGGCATCGAAGTCATATACATTATATTGCATACAAAACAGCAATGAGTGCGGGAGCCACTACCGTTAGAGTCTCTCGTGACACGCTCGACGAGCTCGAACGGTTTCAGCGAGCATTGCGGACCAAGACCGCAGACGAGACGATTCGCGAAGTTCTCAAATTGCAACGTGCGGCCGTAATCGCACGACTTTCCGGTAGCCTTCGGGGAAAGATCACCCGATTCACCGAGGCCGATCGCATTGATAGCGATCGTTGACTCCTTCGCCTGGATCGAGTTTCTGGCGGGCTCGGAGAAGGAAGGCCTGGTCCGAGAGATTCTTGCCGGTGCGGAGGTTGTGGTAACACCCGATATCGTGCTGGCCGAGGTGGCGCGTAAACTCTCCCGAGACGGCGTTAGTCGTGCGGTCGTGCGACGGAAGGTCGCCGACATTTCCACTCTCAGCCAGGTGACTCCGATCTCCCTCGAGGTCGCGGTAGGCGTGTACGAAGCCGAATTGGAACTCCGGACGAACGCGAAGTCCAGAGGCTTGAGCAACCCCGGACTCTCGGACGCGGTGATTCTAACCACGGCCCGAATTCTGCATGGTAAAGTTCTGACAGGCGACCCCCACTTTCGTGGCCTCCCCGAGACAACCTGGCTGGGCTCATAGCGCCTTGAGCTCGCCGACTAGGAGGGAGAGAAGCGTCCTCACAGTCTCGCTGGTGGCTTTGAACCCTTAGTTCAGGTCCTTCCAGTGGCTGGCTCATCCGAATCCTCATAGGCTCGAGCAACTCATGTTGCGGAGAGATGAGATGCAGCGCCTGAGCGAGCCTACGACCCACCGGCTCGAGGCGCACGAACTCGAACCGTCGCGGTGGTCGGACTTTGAGGCGCTTTTCCGCAAGTACCACGGAGTGCAAGCGGGATGTTGGTGCATGTTCTACCACCGAGAAGGCCCGACGGGGCCCCTCGCCAGCACGGGGCGCCAAGAGGCAAATCGCCGAGACCATCTGGCTCTGCTTCAACGGGGACACGCCCAAGGGATTCTGGTCTACCGAGACGGACAACCCGTGAGTTGGTGTCAGTTCGGTCGTCGAGAGGACCTTCCTCGAATTGAAAGTGGGCGCAAGTACAAGGCGATTGTTGGCTCCCTCGGCGAGCCAGCCCGCTGGAGGGTCACCTGCTTCTTTGTGGATCGACCGTCCCGTAGGTCGGGAATCGCGAGCCTGGCACTTCGTGCGGCGTTGGATGCGATTCGGCGTCAGGGCGGTGGAATCGTTGAAGCGTATCCCGCAACTCACGGCCGAGCCGTGGCGACCTGGTTCGGGACCGTCGGCATGTTCCAGCGAGAGGGATTCCGGGTGATCCGACCGTTCGGGAAGAGCAACGTGTTGGTCCGAAAGAAAATCCGAACTTCAAGCCTCTCTCACGGGACCCAAGCTTGACCCGGAGAAACCGCGAGCCTGGTCACTCTCCGAGCCCGGTGGACTTGAATCTTCAGTTCCAGTCCCTCCCGTGGCTGCTTTTCAAGCTCCGGACCATTGTCGTAGCGCAGTGACTTCCCATGCAAATCTCGAACGAAACCGAGCGACGATTTGTGCTCGGCCTGCAGGGGCTCTGGCCAGGGCGCCGGTGGAGAGGTGTTCAGGGGATACGCGATGCGCTGGTTCAGTGTCGCCGTGTCCAGGTAGACCCGCTTGACGTCGTTGGGCGGAATCACGACCTGGTGCTCGCGAGCCGAGTAGAAGGATATCGACCGGCCGACCTCGACAAGGTGCTCTACGAGGAGCGGGCAGCGTTCGAGCACGGTGGGAACTTGAACATCTACCCGCGAGAGCGGCTTGCTCTACAGTGGTCCTGGGTCTTTCATGAAGGACTTCCCGTTCGATGGGAGAAATGGGGACGCGCGCACGCCGCGACGGTCCGTCGCGTTCGTGGGAAGATCGACCGAGGCGGACCTTCCGAGGCTCTCGACTGGGCTGACGGTGAGCCGGTCGAAGATTATCGATCCCGTCGACTCGAAGGGATGGCACTCCACTACCTGTGGCGCAGGTTCGACGTCATGATCCACCATCGGGAGGGCAACAGGAAGTTCTACGATCGCACCCAGCGCCTGTTCGGACGCCTTCCTGCGCCGATTTCGAGGGAGGAGACCCGGGCCCGGCTCGCGCTTGAGACGCTGGGATGGCTGGGGCTGTCTGGGAACGATGGTATCCAGTTCCTTAGGACTCAGGAGGATGGCCGGGGCCGCTCTCGCCTCTCGAAGCGGCAGATTCGGGACGGTTTGACGGCGTCGGGACGTCTAACTGAAGTCCTCGTAGAGGGCGATCACGAGCCATCTGTGCTCAGAACTGAAGACCTCCCGTTCCTCGAGACCGTTGCTCAAGGAGGAGTGCCGGAGCCATGGCGCCCCCTGACCCCCGAGCCCGAGGCAGTGTTCCTGGGTCCGCTGGACATCACCTCGGGTCACGGCCGTTCCGAGCGGCTGTTTCACTTCGAGAACCTTTTCGAGGTCTACAAGCCCGCCGCCAAACGTCGTTGGGGCTACTACGTGCTGCCGGTGCTGCTGGGGGACCGACTCGTCGGTCGCATTGAGCCCGTTCGGGATAAGGTCACGCACTCCGTACGAATAAGCCGGGCGTGGTGGGAGAAGGGCGTGAGGCCGGACGAGATCGTCGAGCCAATCTCTCGCGGTCTCGACCGTTTCGCCCACTACCTCGACGCACCCAACGTTATCTTGGGCAAAATCGGTTCGTCCCGGTTCCGAGACTCGGTGGCGAGGGAACTTCGGCAACTCTCCAATTGACCTTAGATGCAGTCGTTCCGTAGATCCGCCCTACGAGACACGGCCCGCCGAGTTCCCGGCGAACGGAGGTATTCTCCGGCGCCCTCCTCGGGGACTGGAACCCTTAGTTCAGGTCCCCCCAGTGGCTGGTTTTCCCCAATTCCGCCGTCGTTGGTGCCGGCAACTGTGCGCGAAGCGGCGCGAGCTTCGCGAGAAGAAAACCCTTGTTCGAGAGGGTGCGTCATGCGGTGGCCTAACATTCACGAGGTCGACGTGTCCGATTTGAGCAGGTTCCAATTCTTTCGAGACGGAATCGGTTGTACCCAGAATCGAATCCAAGGTATGGAGCGCAGTACTCTCGAAGTGGCCTCTTCGGCGGCTAAGTCCCCTCGTCGACCCGACGTTGGACCCTAAGCGCTGATAGGGTAATCCACTTGCTGGACGTTCCCGCCGGTTCCAAGGACCACGGCTTGAATTCCTTCCCTTCGTAGTCCTTCTTCAGTTCCCCCTCCACATCGGGGTGGACCTTGTCGAGGTCCCAAGTTCCGTCCGGCCGGCGCTTGTCCGCAAGGACCTTGAGTGCAGGTCGGAGACGCCGGTCGTCCGAGTATCCTAAGCGGGTCACCACGTCCAGCCCGACCAGCACGTCGTAGAAGTAGTGGGTGGGGTAATGGAACCGGAACCACGGTTCGTACCGCTTGCCTTCTCGGAAAAGGTTCCGTTCCAAGTAGAACTCGACGCCCCTCTGGATCGCGGACTCCATCTTCCGGGGGCGTTTCGGTTTCGGTAGTGCGGAAAACGCGGCGAGCGCCTCCCAGCAATCGAGCGTACCAGGCTGGTTCGGGGCGCAATTCCATCCCCCGTTCTCGCGTTGGTCCTCAATCATCCAGGCGTAGAGCTTCTGCACGCGCCGATCGTCCCCATAGCCGAAGCGGGTCAGCATGCTGGCCAGGTTCCCGACGGCGCACACTTCCTCGGTGAAAAAATTGAACGGGGAGCTGAGTCGAAGCTTGTAGTCGAAGAACAGTTCGGCGGTTTTCCGAATGCGGGGGTCACTGGAGCTGAGCCCCAAGTCCGAGAGGACGAGAGCGGGCCACATCGTAGAGGTAAACTGAGGGAACTGGAGGAAGCGTGTCCATCCCCGGATGTTGGTGGGTTCGCGGGGTTCCCAGTAGCCCTTCGGCTTCTGACGTCTCAATATCTGCGCTGCCCAACCGACGCGGGGAATCCTCGACCGGGCACGTCGGACTTCGGGATCGTCCTCCTTTCGCCCGAGCAGATCGACAAGGGTGAAATACCGAACTGAGGGCTGATCGTCCTCCAAGAGCCAATCGATCACCCGTTGATTCGGTTCATCGCTCCCCGGGTTGCGCGGAGGTGTCATCTCAACGGGTGCGGGAATCGACCTCCGCGCGCGAGCAGCCGGCAATGATTTATGATTTACAGGCTTCGGCGTCCCGAACGAATGGCGACTCGGTCCGTCGCTCCCTAGAATCGAGTCGAATCCCGTCCACGTTTCCTAAGCGAAGCTTCCCCGAAGTACGCCGGCACCATAGCTCCGCGTCCAAACTGTTGACTGGGACCAGGGGTGACGATCGAGGTCACGGCTCGCCAAGGATGCCGGAGGGGCGTGGCACGACCGTTTCATCACCCCAACGACGGGTTAAGTACCAAGCAGGACGAGTCTCGGGACCATGGAGCCACGGGTGAGCGTGCTTACCCTTGGAGTAGACGACCTGGAGCGCGCCCTTCGATTTTACCGAGAGGGCCTAGGGCTGAAGACGGACGGAGTAGTCGGCACTGAATTCGAGCACGGAGCGGTGGTGTTCTTTCCCTTACAGGGAAACCTAATGCTCGCGCTCTACCCCCGAAAGGAAATCGCGTGGGATGCGATGGTCGCTGCGGAGCCGAGGAGCTCGACTGAGTTCACTATCGCTCACAACGTCAACAGCAAGGAAGAGGTGAACGACGTCATGACGCAAGCTTGGGCGGCCGGTGCTCGAATCGTGAAACCGGCTGTCCCGACGTTCTGGGGGGGTTACGCGGGCTATTTTCAAGACCCCGACGGACACCTGTGGGAAATCGCTTGGAACCCCCAACTCCGGGTCGAAGAAGGCCCGCAGGTCAGGAGTTAGGGCTCGCCCCCAAGGGTCCCACACGGTCCTGTCGAGCGGACTCGAACGCTTGGTTCAGGTCCCTTCGCTGGCCGGCGGGGCCAATCCGGGAAGCCGCTGGGGACCAATCGTCATGGTCGATGAGTCCCGGTGGTTCGGTCCGAAGCCAACCGGTCGCAAAAGCCCCAGCGGCACATCGTTCGGAGGGCGAGAGGCTCCATACACCCTGCCAAAGCGACCGTGTCGAATCTTTTCATGCGATGTTCCGACCGCCCGGAGCTTAATCTAACCGAAGCGGTTTTCGAGCCGTGGCTAGGGCCCGGCGACTCGCCGCCATCATGTTCACCGACATGGTTGGCTTCACGGCCTCGACCCAAACCGATGAAGCCGCCGCCCTGAAGCGGCTGCGCGAACAGGAAAGGATCGTTCGCTCGATCCTCCTGCTCCACCGGGGCCGGGAGATCAAGTCGACGGGTGATGGGTTCTTGGTCGAGTTCGACAGCGCCCTGCGGGCCACGGAGTGCGCCATCGCAATCCAACGGAGGATCCACGAACGCAACTCCCGGTCGAACGTCACGCCCATAGAGCTGCGAATTGGCGTTCACCTGGGAGACGTAGAGCGGCGCAAGGGGGATATCTTCGGAGACGCCGTGAACGTGGCTTCTCGGATAGGCCCCTGTGCAACACCGGGCGGCGTATGCATCTCGGGACCTGTGTTCGACCAAGTCCAAAACAAAATCCCGAATCAGCTTGAGAAGATTGAACCCAGGACCCTCAAGGGCCTTCAGAACGCCATCGATGTCTATCGGGTAGTGTTGCCATGGGGCGTCTCCCAGGTCCCCACGTCGGTCCCGGGACTTCCCCGGCTCGCCGTTCTCCCGCTCACCAATATCAGCCCCGACCCAAAGGACGAATACTTCGCGGATGGCCTAACCGAGGAGCTGACCAGCGCCTTATCCAAAATCCGGGAGCTCCGGGTCATCGCCCGCACATCGGTGGGCCAGTACAAGGCCACCTCAAAATCCGTTTCCCAGATCGGCGCCGAGCTAGGCGTCACTTCTGTTCTGGAAGGAAGCGTGCGGAAGGCGGGCAATCGCTTGCGAATCACGTTACAGCTGATCGACGCCGGTACTCAGGAACACCTATGGGTCAACAACTACGACCGCGAGCTCGACGATGTGTTCGCGATCCAAACCGATATTGCAGAGAGAACGGCGGGTGCACTGCGCGTCGAACTGCTCGGGCCCGAACGCGAGTCGATTGAGAAGAAACCTACAGCTAACCTCGCCGCCTACGATCTCTACCTGAAGGGAATTCATGCCGTTCGCCAATCGACCGTCGGAGGATGGTCCGAGGCAATCAAGCTCCTCGGGGGGGCGATACAGGAGGACCCCGGGTTTTCCCTAGCGTACTCCTATCTGGCGAACCTCTACATTGGGATTGCAGGGGTAACTCTCTCAGGTCGAGTGGCATTCCCCCACGCCAAAGAGCTCATCGCCAAAGCCATCGAACTCGATCCGAACTCGTCGGATGCGCATACCGCGCTGGGCAACCTCGCCCTGCAGAGGGATCAAGACTGGGTGGCTGCCGAGAGAGAGTTCAAGACGGCAATCGCACTGAATCCAAGCAACGCCCTCGCACACTTCTGGTATGGCATTTTTCTGAGAGTAATCAAGAGGTTTGGTGAGGCCACCGAGGAATTCAGGACCGCCATCGAACTTGACCCCTCGTCGGATTTTCCCAGGTGGGGGCTGGCGAATGTCCGTTACCTAGCTGGAGACATGCCGTCGGCGATTGCCCTCGCCCAGGCCGAACGGGACCGACTCCCCGAGGACCCCCGGAATCACCTGAGGCTTGCCCTCTACTACGCCCGCGCCGGCCGTATGGACGATGCACGCACTGAGGCAGAACTCGCCCTTGGCCCCGATGATGTGTTCACCCGGCACCTGAGGGCGATTTTGAGGGCACTCCTTGGGGACACAGGCGAGGCTCGCCGCTTGGCGACTTCGGAGGAGGAAGCGGCCCGGTCGAAACTCGTCAACCCGTCACAACAAGCTCTCCTCTACCTGGCCATCGGAGAACAAGAGAAGGCCTTCGAGTGGGTGGAACGCGATTTTCAATCAGGAGAGAAGACTCTCTGGTTCTTCTATCAGGATCCCGGCTTCGATTCGATTCGGGACGACTCGAGATTCCAGGCAGCGTTGAAGAGAATGAACTTGCCCTGACAGCGTCAGGTGCGTGCAGGGACGAAGCGCGGAGGGCACCTCATTCCATTACATCGCGGGGCGCGGCGCTCGAAACTCTCTGCCGATGCCTTCGTGCATACCCCGCGTGAAGCGTGTTGAGACGACTGATGCATGAGCGACGTCCGATGCGAATCGGCTCAGCTCTCAAGACCGCTCTTTTTGGAGAGAGATCAAGCGGCCGGTGCAGCAGGGCTCGACAACGGTACCAGTCGCCAGCTTCGCCGCGCCGGCGCGCGTGAGCCGGTACGCGGCCGCTGCCTCATTGACGGGATCAACACCGAGTCACCTAAGGTCGAAGCGATCAGCGTTCATCACCTTGTTCCAGGCCACCACGAAATCGGCCACGAACTTCCCTTGGGCGTCGGCGGAGCCATAGACTTCGGCAAGGGCACGCAGCTCGGAGTTCGAACCGAAGATGAGGTCGACACGGGAGCCGGTCCACTTCAATTTTCCGGTCTTGCGGTCGTATCCCTCGAACACATTTTCGTCCGAGGTCGCTTTCCACTCCGTGCGCATGTCCAACAGGTTCACGAAGAAGTCATTGGTCAGCGTCTCTGGCCGCTTCGTGAAGACGCCATGTTGCGACTGTCCGAAGTTCGCGTTGAGGACCCGCATGCCGCCAATCAGAGCCGTCATCTCGGGCGCGGTCAGTGTCAGCAGTTGCGCCTTGTCGATTAGAAGCTCCTCGGCCGGCACGGCGAACCTGGTCTTGAGATAATTGCGGAAGCCATCCGCAACCGGTTCGAGGTAGCCGAACGACTCCACATCGGTTTGCTCTTGCGACGCGTCCGTGCGCCCGGGCGCGAAGGGGACGGTCACGTCGTGCCCCGCCTTCTTCGCGGCTCGCTCGACGCCCACGCCACCACCGAGGACGATCAGGTCGGCAAGTGACGCCCTCTTTCCGTCGGAGCGCGCGGTGTTGAACGCCGTCTGGATCCTCTCTAGGGTTGTCAGGACCTTAGCCAGTTGGGCGGGCTGGTTGACTTCCCAGTCCCTCTGCGGCGCAAGGCGGATGCGCGCCCCATTCGCCCCACCGCGCTTGTCGGAGCCGCGGAAGGTGGCGGCCGAGGCCCATGCGGTCGAGACCAGTTGAGGGATAGACAGGCCCGAGGCCAAGATCTTGGCCTTCAGGTCCTTGATGTCCTTTGCGTCGATCGGCTTGTGATTGGCGGCAGGAACCGGGTCTTGCCAGATCAACTGCTCCGCCGGGACCTCGGGTCCCAGATAGCGTGCGCGCGGACCCATGTCGCGGTGAGTGAGCTTGAACCACGCCCGTGCGAAGGCATCCGCAAACTCATCCGGGTGTTCGTAAAAGTGTCGCGAGATCTTTTCGTAGACCGGATCGACACGTAGAGCGAGGTCCGTTACCAGCATCGTGGGAACGTGACGCTTGGATGGGTCGAAGGCATCCGGAATCGTGGCGGTCTCCCCCTTCGCTTTGAACTGATACGCGCCGGCCGGACTCTTCGTCAGCTCCCATTCATAGCCGAACAGGTTCTCGAAGAAGTTGTTATTCCACTTCGTCGGCGTCGTGGTCCAGGTGACTTCCGGGCCGCCCCCGATCGCATCTTTGCCCTTGCCAGTACCGAACCTGCTTTTCCAGCCGAGGCCCATTTCCTCGATGGGCGCTGCCTCGGGCTCCGGGCCGACTAACTTCGGATCGCCAGCGCCGTGGGTCTTGCCGAACGAATGTCCGCCGGCGATGAGCGCGACGGTCTCCTCGTCGTTCATGGCCATGCGCTTGAAGGTCTCCCGGATGTCCCTGGCTGCGGCGCGCGGATCCGGGTTGCGGTTCGGCCCTTCGGGATTCACATAGATAAGGCCCATCTGCACGGCGGCGAGAGGATTCTCGAGCTCCCGGTCACCCGTGTAGCGCTTGTCGCCAAGCCAGGTGTCCTCTTTGCCCCAGTAGACGGATTCGTCAGGCTCCCAGACATCCGGGCGTCCGCCGCCGAAGCCGAACGTCTTGAATCCCATCGACTCGAGCGCGATGTTGCCAGCGAGAATGATGAGGTCAGCCCAGGAGATCTTGCTGCCGTACTTCCGCTTGATCGGCCAAAGCAGCCGGCGAGCTTTATCGAGGCCCACATTGTCCGGCCATGAGTTGAGCGGTGCAAAGCGCTGTTGACCGGTGCCACCGCCCCCGCGGCCATCGCCGACACGGTAGGTACCTGCCGAGTGCCACGCCATGCGGATGAAGAGCCCCCCGTAGTGGCCGAAATCCGCCGGCCACCAGTCCTGGCTGTCCGTCAGCAGCGCGCGGAGGTCCCTCTTCAGCGCCTTGAAGTCGAGCTTCTTGAACTCCTCAGCGTAATTGAAGGCCTGGCCCATCGGATTGGACAGAGATGAGTTCTGGCGGAGGATCCTGAGGTTCAGTTGCTTCGGCCACCAAAAGCTGTTCGACCGCATTCCGAAGTTCGTCGTCCCGTGCACGACCGGGCACTCGCCCGCATTCTTTTCACTCTCTCCGCTCATGTTCTTCTCCGATCTTTACGGACCTACGCTTTCAATCTCAAAGGGTTTCTGAGTCCGCTTCCGCTCCACCATCTTGGATGTAATCGTTACTCATTTACTGCGGACGAAGCAGCTCAACCTTCTAGGAAAGGAATTCGGCTGGCCCTTTTGAGCATCCATCGTCAGTCCCTCAACTGCAGGGGCGCGCGACGGCGACGAACGAATCAACGTCGGTCGGACGCGCAGCCGCATGAGCCAGGGCCCCACTCCACGTGGGAGTTCACGCACACTGTAGGCGCAATCTCGCGAGCTCGCGCTGATTCAGGGGGCTCAAGACCCACTCATCGGCGTCGAGCTCGAATAAGGAACCCGGGAAGCGATGAACTTCGACACGAGGTGGGGTGGTCAGGAACTCGCGCACGACCTCCGCTCCATGGTGAGGTTTTCTGTCCCAGAACACAATGATCGGGGGATGCCGAAAGTGCCGAAGCCGGTGGCGAAGGAACGCTACCACCAACGGGCCCCGAATCGAACTTTAGTGGACCTGAAAGTCGAGACGGCCCGTTGGTGCCACGCTGCTGATCGCCGAGAACTTCGGCCATCGGTCCTTGTCACCAGCACCGCCGTCTCACCGACCGACACCCAGGTCTTGGCGACGTACGGTATGAGAGAGAACCCACTTTTGTCGGTGAACTGGTACGTGCGGGCTCGACGGCGGCCGTGTGCGCCGCCGCCGCGTGATCAGTGGTTCCAACGATCTCCGGCACCCCGCGGCGGACGGCTTGAGCGGCCGCGTGGATAGATGCGATCTCTTCCACCCCAGTGTCGAGAACACGGACTTCATTCTCCCGGGACTCAGGGCACCCGGTCCGCACGGCCCCCCATCCAGCTGGAGAGATCCTTACTCGCTGGATTCGATAGGAGCGACTTTCGGCCAAGGGGCCTTGAACCCTTAGTTCGGGTCCCTCCGGTGGCTGGTGGAAGCGCCTCAGGAAACCAATGCTAGGCTCGGTCCCGGGCCATCGCGTCCACGGCGCCAGGGATAAGCGTCGAGGTCTCTAAGGAATGAATCGACGAGCGCGAATCAAAGTTTATCGTACGGAGTCCGCGGCCTGGGTCAAATAAACTTTACCCCGGGTTCATATCTCACCGTGCTATGCCGTATCACGCCTGGCCTACTTTTCGTACTGGGGAGAAGGCGAGGAGAGTGAAAAAACTGTAGGAAGCGGGAGGAGGATAGCGAATGATCGAACTATCGGAAGAGAGCGTAATTTTTGCACATGTGAAGCCAGGAAAGGTCGAGCGAACGCTGACTGAACTGAGGCGGAACCCCAAGGTCCGAATTGCCGAGCCGGTTATGGGCACCTACGACCTCGCAATTTCGGGGGCGTTCAAGAGCCCGGAAGACCTCCGTAAGTTCCAGACCGAGATCGAGGAGAACGAGTCCTTCGAAGGCACCACCGCGTACCCAGGTTTCGCAACCTGGAGCCGGGAGGGGAAGGTGCCAGAGCAGGAGTTCGTCGGCTGGACCCTTATCCGCGCGACGGACCCCGACGGCGCGATGAAGGAGCTCCAGAAGATTCCGTCAGTGAACAGACTGATTAGCACCGCGGGCGAGTACAACCTGATCGCACGGATTTCCGCGAAGGACCCCAACGAACTTCAGGAAGTCGTGCTCCAGAACATTCAGAAAGTTCCCGGGATTCGGCGAACAGAAACTCGGTCAGGAATCAGGCAGTCGTAGAACGCGGTCAGACGGCTTTCGGAAACTTTTAACCAATTCGAGGCGCCCCTCGGATCCGAACGAGGGGCGCCGTTCGTGCTCTCGCTGCGAAAGAGATGTACACAGTGGCCCTTGCAAGCGAGGCCGGCGCGGTGACCGAGTTGCGTTCGGCCGCGTTGTGGGGTGTGCCCGTTTCTTCTCTCCTCGCACCGCCCGGCGTGGCATGCCAACTATTGGAATCCATTGGGTCCGAGCCCTTCAAGCGGGTCCGTCCCTTAGCTCGTCGCGGGCTCACGACATAGCTCGCAGGCGCAGTCGCAAATCCCCCGGGCGAAGAGAAGCCGGTTCCACGGCTCATGGCGGCAGAGGCCCGGTTAGGGTTCTTTGCCGGGAGTTCCGTGCGAGTTGGGTGACGATTGATCCGATTGCCGATGGTTCCCCCCGCTCGATGATGCAACGGGTCTCGCCCGGTCGCGCTGGACAAGGAAGAGCCCCAGTGCGATGAGGGCCATTCCGCCCAATTCTATCCCAGTAACGGTCTCCCCGAAGACGATCACCCCCACGAGAACCCCCGTGACGGGATTGATGTACCCCACCAGGTTCGCCCGCGTCGGCCCTGACCGGTGGTGGATTCGGAAATAAAGAGAGTATCCGAGAACCCCGGAGAAAGCGACGAGATACCCGAGAGAAAGGGGGACCGTCGGCCCGTGCCCCAGCTCAAGTGGCTCTCCGAGAGCAAGGGCCCCGGCTCCGACGACCGCCCCGGCAATCGCGAACTGAATGGCCAGCGTCCAGAAACTAGGAGCGGTGGCAGATGTTCGTCGAAGCAGCACCGACCCAAGGGCGAACACCAACACGGCGGCTACAACGAGACTGGGACCGACGAATCCTGAGGAGAACGGATGTACGAGCTGAGGAAGAACGAGCACGCCGACGCCGCCAAACCCCACCAGCAGACCCCCAATCCCCCAGCGCCCGAGTCTATCGGCCGGGAGGATCCAGAATCCAAACAGGGCGCTCGCAAGGGGGGCGGAGGCGGTAAGGACTGCCGCAAGGCCTCCGGAGGTGCTGACCTCTCCGAGGTAGAGCAGACCCCCATACCCTCCGACCACGAACAGTCCACCGAAGATAGCCGGCGACCATACCGTGACCAACGTGGGCCGGCGGGCTCGTGACAGGAGGGCCAGCGGTACGAGAACCGCCGCGGTGAGCAGGTACCGGGCCGACGCAAAGAGAAGAGGAGGTGCCCCCGCAAGAATCCCGGCTCGAATGATGGGAAATGCAGATCCCCAGACGATTCCAAGTAGCACGACGAGCAGGAGATCTGACCTCCCACGTTCCGAGGGTTGTCCGGTGCCCGGTTGGGGGCCACCTGGGGCAGTCTCGAGGCCGTTTGGCAAGTTCATGCCCCTGCCGATCGGGGGCGGTTCTTCGTCGACCACTCCCGAATCGCTCCTTCTTTCAGAAGCAGCAGGCGCTTGGTGTTCGGACCCCCCTCTCCAGAGTACTGCCCGATTCCGCCGTGGGAGGGAATCACTCGGTGGCAGGGAATGACCACGATGGCCGGGTTGTGAGCGCACGCGTTTCCGACGGCCCGCACCGCCTGCGGGTGGCCTACCCGGCGAGCGATTTCCGCGTAGGTACGGGTCTGGCCCGTGGGGATCCGTCGGATTTCCTCCAGCACTTGCTTCTCGAAGCGTCCCACGACGAGGTCCACAGGAATGTTGTCGAGACCGGTCTTACCGGTCCGGATGTGCGCGAGAATCTGAGTGAGGTAGGGGTGGCTGCGCTCGGCCGCCACACCCGGCACCGGTCGACGGAATCGCACCCCCGTGACTTGACCGGCCCGAAGGGCCAGATCGACGTAGAGCTGCAGCTCGGACGAGTAACGGACAAAGTGCTCCACCGGCTCGGTCCCCGGCCGTGCGTCCGGCTCCTCCTGGGATGCCGCGATCAGGGGGGCCGCTAGCCGTACAACAATGGACTCCGCGATCCGCAGATGCTCCTCGGTAGTGCTGCGTCCAAGCGACAAACGTCGAGCGATATCCATCACGGTAGACCGGCGAGGAACTTCATAATATCCGGCGCGGACCGCCTCGAGCAGCACTTCCGCCTGGCGACCGGTCAGGCTAGGTGAGCCGGTGAACTGCCGATCCAGCTCTGCCTGGAGCCGACCGGCCGTCAGTCGCCGTCGGGACACCAAATGACCCTGGGGGAGTTGCGGTTTCCCGTTCCGGAAGGGTTCCTCCTGGCGCGAGATGAACCGGACGCGCACGGTCCCATTCTTCATCATCACGGGGGGGAGAATGAATCCACCCTTCTCTGCGACCTGCCTCAAGAAGGCAGTCTCGCCCACTTTCGGGGCGTACGCCAGCACAGCCACCTCATCCGAGCGACGTCCCACCCACACGACGGAGGGATCCTGTTTCACCGCGTCTCGGAGGCCGGCGAGCGCCGCGGCCGGTCCTGAACAACGAAGCATCCAGCGGAATCCGACCGGCCGAACGTCCCACGTCAGGTCGGGGTGACGTCTCGAAAGAGATGCGATGCCTCCTTTGGACGCGATGTCGAATTCCATTAAGACGGCGGCCACGAATCACCGAAGACCCTGCAGTGGATTAAGCTGAACCCGACGCGCGTCGGGTCTTCACATTTCACGGTCCGTCCCGTCGGTGCGCGCTGCGATGAGGGCCCGGTCGAACGCACTTCAACGGCAAGGCGAGGAGCGTCTCAATTTCCTTTTTTCTTGGTTTTTTGCTTCTGGAAATCTTTCTCCGACCGAAGCAGATTTTCCAGCCCTTTGGGATTCTCTCTAAAATGCAGCAAATCAGAATGGAAGAACTCTTCCCCGTTGGTCAGCCGTGAGAATTCTCCCGAAAATTCTCTCGACGCGGGTAACTGTTCCAGCGATTCCAGGTGCTTTAGTAAAGGGTCGATTCTGACCCTAGCTCAATTCGTGCCGGATGGATGGCCAGAGAGGTTCTCACGCAATTCCTCGAGGGCTCTTCTCAGTCGGGGTAGCCCCTCTTTGTACACTCTATCTACGATCTTCCTCACCGCGGATGTTCAATCGGTAACTGTCGGTCTTTTTCCAACCCTCCGCAGCGGATGCAGCAGTCCGATTCCCAGGATGTGGCGTTACTCCTGGTGCACCGGTCGGGATCGTGAGCGACCCAGAACTGGAACTCGCTCGCCGTGGGAACGGGGAGCCCCGGGCCACTTTTAAGTCTCGATGGCACGACCGAGCTATGTCCGGTTCAGTGCCTTGGACCCCGGCGCCACCGCCGACCTACGATCCGAACGCCGTATTGCGTCACATCGATCAAACCACTACACAGATTTTCCACTGGGTCAGAATTGGTGTGGTGGTGCTGATCGTCCTGGTGGCCATAAGCATCGTAATCTGACCGGCGAATCGGGACGCGAGTCCGCTTGGATTCAAGTCACTGGAGCCCGGGTAAGAACGCTCAGGGCCTCTACGGTCGCCCAACGGCTAGGCTCGTGGAGTGGTTCGAGCAGCATGGGAAACACGATGTGCCGAAGCGAGTACCCCGCGAGGGTCGGGTCGAGGTCCGGATGGGCCGCGTCGAGCGCCCACGTCCCCTGCCGGCTGCGCTTGCTCCGTAGCCAGCGCAGCGCCTGGGCCATCCGTGGGTCAGCGCCGTAGCCCAGCCGGGTCAGGATGCGGAGGCCGACGAGGAGGTCGTAGTAGTAGTGATTCGGGTAGTGGATCCGGAACCATGGCGCATACCGGACCTTGCCCTCGACCATGAGGCGATTCCGGAGATAGAACTCGGCCCCTCGCTCGATGGACCGGCGGATCGACTCGGTCCGAGCCTGGTCGGGGATCTCCGCGAGCGCGGCGAGCCCCTCCCAGCCGTCCAAGGTTCCCGTTCGGGAAGGGAAGCAGTGCCAACCGCCATCTGGCTTCTGAGTTCTCACGATCCAAGCGATGGACCGCTGGACGGTCGGGTGGTCAAGGTATCCGAAGCGGATGAGGGTTCGAACGGCGTTTCCGGTGACGCAGATCTCCCCGCTCCGTCCAGAGAGGACTCCGCCCCGCCCGCTCCATTTGTCCAGGATGAGGTCAGCGGTCCGACGGATGCGAGGGTCAGACCGGGTCATGCCGAGGTCGGCCAGGATGATGGCGAGCCAGTTGGTCACGATGTACTTCGGCCGGTAGAGTTCCTCAGCCGAGGTCCCGGGCGTGACCCAGTGACCATCCGGCCACTGGTAATTTAGGAGAAACTGGGCCCACCCGCTTCGACCAATCTCTTTGAGAGCGCCCTGCACTCGGGAGTCTTCGCGAGGTCGTCCCTCGACTTCCATCCAGTAACGAGCCCGAACGCTCGGGTCGGAACCAGATCCTGTGAGCCACCGCCATATTCGGGGGCTGACCCGCATCGGCCGGGAAAATTACTGTTGGTCATATGCTTACCCGTTTGCTTTCCGAGCCACCGGGGTAAGGGCCTCGGGAGCACACTTCCGGCGACTGCTGCTCACCGGCTTCGCTGCCTCGGAACCAGCCTGCCTACTACGGCAGGCCCTCTTTGCTACCGTGTGGGCATCCCGCCAGAATCGTGGGGGGGGGTTCGTACTGCTTCTCCCGGACACTTCCTTGCGCACGTTTTAGTGCGAGTACCCAATTCCGGCCCGCGTCCAGGAAATCCATGTCCCCCGAAAGCCCCCGGTTCTACTACCCTCCGGCGCGTATCGAAGAAGTCCGAGACTCGTACCACGGCGTCGAGGTGGTGGACCCTTACCGCTGGCTTGAGGATCCCTCCACCGCTGAGACGAGTGCGTGGGTCGACGCACAGGACAGGCTCGCCCGCAAGGTCCTTTCCGACTCGCCGATTCGGGGGGTCCTCCACCAGGAGTTCGAGTCGCTCGCGCAGCGGGACCTCGTTCCGTTCTGGCCCGTCCTTTCGCCGAAAGTGCTCCCGAAACGAAAGGCGTCGAGGTACTTCCAGATACGACGACCACCACGAGCTCAGCAACCGGCGCTGTACTGCCGAGACGGGCCCCGAGGGCGACCGCGCGTCATCGTGAATCCGGACAGGGAAGGGCGAGGGGGAACAACCTCGATCCTTCAGGCTAGCCCGTCCTGGGATGGTTCGAGGGTCATCTTTGGACTCAGTCGTGATGGCAGTGACCGAACCACGCTCCGGGTCCGTGACGTGAGTTCCCGACGGGATGGGGACCGCATCTCCAACGTCCGATATGCCAACGTGGCTTGGCTCCACGACGGGAGCGGGTTCTACTACTCGAACTGGCCCGAGCCGGGTAAGGCGGGAAGCACCGGGCGACCCCACGTGTTCTACCACCGCATAGGGACCCCTGCCACTTCGGACGCGCCCATCTTCGGGGAAGGTCTGGAGGTGACCCAGCTGGTGGCGGACCTTGTCATCGACCCCCGCGACGAGCATCTCGTGATCCTCGTGGAGCGACTTTCCGCGTCTTCAGACCTCTTTCACTTGGACCTTCGGAGCGGCGGGAAGGTCCGCCCCCTTGCGACCGGGCTGGGTGCCCTGTTCTTGGGTGAGGGCAGTCTGGTCATCCGGGATGGGCACGTGATCGGCGTTACCGACCATCGCGCCCCACGTCGACGAGTGGTCTCCATCCCGATCGATGCCCCGTCCGAAGACTCCTGGAAGGAAGTGGTCCCCGAAGCGGAAGGTATCCTCGAGGGGATGGCTGTTATCGGTCGTTGGATGGTGCTGAGGTACCTGGAGGGAGCATCGAGCCGGCTGAAAGTCCGCACGCTGGAAGGGGCCCTGAAGAGGGAGGTCTGGCTACCCGGGCTCGGCACGGTCTTCGGACCTTCGGGCGAGGCCGAGGACGGCGAAGCGATCTTCTCCTTCACCTCGTTCCAGGTCCCTACGACGTTGTATCGATGTCGTCTCCCGAATGGCCAACCCACTCCCCTGGATCGCTCCCCGATTCCCAGCGCGCAATCATGGCTCGCCACCCGGCAGGTCCATTTTCCGTCGAAGGACGGAACCGAGGTTTCGATGTTCTTGGTCCACCGCAAGGGGCTGCGCGCGACGGGCTCGGCTCCGACGTTGCTGGAGGGCTACGGGGGTTTCGGGGTTTCGTACACTCCGTTCTTCAACTACGGGCTCCTGCCGCTTCTCCGGGACGGAGGCTTGTACGCCCTTCCCAACCTGCGGGGAGGTGGAGAGTACGGGAAGGCGTGGCACGACGGCGGAAAGCGAGAGCGGAAGCAGGCCGTCTTTGATGACTTCGCCAGCGCGGCAGAATGGTTGATCCAGTCGAACTACACGGACCCGGCGCATCTCGCTATTAAAGGGGCGAGCAACGGAGGCCTGCTCGTCGGCGCCCTCCTCACTCAGCGACCCGAGCTATTCCGGACGGCGGTCTGCGGGGTGCCCGTGCTCGACATGCTGCGCTACCAACTCTTCGACGGGGGCGCTCTTTGGGTGCCGGAGTACGGATCGTCCGACGACCCGGAGGCATTCCAATACCTTTGGAGTTACTCGCCGTACCACCAGGTTCGTTCGGGGGTCCGTTATCCGGCGGTACTGCTCACCACCGCCGACACGGACACCCGGGTCAATCCCATGCATGCCCGCAAGATGGCGGCGCGGTTGCAAGCCGCGAGCGCATCGGAACTCCCGATTCTCCTCCGGACTGAGCGTAAGGCCGGCCACGGCTTTGGGAAGTCCGTTGGCCAGACGGTCGAGGCGCTCACAGACACCTGGACCTTCCTCTACGATCAGCTCGGCGTCCGCCACGGAACCCAAGCGGGCTAAATTCGAACGCGAGCAACGACCAGCCTGTCCTCGCTTCGAAGGTACGCGTCCGCTCCCCTACCGGTTCATATGGTCTACTTTGGGTACCTAACATGCCAAACCTTCAGAGGGACGCTCCGGAGAGCAGACGCAAGGCGGCGCCCATCGATATGGAAGAGGCCACTACGGAGATTTCAGTGAGCGACCTCGAGAAGTCCTGGGAAACGTGGAATTCCGGGTCGGAAGCGCCTAGCGGCAGATCGTGAAGGGAACGGTGAAGCCCTCCAGCTGGACGCTCCGGCTGGAGGTCCGGGACCTGACTCGGGAACGCGAGCGGCTCCACACGGCCGGGATGGAAGCCGCGGGGATCCAGACCGTCCCGACTGTCATTAGCTATCTCGGCATCCGAGATCCCGACAACAACACGCTGATGTTCTTCCCGGTCCTGACCGCGAACGTCAAGGTCCCGGGCGGCCGAGCGCAAGGGACAGAAGGTACGCGCCAAGTCCAAAGGTTCATGCGGTGCCGGCCGGTGGCCGGCGAGGAACAAAGATCGGCTTCCGACGCCTGGCCTGGGCGCCATTAGACTCCGATGCATGGGGGAAAAGCTCGACAACGCGCCACGCTCGTCTTCGTGGCGATCGCGGCGGTCGCATTGCTGTTCTCTGGATCGGCGAACTCGGCAATTCCCTTGGGTCGACCGGCCGGCCTCGCCGGGAGCCTCGACCCGTCAGCGCCGGCGGCCGCTTGGACTCAATTACCGTCCTCCGCCGACCCCACCCTCGGCATTGGCCCGATGACGTTCGACGCCGCGGATGGGTACGTCTTGCTCTACGAAACCGTGGTGTCGTTTACCGAGAACCCTCCCTGCGCCGGTCAGCAGCTGTGGAAGTTCGTCGACGGGGCGTGGAGTCCGCTTCCCTCTGCCTCCGCACCGAAATTCAATACCGCTTTGATGGTATACGACCCGGCGGAGGAGCGCGTCGTCCTGTTTGGCGGATGCGGCACGGACTCGAATCAGACCTGGACGTACGCGGACGGCGTCTGGAGTAACCTCACTTCCCCGATCGCGCCTCCGGTCCGGGAGGGCGCCAGCATGGCATACGATTCGAGCACCGATGCCGTCGTGCTGTTTGGTGGATATGTGTTCACCAACCTCACAAAAGGCACCGGACACTACGCCAACGACACGTGGGAATTCCAGAACGGTTCGTGGCACGAAGTACCTACCCGTCGAGCTCCGCCCGCCCAAGATCTCTTCGGACTCGCGGCCGACACTTCGTCCGACGACCTGGTTCTCGTTGGCAATGGAGAGACCTGGACCTTTGCAACCGGTGATTGGACCAATCGATCGATGTCTGTCGGCCCATCGGCGCGCACGAGTCCCGCCTTCGTCGACGACCCGGCCACGCACGGATCGGTACTTTTCGGAGGGCAGGGGGCGTTTGAGGGGGTGGCGGGCGTCGGGCCCCTCTTGTCGGACACATGGAGATTTTCCGATGGGTGTTGGCAGAGTCTCTTCGTAGCAAGTGCTCCGGCTCCCCGAGTCGGAGCAGATCTCGCCTACGACCCAGCTGACGGCGACCTCCTACTGTTTGGCGGAGAGGGGGCTTCCTCGTTCCTCAATGACACGTGGGTGGTCAATGCCACCTTGGGCGTCACCGGATCGGCCTGTCCCGCGACCAGCGGAAGTGCCTGGGCATACGGCCTCATCGCCGCTGGGGGATTCGCTGCGGCCGCTGTTGGTGCGTTACTGTGGATTCGACGCCGGAGACATCCCCAGCCGAGGGCACGAAGTCGCTGACCGGACCTCCTCCCGCAGGTCAAATCCGAACCTCGTACGAGGGCACCGCCGACCTGGGTCCCAGAGCACGCCGCAAGGTCTGTGAGGAGGAGATTTGAGAGGGTTTGCTGCGCGGCGGCCGTCGGTTTGTCTTATTGGGAGTGAACCGGTTCTGGAGAGAGGCCCCCCACAGGGGACTATAGATATGCCCACACTAGCCGTCGCCCTGACCCTCCTGGTCGTTGCGGCGGCTTTGGGGACTTCTGTCCCACACGGTCCGACGTTCGCGGCGAGCTCGCCCGGCGGGAGTCTCGGATTGGCTGCGAGCCGAGGAGAACTGAACTCGGCGGGAGCGGCGATCGGCTCCGCTCCGGTCCGAAGCGGTTCTCACCCGGGGGCCCCGACGGTTAGCGCAGTTTCGCCAACAGGGCCACTCGGGGCAGAGGGGGACCCTTCCTCTTGGTTCGTCGCTCAGACGTTGGTGCTGCTTAACAACACACTCGTGCGCGGAAACTTCTTCGCTGGAAATGGAATTTCTCCCGGCGCCTTGGCCTATGATAGCGGAAAAGGGGAGATCTTCGTCGCGAGCAACGGCTCGTCGGACGTCAGTGTGGTGTCCGACGCGACCGACAGTGTAGTGGCGACAATCGCCGTCGGATCCGCCCCCAGTGGAATTGCCTACGACAGCGGGAAGGGAGAGGTGTTTGTCTCGAACTACGGATCGCGGACCGTGAGCGTGATCTCCGACGCGTCGAACAGCGTCGTGACCACGCTGCTGGTGGGCCGGTTTCCCCGTGGTGTCGCGTACGATAGTGGGAAAGGAGAGGTCTTTGTAGCCATCAGCAGTTCGGACAGCGTCAGCGTCATCTCCGACGCAACCAGCAGCATCGTGGCCAGTGTGGCCGTCGGATCCGCGCCCGCGGGTTTGGCTTACGACAGCGGGAAAGGGGAGATCTTCGTCGCCAACAGCAATTCGAGCAACGTGAGCGTCATCTCGGATGCCACAAACAGCGTCGTCGGGACGGTCCTGGTCGAGAAGGAACCGACGTCCGTGGCCTACGACAGCGGGAAGGGAGAGATCTTCGTCGCCAACAGCAATTCCAGTACGATGAGTGTGATCTCGGACACGACCAATCTCGTCGGGGAGACCGTGCCGGTGGGGAGCCATCCGTCCAGTGTCGCGTACGACGCGGTGA
Organism: Thermoplasmata archaeon; assembly: GCA_030037735.1. Classification (GTDB taxonomy): domain Archaea; phylum Thermoplasmatota; class Thermoplasmata; order Lutacidiplasmatales; family UBA184; genus JAKIWV01. Next base: position 22,780 of record JASHQC010000112.1, read on the forward strand.
AAGGAGAGGTGTTCGTGTCCAACGCCGACTCGGATAGCGTGACCGTGATCTCGGACACGAACAACAGCACGGTCGCGACCGTTGCCGTGGGCGTTGTTCCTGGTGGCGTAGCGTATGACGGCGGCGTCGGGGATGTGTTCGTGGCCAACGGAGGGTCTAACGACCTGAGCGTGATCGCCGACGCGACGAATTTGGTCACCTCGACCGTGGTGGTGGGTAGCGACCCTGCGCAGGCCTCATACGACTCCCGGACGGGGGAGCTGTACGTCGCGGGGTACGGTTCGGGCGCCGTGGACGTGATCTCGAACGTGACCAACCGGACGGTGGACACGATTCCCACGGGCTCGACGCCCGACGGAGTGGTCTATGACAGCGGACAGGACGAATTGTTCGTGGCCAACCGCGGCTCCAACAACGTGAGCGTGATCGCGGGCGCGACGGACACGGTGGTCGCCACCGTTTTCGTGGGACTCGGCCCTTGGGGCGAGGCCTACGACTCCGCGAAGAACGAGGTCTTCGTCGCGAACTTCTACTCGAACTCGGTGAGCGTGATTTCGGACGCGACGAATTCCGTCGTCGCCACGGTCGCGGTGGGGAGCTATCCGGTTGGTGCGGCGTACGACCCGGCCACGGGAGAGGTGTTCGTCACGAACTACGGTACGGGCAACGTGAGCGTGATTTCGGACGCGACGAACTCGGTGGTGACGTCGGTGGCCGTGGGCAGCTATCCCTTCGGCATTGCCTACGACTCCGGGACAGGACAGGTGCTCGTCGCGAACTACGGCTCGGCCAACGTGAGCGTGATCTCGGGTGCGACGAACGCAGTCGTCACGTCGGTGCCCGTGGGCCACAACCCGACCGCCGTAGCCTACGACGCCGCCAAGGGAGAGGCCTTCGTCACGAACTATGGCTCAGCTGATGTGAGCGTGATCTCGGATGCGACGGGTACGGTGGCCGTAACCGTGGGGGTCGGCAGCGAGCCGGTCGGCGCGGCGTACGACCCGCAAGCCGGCGACATGTACGTCTCCAACTACTTGCAGGGAACGATATCCGTCCTGGCCTACCCTCTGTCATTTTCGGTCACGTATGCGGAGAGCGGCCTACCCGGGGGGACCAGTTGGGCGATAGCACTCAACGGGACGACCAACACCTCAACCAGTTCTACGATTGGCTTTCGAGAGACCAACGGGACGTATCCGTACCTAGTAGCCCCCGTTCCCGGATACTCCCCATCCCCCGCCGGCGGCTTGCTCCGGGTGGCCGGGGCACCGGTCGTTGAACCGATCGCGTTCGCGCCGAGCTATCCGGTGACTTTCGCCGAAAGCGGGCTCCCCACGAGCACCCTCTGGACGATTACCCTGGCCGGTACGGCGCTCAGTTCCAACACGTCAACGATCGTCTTTTCGGAACCCAACGGAAGCTATTCGTTCACGCTGTGGCCCATCTATGGGTACTCCTCGCAGCCCAGTTCGGGATCGCTGTCGGTGAATGGACATGCCCTCGGCATGGGAATCCACTTCTTGTCGAGCCTCGCCATCATTCCTCCCGGCCAAGGCCTGCTGGGCCTTCCCGGTTATGTCGGTCTCGGCGTGCTCCTCGGCCTGGGGGTCACGGTCATCTTCGTGGTCGCATTGGCGGTCATCGAGCGGCGCCGTAGGCCCCCCATTCCCGCGCTGCCCGCCGCGCTGAGACCACCGTCCGGCTAGAGCGTAGCGCGGCGGCTGACCGATTAGTCGACGGTCGCCTTTTCGACGCGGACGGGAGTCCGGGGTCGGTCCCGGCCGTCGCGCGGAACGTTGACGATCTTCTCCGCGACGTCCTGGCCGCTGATGAGCTTCCCGAAGATCGAGTGCTTACCGTTCAGCCACGGGGCGGGGGCGACCGTGATGAAGAACTGGCTTCCCCCAGTGTTCGGACCCGCGTTGGCCATCGAAAAGATTCCCGGACCATCGTGCTTGAGCAAGGGATGGAACTCGTCGGGGATGGTATAGCCCGGGCCGCCAGTACCATCGCCCTTTGGGCAGCCGCCCTGAATCATGAAGCCCGGGATCACTCGGTGAAAGGTCAACCCGTCGTAGAACCCCTTCCGAACGAGGGTCAGAAAGTTCTTCGAGGTAACCGGCGCCTTGTCTTGGAAGATTTCCGCGCGCATCGTGCCGAGGCTGGTCTGGAGGGTGACTGTCGGGTTTGCCATGGGCGGCCCCTGCCTCCGGGGCGGAAATAGACTGCGGCCTGGAACGGACCCCTAAACAAAGTGCCGGTGGACGGCAATCAGGTAGATTACCAGCACGAGAGCGATGATTGCCCCGAGGGAGAAATAAGCCCCCACCAGAGCGTCGCTGATGAAGTAGACACCGAAGACGATGATGGCCAGCACGAGCGCCCACAATCGCTGGTGCCACAGGCCCAAGGCGACCCCCAGGATGATCAGTCCGATGATCAGGAGAATGACCCCGACAATGAGACCACCGTATGCGCCGATGGCGGGGAAACTGATTCCCAGCCCGATGCCCACGGCGGCGAGGAGCACCCCGGCGAGAATGAAGATGAAGCCGACGATCCCGATCAGGACCGCGAGGATCGCGACGCCGATTGGCAGTCCCGGCTCCTCGGGCGCGGGCGGATAGGTCCCGTACGCTTGGCCGCTCACGGAGAGACACCCTCCCTACGAATTGAGCCCAAGTTTGACAAGATAAACCTTGGCCCGAGCGTTTCTGGATGGCCTCACCGTCACCTTCGACGCCAGACGCGCCGCCTCGCTTTATAACACACTTCGAACAATATCGAAGGGGAGCCCGGAGCTGGCTCGCGATTCTCGATGAACCGCTCGCTGGCGTTGGTGGGACTCGTTCTGGTCATCGTCGCGATCTTACTGGTCTCGCTCCCGTTCCTCGTGACCTCGGCCTTTCAGATCAACGACGCGCTCTACGCGACCGGGCTTGTGTTCCTTGCCGGCCTGGTCATCCTTTTCCAAGGCGCGAGAGCTCCCGACCCCACCCTGACCACTGTCGGTGGGATCCTCGGGAATCCGATAGTCGATGAATCGCGTAAAGCGGAGGAGGCGGTCATCAACGTACCAAGAAGCCCCGTCCGGTACGCGCCGGGTCCCCGCGAGCCGGTCAACTGCCGGTATTGCTATACGGGCATCCCCTGGGATGTTCTCAACTGTCCCCGTTGCAGTCGGCCGCGCCAGTGCCGAAGTTGCGGGAAGCAGCTCTATTTCCTGGCGGGAGCCGTCCGATGCGCTCCATGCGTGCGGAACGAGGCCGAATGTAACTGCCCCCGGGTTCGCCCCACGGGGCCACGTCCTCCGGGCGTCCGCCGCCTCGGGGGAGGAGTATGACCGACTTTGATTCCCGGATCCCCCGGGGCCGGGCGGTGCTCCCTTCCGGCGTCCACGTTCACTTCGACGGTGCCTGTCAGCCACCCAAGGGAGGGGGCGTCGCCACCTACGGATTCACCGTGGAGGGACCCGAGATTCACTACGAAGAGAAGGGCCTCGCGGTTCCGCCGTGGACTCCTCGGGCAACCAACAACGTCGCCGAGTACACGGCCGCCATCCGGGCGCTGGAGTGGCTCCGAGGGCAAAGGTACTCGGGACCCGTCCGAATGATGGGCGACAGTCAGCTCGTGATTCGGCAGGTTCAGGGACAATATCAGGTCAAGGCGCTCCACCTTCAGGAATACCACTCGCATCTCCTTCGCCTCGCTCGCTTGTTCCGGCGCGTGGATTGGGCCTGGATTCCCCGAGAAGCCAATCTTCGGGCCGATGAGCTCTCGAAGGAGGCGTTGGAGGACGAGTGGCGCCGCGCCGTCCGGCATCGCCCGTCCGAGCCGATCGTGCCGGCACTCGAAGACGAGGAATCTCCAGACGATACGTCCGGTTCGGGGCCGAAGGGAAGCTAACCCCAGCGGACCGTGTACACCAAGGTCCGGCCCTCGAGGCCAGCTCGAGTCCGGGCCGCGTCAACAAACGTGGCGAACGCGGCGGCTGCGTCCGGGGTCAACCGGGGCCGGAGGCCATACCCGCGCGGGGTGCCAGCGCCGAGAAACTTCCGCGCCGGCTCGACCGTAGGTGGTGATACGGACTCCGGCGTAGCGATCGCGCTCATCTTCGCGACCAGCCCACCGCGCGCTCGATCACATCACGGTACGATGGACCTAGGGGAACCCGGGGAATGTACGCGAGGGGGGTTTCGGCCTCGTGCTCGACCCGGGCGAGCACCCCCAGCACCGCCAGAGGGACTGCTTCGGTTTTTGATTCCGACATCATCCCACCCCCGTTTGTCAGACGGATGTCGTACATAAAGGCAGTTGCTCCATGCGAAGGGGAGGGGTTTCGACTGGTTCTCCGTCAGAAGGTTAGGGCGGACGAAGGGCTGACAGAGGGGAAGAATCTCCAGTGGAAAGAGGGGTTACTGCGACACGCCCAGGCGTCATCCACTGAGGTGGACCGGTTACGAGTGACCGGTCTCGGGTGGAGGACTCTCCACGGGGGGCTCAGGTGGCGCGGCGCGCAGCCTCTGGAGCCGCTTCGGTCCCCACCAGATTCCGCCCTTGCCCAGCGCGAGCATGGCCGGAACCAGGTAGGTTCGGACCACCATCGCATCGAGGATCACCGCAAGTCCGACCGCGAGACCGATCGCTTCGAGCAGAGTGAACGTGCTCGTGCCCAAAACCAGGAACGCGCTCGCGAGGATCAGCGCGGCCGCCGTGATGACCCCGCCGGTGTAGGTCACGGCACTTACAATCGGCCGCGGAGTACCGTAGTACTTCCCGCGTTCCTCTCGGACCCGGGTCAGGATGAACACGTTGTAGTCCATGCCCAGGCCGAGGATCAGGACGAACAGTATCGTGGGAACGAAGAAAAAGATCGGAATGCCCTGAAGTTTCCCCAGCAGCAAATACGTGATGGCGTACGACCACGAGATCGAGAGACCAATCGACGCGAGTGCAATGGGAGGAATGGCCAGCGAGGCGAGGACGAGGAATAGGACCAAGAAGAGTCCGATGGTCGCAGCGATGATCATTCGCTCAGTCGCGGCGGTAGTCTGAACGGCCAGGTCCTTGATCGTGGAGGACCCGCCGCCGTAGTAGACGGCTTGGACCTCCGGGTGCTGCTGGGTGAACAAACCCATCTGACTCTCGATCGCGTTCAGGCTCGACACGGCGGCGTTCGAGAGGCCGTCCGAGGATGGGGTCACGGTGAACCAGACGGTCCGATTGTCACTCCCAATGTACTCGGAAAGGACTCCATGGAGGTTGACTCGTGCGGCCGGCGGGAGCGTCGAGTAATTGAGCCACGTCGACAGCGGAGCGCCCCCGAGACCGGTCAAGGACTCGGCGGAGCGTATGCCAGAGGTATGGTTCATGAGGCCCTGAATCGCGTTGACGTCGGTGAACTCGGTCGCATTGGTCGTATTCGCCACAACCAGCGGCTTCGCGAACGTCACGAGGATAATCGTCGGGAACACGTACCCCGGGCCGAATTCCTGCTCCAGGTGCTGGAGCCCTCGAGCGGCGGGCTGGTCGTTCGGCAGCTGGGCGTAGAAGTTGTACGAGAGCGGCACGTTCAGCGCGACGATGACCAAGGGGATGGAGACGAGCAGGATCACCGCGATCACGGACCTTGGGCGGGACGTCGCGATCCGCCCGGCCCGGGCGAAATAGGTGCGCCCCGCATCGGAGGCCGTGCGGCTCCGTTCAGCTTGCCGTGCAAATCGTTGCCCGGTGTACGGCCAGAACAGCCGGGGACCGATTAAGACGAGCAGTGCCGGAGTGACGGTCAACGCGAGCAGCAGGGTCACCAGCACCGCCATGGAAAGCGCGATACCCCATTGGCTCAACAGCGCGATGCCGCTGAACGCCATCGCTGCGGTCGCCACGATGACAGTGGCGCCGCTCGTGGCGATGCTTTCCCCGGCCCACGTAACAGTGGTGACCACCGCCTGCTTCGGGTCGACGCCGTGGACGAGCTCTTCCCGGTACCGGGCGACGAGGAACACGGAATAATCGGTTCCCACCCCCAACACGAACGTGTCGACCAGGGTGATGCTCGTCACGTCGAATTGGGTGATGTACTTCCCGACGAGGTACACCAACGCCAGACCGAGGCCCAGGGCAATGCCGATCGACGTGAACGTGACGAGCGGTGTTCCGGGAGCCCGGAAGTACAGGATGGTGATCAAGATCAGCACACTCACGGTGAGCGGCAGGATGATCACGAGGTTCGAACTGAGCAGGTGGTTCTCGTTGTCGTCGAGATAGCTCGGTCCGGTCTGGTAATAGGCGATGGATCCGCTAGGGTTCACCTGATGGAGGACAGGGGGGACGATGGAGTTGATCTGGGCCAAGTCGTCGAAGACCGGCGTGGTTCCGTTAGGCCCGGTGTATCCATCCGAGACGGAGAATCCGACGACGATCAGCGTCGCATTGCCGTTCGGGCTCACGAACGAAGCGGTCAAAGCCGGGGGAACTGGCAACGGGTAGAGGGCCGGGGATCCGTTGGCGATGGTTCCGGTCCACGCCGAGATTGTTGAACCCGATCCGGTCCCGCTAGGAAATTCGTTCCAAACGAGGCCGAGCCAGTTCGGCGGAATTCCGGCTTCCAGACCAAGGTATCCGACGGTGGCGTTATGCACAGCGGGCTCGGCCGAGTAATTCTCGATCCCGAGGTTCTGCAGAGTATAGAACGGCAGGCTTTCGTTCGCCGCGCCCGGGATCAGGAGCGGGATCGTCGCCGAAATGGTGGCCCGGTTGGCGGTCTGGGCACACGGTACGAGGGTGGTGGAAGGCGCGGAGCCGAGGCACGCGGCCGAGGTGTTATTGAATCCCTCCACAGAGTCCGTTCCGTTGTAAAACGCCGCGAGTACGGTCTGGGCTGGGGGGGCACCCAAGGTATCCCAGCTCTGGACAAAGGCCTCCCAGTTCACCGCTGGGATCGGTGCGGATGGGTTCGATTCGTAGATCGTCAACCAGACGCTGACATAGAGTGCGGAGGGCGCCCACACGAGGTCCGCCGACTGGTTGACCGCGGTCGGCAAGGAGGGAGATGAGGTGAGGGCGCCGTGAAGGAACCCCAGCGCCAGCTGTGCCTCCCCCGCGAGGTAACTCTGATACGCCGAGTAGAGCGAACTCACGGAGCTGACATCTTGAAGGCGGGGGTCCGTCGCGATCCCGTGAGTAACCGCCAGAACGACGGGCTGCCCGCTGGAGGTTCCCACTCCGGGCCCCGTCAGCAGAACGAAGGTGTTCGAGCCGGCCGCCTGGCCCGGGAAGAGCTGGCTAAGTTTGTTCTGAGCGACTACGCTCGGGGCTGAGCTGGGGAGGGTCGTGGCGGAGTTGGTCGTGACAGAGTCGACGTGAATGATCGCGGGAATGGCGACTACGAGCAGGAGGACCCAGAAGATGATCGGATACCACGGATGGCGGACGATGGCGCGCCCGAGACCGCTGAAGATTCTCGAGCCGACGACCGATGGGCGAGGAGGTCTAGCCGTACCGCTCACCGATGGTTCCTCCGGACTGCTACGATCCTCCGTCCGGGTTCGCCACGAGATTCGTGAGCGCCGGCGCGTGGTGTAACGTTACGTCTAGAAGTGGCGACTCTATACCTTTACTGACACGGTGGAGACAAGAACGGAGCCCGGAGGTCGGGTCGGACTGTCCAGAGGGCCCTGGTGAGGTGAACCGTCATAACCGAGGCACGAGTCGAGGGTACCCGATATGGCACGTCTCCGTCGCCTCTCCGCCGTCCGGAAAGAGGATCTGCTGGACCGCGCCAAGGCCTTGCGCGGCTCCGTCGAAGGGCTCCTCCCCAAGTTAACATCCGACTGCCCCACGGACCGTTTCGATCGCCTCCGCTCGGAACTTGAAGAGGTCCGGGACGCCCGGGACGACGAAGGAAGGCTAGAGCGCCTGGCTCGTCGGGGCGACCCGCTGGCGCGGGCCTACGCGGGGCTTCTCAAATTCTACCTGACTCCCGAAGCCCTCGTGGTGGCGACCTTCCCCTTGCCCAAAGGCGCTATTCCGTACTCGCCACTCGCCAAAACCGATCCCGCGTTGGAGGTCGCTGTCCAGCACTCGGATGCTCCGGAGCGGCTCCTGCTCGGCTACCTGGACTGGACTCGGAGGGGATTCCACTTCTTTGCGACGAGCGACCGGTTGTGGTGCACCGGCCGATCATCGGAGCCGCCCGCCGAGTTCCGTTCCGCAAAGATGGCGGAGCTTCCCTACCGCTTCCTCCCGAATCTCCAGCATCAATGGTTCGGCTGTTCCCACTTGGTCGAGGGAGAACCCCGACCCTTTCTCGAGGTGGAGTGGTCCGGCGCGAATTCCCGGTTCCGCGTGTGCGAGCGGTGTGCCAAGCCCGACCGGCACCTCCTCTCCAGTTTGGTCGACGGCATGGCCGTGCCAGACCCGGCCGCAGAATTCCCGGTAACCGTTGCGCTCAATGTCCGCTGCCGCGGGGGACCGGACTGCATTCATGCACACGTTCCCGAACTTCCTCGCGGAATGCGCCAACTGTACGAAAAGGGTCGGCTCGGCGACGCAGACCTCGTGCGAGAGTACCTGGCCGAGCTGCGCCCCCGAATCGAGCGCACCTCGAGACCCACTTTCGTTGTGAATGGAACCTGTTTTGGGGACGACCTCAACGCTTTCCTTTCCGAGCTCCACCCCACCCCCGTGGAACAGCGCGCCCTCGAGACCGTGCTCGCGGGGACCCACGGATACTTCTCGATCGACCGCGCCACCGCGGGCCAGGCCCTGGAACAGCTGTGGCCCGCCCACGCCGAGGCTATCGTGCACTCCATCGTGGAGGACTCTCGCGAAGCCCAGCAGCTCATCGACGAGCTGCGCAGTGCGCCTCCGGGCCGGGTTGCGGAGATCCTCAAGCGGGTGCAGCGCCATCGCTTGGAGCGCGAGGTACTGGGGTCCCTCCCCCGATACCGGGGACTATCGCCGCAAGCCGAGTACGTTGACCGAGTGGCCCGCATGTATCGCACCCACGGCGAAGGGGGCGCCGAACGCGTTCTACTCGAGTCCCTTCCTCGGGAGGGGAACGTCCGGGGGCTCGCGTTCGCTCTCCTAGTCGCACTAGGAAAGGCCCAGAGTCATGTGTGGCAGTTCTCCGAAAGTGAGCAGAAGTTTGGAACCTTCCTCAGCGAGACGGCACGGGGCACGCTCACGGCGGCGCCGGAAGCCTACCATGATGCCCTGGATCGATTATTCCGCGCCGCCGGAGTGGCGGAGTGGGGAACGCGGGAGGACTGAGCGGCTCGAGCCCCGCGGCCGGGTGCTCCACTCCCTCTCCCCCGGGGGCTTTCGGTCCGACTTTGGCCGCTCTGTGGCAGAGGGGCAAGGCCGGAGCCTGGGATCCAAGACCGAAGGAAACATGGACACGGCAATGGTCGAGCGAGACACCCGCGGATTTGGGTTAGCTCCCAATGGAGATGCCTCGTCTCAAGAGAGGGGGGAGATCCTCTCCACCCAACAAGTTCCGTGTCGGTGTAAGACGCCGGTAGGAACACTCCCCGCTGCGCAGAGACCTCATTCCCCGTCAAAATCCCTGAGATTGCCCGTCCGCTGACTACCCGCAGAACGATTCTCTCAAACCGGAACCCCTCCCGGGGCCTTTCGAAGCGGACCTCGGCCGGGTGGTGTAATATGCGATGAAACCTGCTTTTGCTTCCCCATGGATCCACGGGCGGCCGCTGCCGAGGGACCCCTCTCGCTGCTAGGGGTTACGATCCGGAGATCGACCGTTCTCGGCCGATTCTTCCTCGTCTACGGTACGGCGATATCACTCCTGCTGGGCATCTCGCTAGATTTGACCTCCGCCTCGTCCTTCGCGTCCGCCTTCCCACTGCTCCTTCCAATTTTCGGCGCCGTCGGGTCAATGGGGGGGTTGACGGTTTTCACGAGCGATCGAATGAAGGGCGCTTTGGAGTACTTCCTAGCGTACGGAATCTCGGCCCGTCGCCTGTTCGCGAACGTCCTTGTTGCTTGCCTCGTTTTGGTGACCATTATCCTCGCAGTCGGAGGAACGGTGGGAGTAGGTCTTTACCTGGCCCTTGGGCACCCGCTCACCGCCACTCTCGCGCAGGGGCTCAGCCTCTACGGCGTTCCAATGACCTATGCCTCGGCGGCCTTCGCGACGACGATTGGAATGTACTGGACGGCCCTTTCGTCACCGCGGACCGGCATCAACAGTCCGATTGGACTGGCCCCGTTCCTCGGGATTCTCCCTCCCGTCGCCGTGCTCGTGGTCATCGTCGGGCTGGCCGAGACAGGGAGATTTTCCACGTCCATTGTTATCGATGTCGCCATCATCGCGATGGCGGCGGTGGCCGCTGCGGTGGTCTTGCTCCTGTCCCTCAGTGGTCGACTCCTTCGCCGAGAACGCCTGCTCTCTCCCACATAGAGGAAGGGGTGTATCGTTGGACTCGACGCAGAATATTGTGGGTAGAGAAACGCAGCCCCTGGCGGATGGGATCGGAATCTCCTGCACTTCGGTTAGCTCGGGATACCTCGGAACCGAGGTACTGAGGGAGATCTCGTTCTCGATCGAGGAACCGTCGGTATACGTGGTCCTGGGACCGAACGGCGCCGGCAAGACCACGCTTTTCCGGACGCTCTCGGGAATCCTGCAGCCGTACCGGGGGGAAGTGCGCATCGGCGGCGTCGCGATCGACCGGCAGGCGTCGCGCAACCAGCTCCATTACGTCTCCCATCTGGACGGCATCCCCGAAGGATTGAGAGTGCGCGAGGCGCTCAACGTGTACGCGCGCGTGGAGCGCGCCACCCCCGCCGATGTCGAGCGCGTCCTCGATCTGCTCGCGATCCGGGAGCTGGCTGACCAGTACCTTTCCCAACTCAGCGCGGGCCAAAAGAAACGGGTCTCCATCGCCCGCATTTTCCTTCGGGAGCGGGCAATCTATCTTCTCGACGAGCCGACGGCCAACCTTGACCCGAAAGTCGCCCGTGAAATCCGTACCCTCATACTCGGGCTCGCCCGAGACAAGATCGTACTCTATTCCTCGCATAATCTGTTCGAGGCTCGCGAAATCGGTCGGTACGTGCTCGCGATCAAGAACGGTCGCATCACGCTCTTCGACCGTATCGAAAATCTTCGGAGCTCGCACTTTGTAGTCGGGATTCGGCTCGTTGAACCTTCCGCCGCTACCGCGGGATTTGCCCGCGAGGGAGATTATTTTCTGCGCGAACTCTCGGGGCCGGAAGAAGTTCCGGCCCTCCTCCGGAACCTCGACTCCCAAGGCGCGAAAATCCGTGAGGTACGGGAGATGAACAATCCGCTCGAGGATCTCTTCACCTAAAGACGTCGAGGCGCGCCACCAAAGCTTGGTGGGCCACTCGGCATGCATTGAGAAGGCCCGGTGGTCATCCACGAAGAAAGCGCAGGGTTTCCCCTAATCGCGTTGGGCCCCCCCAATCGTCTCGGGGCCACTGTCTGGCAGTCTGACCCCCGCCCCATGGCTGGCCCCTACCCTGTTTCTGGTCGGACATCGAACGACGGAGTGGGCCCCCGGCCCCGAGGGCACGGGGCGAACGCTTGGACAAATTGGACACGTGGGGCGTCGCCACCAAACGGGTTTGGGCATAATGAAAGGCGACCCGGCGGGACTGCGAATTTCGCGGGTCCTCCCCCCCTCGCGCGGTCATCGCACCCCTGGTCTCCGCCCCAAGGGACAGTTCGATACCTCACTCGGCTGTCGCGCTACGGATGCGCAGCACAATCTTCCCCAGCACCGGCCGGGCAGCTAGG
>JASHQC010000014.1 GCA_030037735.1 Thermoplasmata archaeon
CTCCGAGTCGCTCCGCCCACAGCGTCAAATGGGAGGGGTCGCTGCAGCGGCCCGATGGGCGTCACCGACTGTCACATCCATGTCAACCTGCTCTCGGAGATGCGGCCCGCCGCGCGCGCACTAATCGACACGCATCCCGACGCGGCGGGCTTCGAGTCGTTTCTGACCGACCCGGTGGCCTTCCTGAAGCTGCTCGACGCGGCGGGTCTGGAGCGGGCCGTCCTGGTGAACTACGTGGCGCCGGAGGTCATCGGGTACACGGAAAAGGCGAACGAGTTCGTTCGGGACTTCGTCCGCGTGGACCCCGATCGGCTCATCGCCGTGGGCTCGGTCCTCCCGACGCGAAAGAACCCCGGAGAGGAAGTGCGTCGGCTGGTCCGGGAGTACGGACTGCGCGGGATCAAACTGCACCCACCGCATCAGTTGTTCGCGCCGAACGCCTACCTCGATGGGAAGCTCGAGGGCCTCCGGGAGATCTACGCGGCCTGCGAACACCTCCAGATTCCCGTCATCGTGCACACCGGAACCTCGATCTTCCCGGGCGCCCGGAATCGGTACGGGCAACCCCTCCTCGTCGAGGACGTGGCGATCGACTTTCCTCACCTCACGATCGTGCTCGCGCACGGGGGCCGACCGCTATGGATGGAGGAGGCCGTGTTCCTGACCCGGAGGTTTTCCAACGTCTATCTCGAGACTTCGAGCGTGCCTCCCTCGAAACTGCTCGAGTACTTTCCAGCACTCGAAAGGATCCGCGAGCGCGTCGTATACGGGAGCGACTGGCCGGGTCCGGGTGTTCGGGATTTGGGTGCGCATCTGCGGGCGGTTCGCGCGCTCCCGCTCCAGCCGGACACATTGGATAAAATTCTCGTGCAGAATCCACTCAAGGTCTTTCCGCGCCGGGGGCCTGTTTAATACTCACGGAAGCTGGCAATTCCGTGGAACAGTTTCCGAGTCCGCCTCCTGACCCCCCGGAGGGACCCGCGACGCCCCCGGATGCGCCGGACGCGGAGTCCCCGACGACCGTCGAGGTTGTGGAGGGGGGTGAGGAGGTCGGTCGACTCCCGCTGCCCCGACGGGATCGGGGAGAGATTTTCGGCGTAGCGAGCCAGCTCATGGGCGCGGCTCGGATCCGGGTGATGTGCGAGGACGGCGTCTCGCGAATGGGACGCATTACCGGCAAGATGAAGAAGAAAATGTGGGTCCGCGAGGGCGACCTGCTGATCCTGCGTCCGTGGGGCTTCCAGGAAGGAAAGTGCGACATTCTCTTCCGGTACAGTCGGACACAGGCGACGTATCTCGCCCGCCGGGACTTGCTGCCCGCGAGCGTCAACGTGTTCGGGGAAGCTGACGCCGCGAAAGGAACTTCTGCGGATTGAGGTCGACGACCCGTGGAAGCTCCCCCCCAGAGCGCACGGGAGACCCGAGTGATTGAAGCGAATGCCGTTGCGCTGGGAGTCTCCATCGATACCCTGATGGAGAACGCGGGACGCGCCGTGGCGGAGGAGGCGGCTCGCCGCCTCAAGAATCCGACGGACGGTGTGGCCGTCATCGCATGGACCGGGAACAACGGTGGCGATGGGTTCGCCGCGATGCACTACCTCAAGCAATGGGGATTCTCCCCCGACCTCTGGTTGCTCGCCCCGCCAGGGGAGATTCGTTCGTCGCCGGCTCGCCGGTGCTTCGAGCGCATCGCGTCCACGACCCGGGTCCGCGTCGGCGTCCCCCGTCCCCAGGAGCTGGCTGGTTACTCCCTTCTCATCGACGCGATGCTTGGAACCGGCCAGCGCGGCGAACCCCGCTCCCCCATTCGGGAGGGGGTTCACGCGCTCTCGGCCTCTGGAATCCCGGTCCTCTCCATCGACGAGCCCACGGGACTCGGTTCCCCGCTGGCCATGCATCCGCAGTGGACCGTGGCGCTGGAGTCGGTCAAGGAGGGCATGACTCGAGAGAATTCGGGTGAGATCATCGTCCGGCCGATCGGGATTCCCCCGGCGGCGGTCCACGAGACCGGTCCCGGAGTGTTCCTGTTCTATCCGCTCCCCGACTCGACGGCGCGCTCGCCCCGCAGCGGCCGGGTGCTCGTCATCGGAGGAGGGCCGTACACCGGCGCGCCGGCCCTCGCGGCACTGGCCATTCTCCGGGCGGGAGCGGAACGGGCGGTGGTCGCCGCTCCCCAGCCCGCTGCCGGTCTCATCCAATCCTACTCCCCGATATTGATCGTCCGTCCGGTCGGGAGCGAACGATTTCAACCCTCGGACGTTCCGACGCTCCTCCGCCTCGTCGACCATCTCCACATCGACGCCGCGGTCGTCGGCATGGGGGTAGGAGATGCGCCGGAAAGCGTGGCGGCGATGACGGAGCTGTTGGTGAAGTTGCGGGCTCGTCCGCTCCCCTTGGTCGTCGACGCCGACGCGCTCGGGGCCTTGGGCAAGGGTCCCCCACCCTCCTCAGCCCGAGCGGTGTGCATCGCCACGCCCAACCACCACGAGTTCGATACCCACTTCACCGAACTCCATGAGACCCTGCCGGACTCCCGTCTGGAGGCGGCACGGCGGACAGCCCACGAGCGGGGACTCGTGCTGTTGGCCAAGGACGAAACGGACCTCCTCACCGACGGGAATCGAGCGTATGTGAACCGGCATCACCATCCCGCGATGACGGTGGGGGGCACGGGGGATGTGCTCGCCGGGGTGGTCGGGTCGCTCGTGGCGCGCGGAGTGGACGCCCTCGACGCGGCTCGGCTCGCCTCCTACTGGGTCGGAGAGGCCGGACTCCGGGCGTTCAGCGCGCGGAGCTGGGGACTCGTGGCGACTGACGTCATCGAGGAACTGCCCGGTGCCTTGAGGGACGGGCTGGCCCGCGTCGAGCGGTAACCCGTTTCCTACGCGTAGCGGACCCGGCCGCGAATCTCGCGGGCCCGCTTTCGAACCTCGGTGTGGCCGCGGGGATTTCCTTCGGCGTATCCCTCAAGGAAGGCTCGAAAGAGCGCGTCGCCGTTGGGGTGGAGGGCCTTCAGGTCCTCTTCCACCAGGTGAAGATCGATGCCACGCTCTTCCACCCCGGCGTTGCGGGAGCCCATCGAGAGGTCCAAGAGAGCGGGGGCCCCGCCCGCGCCGTCCGGGAAGAGGATGTTGCTGCTCGTGAGGTCGCCGTGGGAAATCCCCCCAGCGTGGAGCCGGCCGATCGCATTTCCGAGCGCCCGGACGGCCGGCTCGACGGGCGCGGAATCCTCCCTCGCCGCGTCGAGAAGGTCCTTCAATGTCGGGCCAGGAAGCTGCTCCAGGATCAGTCGATGGTGCGGCAAGTCGACGTCGTACACGATGGGCGTGCGGACGCCCAACCGTCGAGCTTCGGCGAGGAGCCGCACCTCGTTCCGGGTCCGCTCGCGCTTCAGTCGCTCGTCCAGGTTCTTCGGCCGGTAGCTCTTGGTCTCCCGATCCTTGCGGACCGCCGGAAGCCCAAGCCATTCGACGGCGTGGAGCGATGCTTCGGCCCCCCGAGAGACCGGACGGCCCCCACCGGCCTCGGACACTCGACATCCCCTCAGTGGGCGCGGTGGCTCGCGACGACGCGGACGATCGCTTCTCGGGCCAATCGAGCCGCGAGGTTGCTCGTGTTCCCGGTATCCCAGGGCGGACTCACTTCCATGATATCGAGCCCGGCGAGCCGGGGCGCTGCCTGACCGATGGCGTACTTCACATCCCGAGGCGTGAGCCCGAATGGCTCGGGCGTCCCGGTGGCGCCGGCGTACGCCGGGTCGATCGCGTCGATATCGAGCGAAATGTACACGCGGTCGGTTTTGAGCATGTTCAGGGCGCGCTGGACGCCCGACTCGATCCCCTCCTTCGCGACTTCGTGCGCGGTGACGTACGACATCCCGATTGTCCGGTTGTCCTCGATCTCCTGCTTGGAGACCGAGCGGACCCCGAAGACCACGACGTTCCGAGCCCCGACCCGCTCCACGATCCGTCGCGAGGAGCACGCGTGGCTTCGAGAATCTCCCAGGTACTGGTCCCGGAAATCCATGTGGGCGTCAAGGTAGAGCACTCCCAACGAGGCGGGCTCCGGATGGGCCTCGACGACGGGCGGGGAGCAGGCGTGGTCCCCACCAAACACGATGGGGATCTTGCCCGCGGAGAAGATGGGGCGGATCTCTTCCCGGACCCCCTCGACCATCTGCTGGGCGGTGCCGTACTCCTCGGTGTTCCCGAGGTCGTGGATTGGGACATCCGACAGGTCGATCCCGGTCTCCAGGTCGAACGATTCGAACGTCCACGACTGCTGCCGGATGGCATCGGGCCCGAACCGGGCACCGGGCCGAAAGGAGGTGGTACGATCAAATGGAACCCCGACGATGACAAACTGGGCCTCCTCCCACGACGCGTGAGCGTCGGCGAAGGTTCCGGGAGGATTCACGGGGAGTGGACGGGTGCCGGATATATCAGGGTACTCCGCCGCGGCCAGAGGAGGAACGGCGGGGCCGGCCGGTCCACCGAGTGCTTAAATCGCGTCTCTTAGTGACTAACTTTGGGCGGGGCGATGAGCGGTCCGGAACTGATCGGAACTAAGAGCGAAGAGGATGGCGTTGAACTTCTGGTTCTGCGGAATCCTCCGGTCAACGCTCTGAGCACCGCGTTGCTGGGCCAGCTCGACGCGCGGCTCCAGACCATCGCCTCGGATGGGAAGACCCGGTGCATCGTCATCACCGGCGATGGGCAGTACTTCTGCGCCGGAGCCGACGTCAAAGAGATGGCGGTACTCGGCAAGGAGAAGGCCCCGGAGGTCCAGGCTCGGGGTCAGGCGCTGTTCCAGCGGTTGGCGGAGCTCCGGTGTCCCACGATCGCCGCGGTCAACGGGCTCGCCGTGGGGGGCGGTCTTGAACTGGCCCTGGCCTGCGACCTCCGGGTCTCGGCCGACTCGGCCAAGTTTGGCGCTCCCGAGGTCGGGCTCGGACTCCTTCCCGCCTATGGAGGAACGCAGCGGCTTCCGCGGTTAGTGGGCGTAGCGAAGGCGAAGGAACTGATCTTCACTGCTGCGATGATTCCGGGCTCGGAGGCCTTCCGGATCGGTCTGGTTAACAAGGTCGTTCCGTCCGGGCAGGAGCTGCGGGCCGCCCGCGACTGGGCTCATACGATTGCGCAGAAGGCGCCGCGCGCGGTGGCCGGTGCGAAGCAGGCGATCCGGGTGGGCATGGATGAACCCCTGGCGAAGGGCCTCGAAACCGAGAAGGAAGCGTTCCTGCGGGAAGTGATGAGCAGTTCTGACCTCGACGAAGGACTCGCCGCGTTCGTCGAGCGCCGGCCGCCGAAATTCATGGGGGTCTGAGCCTTGACGATCGAGTTCGTGTTCACGCCCGAGCAGGACGCGCTTCGGGAGGCGGTTCGCGCCTTCGCCCAAAAGGAGATCGTTCCCGTCGTCGGAGAGATGGATGAAAAGGAGCAATTTCCCGCCGCCACCGTCGCTCGGATGCAGCAGGAGGGTTACTTTGGCGTACCAATCCCCGAGGAGTACGGCGGGCTGGGGATGGGAAAGGTCGGTTACTCGATCCTCGCCGAAGAACTGGGTCGGGTCGACGGGTCCCACGTCGCGATCGTGGCGGCCCATACGTCGCTGGGCGCCACTCCTCTTCTGTACTATGGAACGGAGGAGCAGAAACAACGCTGGCTGATACCGGCGGCTCAAGGAAAGAGACTCCTCGCCTTCAGCCTGACCGAGCCCGGCTCCGGCAGCGATTCGGGAGCGCTCAAGACCTCCGCGGTCCCGAAGGGAAGCTCTTGGGTCCTCAACGGAACCAAGCTGTACGTCACGAACGGCAACGAGGCCCATACGGTGCTCATCATGGCCGCGAACGACGTGAAAAAGGGCCCGCACGGTGGGATTACCACTTTCTTGGTAGACAAGGGAACCCCGGGGTTCCGCGTCGGGCGGTGCGAGAAGAAGATGGGGCTCCACGGCACCTCGACGGCGGAACTCATCCTAGAGGACGTCGAGGTCGGGCCGGAATCGGTCCTGGGCGGTGTGGGCATGGGATTCCGGGCCGCCATGACCGCGCTGGATGTGGGCCGGGTTTCTCTGGGCGCGGCGTCCCTCGGCGGGATGCAGACGGCGCTCCAGCAGGCGCTGTCGTTCGCGCAGAACCGGACCCAGTTCGGTCTGCCGATCAGCGAGTACGAAGCGATTCAGTTCAAGCTCGCCGACATCGAGATGCATATCCAGGCGTTGCGCTACATGGTCTACCACGCCGCCGCGCACCAGGATGCGATGGGGCATGACCCGACGAAGTGGAGCCACGCCGAGCGCGAGAAGAAGACCCGGGAGGCCGCGGTGGTGAAATGTCTCGGCAGCGAATGGGCCTCCGAGGCCATCGACGAGGCGCTCCAGATCCATGGCGGCCTCGGCTACATCCGGGGCACGCCGATCGAGCGGGCCTACCGGGACGCCCGGATCTCCGAGATCTTCGAAGGGACGAACGAAATCCAGCGCGTCGTGATCGCGCGCGATCTCATCGCGCGGGGCCCGTAGCGGGGACTGCCGCCGCTCCCGATCGGGAAACCCCCGCGATCGCCTCCGCCCGGAGCTCCCGCCGGAGTACCTTCTGGACTCCGCTGCGCGGGAGCGCGTTGCGGAACTCGACGACCCGCGGTGCCTTGTAATGCGCCACGCGGTCGCGCACGAACTGGATGAGCTCCTCGCCGGTGACCGTCGCACCGGGCTTCTTCACCACGAAGGCCCGTACCACCTCCCCGAGCTCGGCATCCGGGACCCCGACGACCGCGGCGTCGGCAACGCCGGGATTCTGGAACAGGACCTCTTCCACTTCCCGCGGGTAGACCTTGAGCCCTCCGACGTTGATGAGGTCCTTCTTCCGGTCCACGATGAAGCAGTACCCCTCCGCATCGATGTAGGCGATGTCCCCGGTCTTGAACCATCCGTCCTGCAGGACGGCCGCGGTCTCTTTCGGCTGGTGGTAGTATCCGAGCATCACTTGAGGGCCGCGAACGCAGAGCTCCCCCGTCTCCATCGGCGGCATGACCTTGGTCCCGGTCTCCAGGTCCACGATCCGCTGGTCCGTTTCCGGCATCGGCAGGCCCACCGAGCCCGCGCGCCGCTCGCCCTCGATCGGGTTCGCATGCGTGACCGGTGAGGTTTCGGATAGGCCGTAGCCCTCCACGACGCGGCCCCCGGTTTCGGCCTCGAACTTTTTGGCGACCTCGAGGGGAAGCGGGGCCGACCCGCTGAGGCAGATTCGGATGGAGCGGAGGTCGTACTGGTCCCGTTTGGGATGGTGATTGATCCCGTTATAGAGCGCGGGAACGCCCGGGAACTGAGTGGGATGATACTTGTTGATCAGCTTCAGGATCTCGTCCACGTCCGGGCGGGTTTCGAGTACGATCGTCGCCCCGACCATCAGCGGGTAGGTCATCGCGACCGTCATGCCGTACACGTGGAAGTACGGGATCGAGGCAAGCACGACTTCCCGCTCCTTGGTGGCGATGTTGAACCAGGCCCGGCATTGCAGCGCGTTCGCGACGAGATTCCGGTGGGAGAGCATCGCTGCCTTCGGAACGCCCGTGGTGCCTCCGGTGTATTGCAACACGGCCACCTCGGTCGCCGAGTTGACGCGAACCGTCGGCGGTGCCCCGGGCGTAGCGAGGGCCGACTTCCATCGGCGGATCTGAGGCCCCTCGGGGATGCCCGTCGGGAGCCCTCGGCGCCGAAGCACCCGATTCACGAACCATCGGGCCGGGAACGGGTACAGCTCGTTGAGGCCGACCACGTAGGTCAGGGGCACCGAGAATTTCCAATTCAGCTTCTCGAGGTTCGGCCACTGGAGATTGAGGCAAAAGATCGCCTTCGGTTGGGCGTCCTCGAGCAGCCGGTCAAGGTCTTGACCGAGGTAGAGCGGGCTGACCTGGACGACCGTGCCGCCGGCGCGGAGTGTCGCAAAGTAGGCGATGGGGTAGACCGGGCAGTTCGGAAGGTAGAGCGCGACCCGATCCCCCCGCTGAAGACCCTCGTTGACCAGAGATTGGGCCAGGTGCCCGGAGGCCTCCCAGAATCGTCGATAGGTCCACTTGGCACCGTAGTAGATGAACGCCACCCGGTCCGGCTGCTGGAGCACGGACTCCTGAACCAGTTCGACCAGCGACCGGTCGGGGATCTCGATCGTCGCCGGAACACCGGGCGGATAATGGCCGAGCCACACCTTGTCGGAGGGGCCGTCCGTCACGGACCGTCGGCAGCGAATTCCCTGCTATCTCTCTATCGTCCGCCGTCACCTGGCGCCGGAGCGTCCTTCTCGAACTGGACCCCGGGTTTGTACGACGGGACCCAGTGGACCCGGTCCCCGATCGAAAGGTCTCCCACCGCGCGCACGGAGGGCATCCAGCCGCTGATCCGGCCCCCTTCGTCCAAGTCGACCAAGACGTAGGCATAGGGTGCGTCGTTCACGAACTCATCGGACGGCACGTTCTGCACGGTATACGCCGAGACCACGCCTTTACCGGAGAGGATGAACTCCGTCAGGTCGTACTGGCCGCAGCGGGCACATCGCAGCCCCCAGGTCGCGGTCACGAACCCGCAGGCGGATCGGAACCCCCGAAGCCGCTGCTCCTCCTCGTACCCGTGCTCGAACTCGTTAATCGTGTGCGCGGCCGACGGCTCCTTCGGCAACCCACGCGGGGGAACGGTGGCGCTCATCGTCGGCTGAAGATGTGCACCGACGCGGAGCTGCCCGTGGCTCCCACGTTGTGCGCGAGGGCGACGTTCGACTTAGGGACCTGACGGCCGCCGGCCATTCCGTTGAACTGCTCGAAGATCTCGACGACCTGGGAAGCGCCCGTCGCGCTGATCGGGTGCCCCTTGGCTTTCAGACCCCCCGAGGGATTGACCGGGAGCTTGCCGTCCCGGGCCGTGAGACCCTCCGCGGTGGCCTTGCCGGCCTCGCCGCGGGGGAAGAATCCCATGTCCTCGAGCGCGACGAGCTCGGCGATGGTGAAGCAGTCGTGCACCTCCATGAAATCGATCTGGCTGGGTTCGACCTTCGCCTGCTTGAAGGCCACTTGCGAGGCGCGCTGACTGGCGGGGAGACCGGTCAGCTCGGGCCGGTCGTGCATCGCGGCGATCGACCCGGCCCGCGCGGAGGCGCGGATGACGAGCGGTTCCATCCCCGGGTTCGGGTACTTCTCCGCCGCCACCACCACGACCGCCGCTGCGCCGTCGGAGAATGGGCAGCAATCGTAGAGGCGGAGCGGCGACGCGATCACGGGGGAGTTCAGGTACGTGTCCATCGTGATCGGCTTTTGGAAATGCGCGTGGGGGTTGAGCGACGCGTTGAGGTGGTTCTTCACCGCCACGCTGCCGAGCTGCTCGGTCTCGGTTCCGTAGCGCTTCACGTGGGCGTCCGCGATCGTGGCGTAGAGTCCCGGGAACGTCGCCCCGTTGTGCGACTCGAAGGGGTAATCGGCGCCCATCGCGAAGTAGCTCGTCGCGTTGAGCGTATCGAGGTGGGAGAGCTTTTCGACGCCGACGACGAGCGCCGCGTCGAGGAAGCCGCCGGCCACGTGAACGTAGGCGTCGTGCAGGGCCGCGCTGGAGGAGGAGCAGGCTGACTCGACCGTATGCGACGGGACCTCGGGGATTCCCAGCGCTGTGTTGATCAGCGGACCAATGTGCGCCTGGCGCTCGGCCACGCCGAACGCGTTGGAGACGAAAGTGTATCCGATCTCATTGGGATCGAGGCCAGCCATTTGGATCGCTTCGAGAGCGACCCGGGAGGCCGCCTCGCGGCCCGTCTCCTTCATTTTGCCAAAGCGATTGCTCGCCGCGCCGAGGACCCAGGCCTGTCTCGTCATGTGCCGGCCTGAGTCCCTCACCGCCGGTCGGCCCATAAGGGTTGTCGAACGGGCGCGCCACCTCGAAACGCCCGGATTCAGTTTCCGGAGTCGACGGACGGCAGGTCCAGGAGTTCCCGGAGCCGTCCGAAGATCGAGGCCGCCTCGGCCCCATCCTTGGTCTTGATCAGCACCCGGCCGTCGCGGCTCAGGGTGACCTCCCGCTCGAGCTGAGCGATAAGCATCACTCGGGCGTCGACGACGGGGATGTGGCTCGCCTCGAGGGCGCCCTTGACCCGGCGAAGGTCGAGGTTCAATCGGGGGGCCGGGACGGCTTCGAATGCTCCACCTCCCGCGCACAGACGGAGCGAATAGTAGCCCATGGTCCTACGATGCCCACCTAGCGGGGTCGGGGTTACATCACGACGGCGCGACGGACGCACGCGTCGACGATCTGATCCACGTCCAGGCGGTCCTCTTCGTGAAGAATCTGGACCAGGTTCGTTCGGGTCGCCGGCTTGTCTGGCACGGCCTGGCAGCAGAGGCCCGGCCGGGTCGAGATGCTGTACGTCCCGATGCCCCTCGCCACCGCCTCGATCTCCTGCTTGTCAAACCCGATCAGCGGCCGCACAATCGGCAAATGGACGGAGGCCGTCGCCGAGCGCATATTGCTCAGCGTCTGCGAGGCGACCTGGCCGAGCGCCTCCCCTGTGACCAGGAAGGAGGCAAGCTCCCTCTCGGCGATCCGCTCGGCCGAGCGCCACATGAAGCGTCGGCACATCACGCACCCGACGTGGCGGTCCGTATTGCGCATCAGCGTGATCTGGGTCGGTCCGTGCGGAAGTACGTAGAGCGGCACCTTCCGGCCGAAGGTCGTCTCGAGGACGCGCAGGTGGTCGACGACCTTCTCCAAGGGCGAATCGTCGGTAAAGGGACGGTTGTCCATGTGGACGGCCACCATGTCGTGGCCCTGACGCAGCATGTAGTAGAGAGCGACGGGAGAGTCAATCCCCCCGCTCATCAGCACGACGCCGCGGCTCATGGGGGGCACCGAGCGAGGTCGACGTATTTGACCATGCGCCCCCCGCGCGTGCGGGTTTTTTCGAACCCAGTTCCGCCTTAAATACGGAACGCCAGTGAGCGCCGCGTGCCCGAGGAGATCCCGCCGGCCGTCGCGCTCTTCGTCCGCGACGAGGGGGAAGGCGACCCGGTCCTCCTTCTCCACGGCCTCGGAGGAGACCACACCATCTGGGATTACCAGATCCCGTCGCTCGCCAAGTCTTTCCGGGTGCTGGCGCCGGATCTCCGGGGGCATGGACGGTCTCCGCGGCCCGAGGGGGCCCGGTATACCTTTGGGGAATTCGAAGGGGATGTTCGGAAGCTCCTCGACGACCGAAAGTCCGGTCCCGTGCATCTGGTGGGCCTCAGCGGGGGGGGACTTCTTGCTCTCCGGCTCGTGCTCGACGACCCGGGCCGAGTCCGGTCTTTGGCCCTCTTCGGAGCGATGGGGCACATGGACAACCACACCCGTGCGGTCGGCCAGAACTGGGCGGAGATCCTCCGGGACGATGGGCCTGCGGCGTATTCTCGACGGTTGGCGATGGACCTGTTCGCCCCCGATTGGCTGGAAGCCCACATGGACCTCGCGGAGCGGATCGCCAAGTCCCAGGAGGAACGCAATCTGAAAGGGATCGTGCAGTGGGCGCTGGCGATGAAGGACTACGATCTGCGTTCCCGCCTGGGGAAGATACGGATTCCCACGCTCATCCTCCACGGGTTGGACGACAACGTCGTTGACCCGTCGCACGCCCGCCTGCTTCGACAGGCGATTCCCGGCTCCGAGGTGAGGCTGTTCCCGAACACCGGACACCTAATTCCCATCGAGCGTCCCGAGGAAACCGCCCAAATCCTTTTGGATTGGGCCAGCCGGAACTCAACCCGGCCGGCTCCCCCCTCCTGACGGTCGCCAATAAAAACTTTCGAGACATCCAGTTACCGGGATATTCATGGCCGCACCCACTATGGAGCAGCTCAAAGCGCGGATCGCCCAACTGGAGCGACAGGTGACCGAGCTGACCCAGCGCCTCGCCGCTTACGAACGCGGAGATCGACCCCGCCAGGAAAACCCGGTCGATTCACAGACCGTCCGGGAGAAAGTCCGCTTCGACTGGCAATCTTGACCGCGCGGGGGACTCAACGCCCGGACGTCTCCGACCACCTGCGATCCCGGCTCGCCACGTTACCCCAAGCCCCGGTTCCGCCGGACCAAGCCGAAGCCGCCGTGCTCATACTCCTTCGGACCGGGAAGACCGGCCTAGAGGTCTTGGCGGAGCAGCGGGCGGAACGGGCCGGTGACCCGTGGTCCGG
>JASHQC010000015.1 GCA_030037735.1 Thermoplasmata archaeon
CCCGTGCTGCCGCCGAGCTTCTCGTTGCGGATGAGCGAAGCCGTCACCGCGGTGCTGGTCGATCCGGCCGCGACCGAGAGCAGCAGCGCCATCGTAGTGGGAGAGAGATGCGAGAAGACCACGAAGGTCACGACGAACGGCACCAGATTCCCGGCGACCGCGCCCACGAGCGCATAGACGCCGGCGGACCGGAGCCCGGAGACCCCGCCCTCCAGCCCGGCCGCGAAGATCAGCAGAATAACGGAAAAGTCGGCGAAGGCGAGGAGGATCGTGTCTTGGGGATTGAACAGGGTGTAGCCGATGAGACCATTGAGCAGGCCTCCGAGGGCGGCGGGAGCGAGGAGCATGCCGAGCAGCACCTCGCCCACGATCTCGGGCGCTCCGATCCGGCCAAGCCGGAACCGGATCGCCTCCGCTCCGGCGAGAAAAATGAAGATCGCGAGCAGCGAGGTGGCTATGCCGCTCGTGAACAGGGCCATTGCACAATCACTGTATCGCTCGTGCTATAAAATCCGGCGACGTTCCTGAACGCGCGCGTTCAGAAACGGCGCGGCCGGGGGTACCGACTCATTTCGCGGGCACAAACCAGACATCGGTGATCGAGTACTTGGGCTCCGGGGCGAACCGGGCTTCAACCGGCATCCCGACGTAGATTTCCGATTGGACGCAGTCCTTGAGACGGACAAGCAGGAGGCTCTGCGCGCCCTCGAACTCGATCATCGCGAGGTTGTACGGTGTTTCCTTGAGAAACGCCTCGCCGCCGAACAGGCAAGTGGTCCACGAGTGGACCTTCCCTTGCCTCGGGAGCTCCATCCACGTCGTCGCGTGCCCGCACACCATACAGTGCCCGCGGGGCGTCGCGTAGGTGAACCCGCAGGCATGGTTCATGCACCGGGATCCGAGCAGCTTCCCCTCGGCGAGCCCCAGGAAGAACGGTGAGTCCTGGGCGTAGCTGTGAATGTAATGAATCGAGTACGGACTGTCGATGATGAGGTCCTCGTTCCCCTCCGCGTCCCGGAGGATCGCCGCGCCCGATTTCCCAATCTCTTCCTGGACCTCGCGGAAGTGGTCGAACGCCTTCGGCCTCGCCATGGTCAGAACCCCCGTTCGAGGATGGACACCGTCACGGCGGAGCCGGTGCCGGCATGACTGTGGATGGCTCCGCGACGCGGAGTCCGTAACTGTAGCGTGGGGTCACCGAAGTGCTGACGAATCGTGCCTTGGAGCTGCCAGAACGCAAAGACCGCTTGCATCAGGCCGGTCGCGCCCACGGGATGGCCGCATGCGATGAGGCCCCCGGACGGATTCACCGGAATCCTTCCCGCCTCGGGAACTTCCAGGCCGTACTCGATGTTCTTAAGGAAGGGGGCGCCCGAGAGGGTGAAGTCGTACCCCTCTCCGTACCTGCAGAGCCCCAAGTCCTCGTAGGTCTGGATCTCGCTGGAAGCGTAGGCGTCGTGGAGTTCGATGAAGTCGAGCTCCCGGAGGGGATTGGTGATCCCGGCCATCTGACACGCCTCGAGACCCGCCGAACGTCCGGCGCGGAACGAATGTACCCCGGGGTACGGCAGGTGTTCGTAGTCCCTGGCTGTCTCATGGGGAAACAGCGGGACGGTACCGAACGGTCGGTCGGCGAGCCGCATCGTGTCGGTGCCGGTCCCCACGCCGATGATCCGGACCGGCTTGTCGGTGAGCCGTTTCGCGACCGACTCGGTGCAAAGGATAGCCGTCGCGGCGCCGTCGCTCATGGTGCAAATCTGCTCGCGGGTGAGCGGGTAGGAGATCATCTCAGAGTTCAGCACGTCCTGGACCGTGAGCCGCTTCGGGTACTGGGCGTACGGATTGTGGGTCGCGTTGAGATGGTTCTTGACCGAGACCCAGCTCATAATCCGCTGGCCCTCGGCGATGGCGAGACGCTGCGCCTCCCGCTCGTCCCGAACGTGGGAGAACTTGGTCAGTCGGAGGTACTCGTAGATGTGCCGGACCACCATCAGCGCGTAATATCCGGTGTAGAATCCACCGAGCGGAAAGTCGAAGTTCGTGTCCGAGGCCAGGGCGATGAACTCGTTCCCCTTCCAGGTGGCCACGCGGCTCATCGTTTCGAATCCAGCCGCGAGGACGGTGTCCATTCGACCGCTGGCGACCGCCTCGTAGGCGGCCTGGAAGCACTCGCCTCCGGTGGCCCCTCCCCATTCGAGGCGGATCGACCCTTTCGGGTTCAGTCCGAGGTAATCCTGAACCATGCTCGCCGCCTTGAGCTGTCGGGCGAAGTGGTCGGAGAAATACGAGATCCGCGAGCCGTCGATCTGGTCCCGGGTGAGGTTGGGGATCTCCGCCATCGCCTGGTCATAGGCTCTCTTCACCATCAACCGGAAGTCCATCTCGGGGTGAGCTTTAGCAAACTTCGTCACGCCCCCGGAGACCATGTACACTCTTCGTCCCCCCGTACGACGAGGGGCGGGGGCCGGCGCTGCGCGGGCACGCTTCTTCGGAGACTTTTTTCGGGCGGGCAAGATCACGCCTCGCGGGCGCGAACTCGGTTCGATTCATAAGGTCAGCATGTGAGTGGGGTGCGCGGCCCTGAGCCACCAGGCCTCGGAGGTCGCAACGGGTTGAGCGAGGGCCTTTTTAGATACCCGGACCTCGAAGGATGGAGATGGTAGCGAAAAAGCAGAAGCGCGACCTCCTCTCCATCACCGACCTCGGCACGGATCTCCTCCCCATCATTCGACACGCCGGCCGACTCAAGGCCGCGCGGGGTCGGGGGGTGAACCGGTCCCATCTACGTGGCAAGAACGTCGCGATGATCTTCGAGAAGCCCTCCACGCGGACGCGCACCTCGTTCGAGGTCGGGCTCCACGACCTCGGCGCCCATGCGTTGTACATGTCCCCAAAAGATATGCAGTTGGGACGCGGCGAAACCATAGCCGACACCGCGCGGGTGCTCTCGCGGTTTGTCGACGGAATCGTCTACCGGGCGTTCCGCCACCAGGATGAGGCGGAGCTAGCCAAATGGGCCTCGGTTCCCGTGATCAACGCCCTCGACGACCGCGAGCACCCGTGCCAGGTCGTTGCCGACCTGTTCACGCTATCGGAACGGTGGAAGGGAAAATACTCTGGCCATCGGTTGGCGTGGGTCGGGGACGGTAACAACGTCCACCACTCGCTCATCCTCGGATGCGCGATGGTCGGCCTCGACCTGATGAGCGCGACGCCGAACGGGTACCACCCGGACCCGACAATCGTTTCGCAAGCGCAAACGTTGGCCCAGAAGAGCGGGGCCCGGCTGGACTTTTACACCGAGCCCGCCGCCGCCGTCAAGGGCGCGGATGCGGTCTACACCGATGTCTGGGTCTCCATGGGAGAAGAAGCGGAGCAAACGGCACGCGAGAAGGCCTTCGCCGGGTTCCAGGTGAACGCCGGCCTGTTGGCCCTTGCGAAGCCGGGGGCCCTGGTGATGCACGACCTCCCGGCGCACCGCGGCCTCGAAATTACCGACGACGTGATCGACGGGCCGCAGTCGATTGTCTGGGACCAGGCTGAGAATCGGCTTCATGCCCAGAAAGCGATCCTCGAGGAACTGGTCGGGTAACCTCCCGGGCCAAGGCGTTGCATGGCGTTTTCCCACCGGGACCACCGGGCCCGCCGCGATCTTCGGAGGCTCTACGTAGCGTTCGCCGCGACCGTCGGAGCCCTGGCTCTCGTTGCCTATTTCTTCCCGGTGGAGCCGGTTCGGCTGTTGGCCGTAGGGAGCCTCGTCGTGGCCGGGATCCTGTACCTGGTCGCGGTGGACCGCCTATCCGCGCAGTATCAACGGGACCTCGCGGCGGTCCGAGGAGGCCAGCCGGTCTCGGGTTCCGTGCGGGCGGAGGTGTATCACGAGGTCGGGTTTGAGCGAGACCGGGAGGATGATTGGACCCCCTCCCCATCGCACCGGCAGCCGCATGCGGCCGCCGAGCCCCAGACCCCGGCGTCGCCTGGGGGAAACCCGCCCCCTACGCTACCGGCGCGTTCGGATCCACCGTCAGGCGGATCTTGAGCAGTCGTTCGATCTTGCGAAGGGTCGCGTCCGGGGGCCGGAAACTGCCGGATTCGACCTTCAGTACGAGCGACTTCTTCTCGTTGAGACGCTTTCCGAACTCCTCAGGAGTCCAGCCGAGGCGTTCCCGCTGCTGTCGAATCCGCTTCGACCAATCCGGGGCGAGCTCCATGTCCGGCATGTCCGAAAAGACATCCCGCTCCTCGGTCCTCCGGGGACGTAAGGCGAACGGGCCCCGAGGTTCGATGTACTCGTCCCCACGGTCGTGAACGGCCGGGGCCCCCCCGGAGGGGCGGACCACCACCGCCTGTCCGAACTTTCCGCAATCCGCGCAGAGTTGCAGCACCGATCCCTCGACCCGGATCGGAGTCAGTGACGCCGCGTCCTTTCCACACATTTCGCAGATCAATGTCGATCCCTCCGTTGAAATTCTCTCTACTTGGAACGAATTTCCTGAACCGAGGCCAGTGGGAAGCTGCCGCGCCCGTTCGCTGTGATTGGCCCTAGGGATGGCGTTTTCGCGAACTGGCTCCCCACCACGTTGTGCGCGGTCACCCCGGTCAAGCAGAACCCTCAGAGCGGACTCGGGAAGCGGTCCAGATGTTATCCGGACGGCCTTGATACGTAAATGGGTTTCCTCTTCGCTCGGAACCGTCCCGCATCGCGTGATTGGAACCGGCCGGTTTGGCGGCCGTCCGAGCCCCGCACCGGCGACAGTTGAGCGTCCCTCCGAGAGAGGCGCGAGGAACCCCTATATAGGGGTGGAATGTGGCCGCGCCCGGAGTCCATTCCATGGCCCAGAAACCGCACCTGAACCTCGTGTTCATTGGTCACGTCGATCACGGAAAATCCACCACCGTCGGCCGTATTCTGCTCGATACCGGAAACATTCGCCAGGAGGAGATCGACAAGTACCGTCAGGAGGCGGAGGCCAAGGGCAAGGCCACGTTCGAGTTCGCCTGGGTGATGGACGAGCTCAAGGAGGAGCGGGAGCGCGGCGTCACAATTGATATCGCGCACCGGCGGTTCGATTCTCAGAAGTACTACTTCACCATCATCGACGCGCCCGGACATCGGGATTTCGTCAAGAACATGATCACCGGGACCAGCCAGGCCGACGCGGCCGTGCTGGTCGTCTCCGCCGCGGAGGGGATCCAGGAGCAGACCCGTGAGCACATCTTCCTCGCCCGGACGCTGGGCGTTGGCCAGATCATCGTCGCCATCAACAAGATGGACCGCCAGGAGGTCCAGTACTCGGAGGCCAAGTACAACGCCCTCAAGGAAGAGGTTACCAAGCTCCTCAAGAACGTCGGGTTCAAGGTCGACCAACAGGTCGTCTTTGTACCGATCTCGGCTTTCAAGGACGACAACATCAACAAGCCGTCGCCCAACATGGCCTGGTTCAAGGGACTCACCCTCCTGCAGGCCCTCGACAACCTGACGGTCCCTCCCAAGCCGACGGACAAGCCCCTCCGCCTGCCGGTCCAGGACGTCTACACGATCACCGGCATCGGAACCGTTCCGGTCGGCCGGGTCGAGACCGGAAAGCTCAAGGTGGCGGACAAGGTCATCTTCATGCCGAGCGCCAAGTCGGGAGAAGTCAAGTCGATCGAGATGCACCACGAATCGGTTCCCGAGGCCCTGCCGGGCGACAACGTCGGCTTCAACGTCCGGGGGATCGA
>JASHQC010000016.1 GCA_030037735.1 Thermoplasmata archaeon
TCAAGGAGCTGGTCGCGGGCTGGCTGCAGGCCCTGGATCTTCCGCAGGACGGAGGGGCTGGCGAGGCCGTCTTCTCCACCGACGGCGACCCAGTCCGGTGGCAAGCCGCGTGGGAAGAGATGGGTCCGGGCCTCACTGTAACCTTAGTCGAACCACCATCGGAATCGGAGGGGGCCGCCCCGGTGCTCCCGGCTGCCTATCTGCTGTGGGAGCTCGGGCATCGACTGCGAACTGGAACCGTCGGAGTCGTCGGAGAGTCGCTCCGGGGGCGCAGCGGTTTCGCCGGATTCCGGCTCGATGGTCCGATCCGATGGCTCGGAGCATGGGGAACGGTCGAGCCGGGGATGAAGCCCCCCAGCGCGAAATTCCTGGAGCGGGGCCATGGAATGAACGCTGTCTCCCAGGGCGCCTACGTGCCCCACCCGCGATACTTGGAGAACCTGCCGAGCCGATGGCGATTGGTGGGCGAGCGATGTTCCCACTGCCGTGCGCTCACCTTTCCGGCGTCCGGACGCTGCCGATCGTGCGGCCGTTCCGATGGGTTGCGCGCGGAGGCCCAACCGCGGCAGAGCCTCCGTGTCGAGAGCGTGACCACGATCGGCGCCGGCGCCCAGCCCACCGAATTCGATCCCCTGGTAGAAGCTGCGGGGGCCTACGATGTGGCGATCGTGGCGCTGGAGTCGGGGGCCCGAGCGACCGTCCAGGTCACCGACGCGGTCCCAGGCCAGCTCCGGGTGGGCGATCGGGTCGGACTCGTCCTTCGACGCTTGTATCCGATGGAGGGTGAATGGCGCTACGGCCTCAAGGCGGTCCCCGAGCGGACCGATTCGGCCGGGTCTCCTTCCGCCCCGAGGGTCAACTCGACGGCTGCGCGGACGGCTTCTTCCGGGGTTCCCACGGCACCCCGATCCATCCCTCGTAGACGCGGCGGGCCATCGGAGTCGCGTCGTCGACGGGTACGATGAGGAACTTCTCCGCCGGCGCTTTGCCGGTCTCCACCGGGAGGCTCGTGAGGAATCCTCGACGAAATATCGTCAGCTCCACCGACGTTCCCGGGGGGAACCGCTGGAGCGCCTTCGGCAGGTCGGCGAACCTCACCCGCTGGCCGTCGAGCGCCACGAACTCGTCGTCGGGTGACAGGCCCGCCCGCCGACCCGGACCGTCGTCCAGGACCGCGGCGATCCGGGCGCGCCCTTCGTCGTCTTTCAGCTCCACGCCGAGCCAGCCCGAGGGTGGTTCGTCCTCCTTGCCCGGGGGCCGTTCCTGAGGCTCCACTTTCAGCCCCGCGAGGCCGAGGAAAGCGCCGAA
Source organism: Thermoplasmata archaeon (assembly GCA_030037735.1). GTDB lineage: Archaea > Thermoplasmatota > Thermoplasmata > Lutacidiplasmatales > UBA184 > JAKIWV01. The sequence goes on from JASHQC010000016.1 coordinate 1,309, forward strand.
GTCGATCTCGGCGATTCCGGAAACGTATCGCGCGAAGAAATCGGACAGGTCGAGCCCCGTGACCCGGTTCGCGACCGGAAGGATCTCGTTCTCCTCGAGCCCGCGATTCCGCCGGCCGTACTCCTCCCAGAGGGTGCGGAAGACCGATTCGATGGAGAGTCTCCCCTCCGTTCGGTGTCGGATCTCGAGGTCAAGGCAGAGCGTGACCAGGTCGCCCTTGAGGTAGTACGAGACCGACTGATTGGGTGTCTCCTCGTACCGCTTGTACAGGTCGATCCAGGCGTTGAACGACAGCTCCTCCAGACTCGCCACTTTCCGGCCGGGCGTGTTCACGTACCGGTGAATCTTCTTCCCTTGGTACTCGAGGTATTTGGACGGAGGCAGCAGACCCGCGCGCAGCAGGATCAGGTCCTCGAAGTAATCGGTCGAGCCCTCCATGGCCCAGAGGAGGTGGGTGTAGTTCTCCTTCGTGTAGTCGAACGGTCCCAGCACGCGGGGCCGGATCCGCTTTACGTTGTAGAGATGGAAGTACTCGTGGGCAGTGACGCCGAGCACCTGGCGATACTCCTCCTCGGGCCGGAACGAGGTTCGGGCGACGACGATCGACGTGGAGTTCTTGTGCTCCAGGCCGCCCAGGTGGGACTTGCGACCGTCCACGAGATGGTAAAAGAAGGTGTAGTGCTGGAGAGGGGACCCGCCCATGAGACGGACCGCCGCCTCGACGATCTTCGTCACGTCGGCCTCGACCTGGTGCGCCTCGAAATTCCCTCCCCGGCCGCACAGGAGGATCCGGTGCGGGATGCCGGCGGGGCGTACGGTCAGCTCGACCGGGGTCCCGCAGTCGATCGGCTCGTCCACGAGCTCGTCGTAATCGTGGGCCCGGAAGCGGGCCGGGCTCCGGCCGATCTCCGGAAGCTCGGTATAGACGCGCCAGGGACTCGCGACGTGCACCGCGAGCTCGAGCGGTTCCCTCTCGCGGCCGTCGACGTACGGAAGGAACATTCCGGGATTGAGGAACAGATGTTCCGTCGTGACATCCACGCCGTCGTCCTCGATGCGGTGGCCGTAGGCCTCGTACCGGACCTCGACGTGCGAGACTCCTTCCGTGGCGACCCGCCAACGGGCTTTGTCCTGCCGGGTGACCGGCAAGGGTGAGCCGGAACCGGCCTGACTCGCTCGTAGGCTCCGAATCCCCCGGGCTTGGTCCTGAATATAGTACGAGCCCGGAACCCATGAGGGCAGGACAAGGTCCAGCGTGGGGCCGGACACCTCCGGGATATCGACGACGACCTGGAGCCGGTGGGATGTCGGATCTTCCACGCTGATGTCGTAGCGGATGGGCATGGTTTTCCGACTCCGCGCGGCGGGGTGCCGCGCGAACTGGGTGCGCGCCTTAACGTTTGGTGCGAAGGGGCACAGCCACGCGGTGGCCCGCGCTGAACGGCAGACCGGATGCCTATCCGAAGCCTGGAATCTCGGAGCCTTTGCCCCGGTCCCCGGACGACCCGGCCTTGCGGTAGGGCTCGGCGGCAATTCCTAGGTGCATCGCCAAGGAACGGAATGTCTTCACGAGCTCCTCGATCTCCTGCTTCATCTCGTGCTGTTCGGCCCGGAGCTCGGAGAGCTGCTGGCGAATCGACGCGAGCTCAAGCTCGACCGGATCGGCAGAAGGATTCGCCGGCATGCGGTGCCCGCTGTCTGGTACCCCCCGGTCCTGATAGCGGATTCGGCCGGAGGGCGGAGGGGGGCCCACCGGGGTCCGGGAACGGGCGAGCCGCTACCGAGTGCCGGTGGGACCGAAGGGATTGTCGGCGCGCCCACGGTCCTCGAAGGGGGCCCAGTCGCCGGCCGTGGGGGAGTAGTCCACTCGCTGGAGCTCTACGATGAAGGACTTGAGCTGCTCCTCCGGTCCGGGCCGCACCCGGATTGTGTACACGTAGATGCCGAAGCTCATGAAATCGCAGGCACGGCGCAGTACCTCGGCGAGGCTGTCCCGCGGAACCGTCACCTGGATCAGGATTTGGCCCAGCAGTTGAGAGAACTCGTCGACGTCGAACGGTTTTTCGAGACTGATCAGCGGCTTGGGCGCAACGGGCGGTGAGCCAGAAACGGGAGCGGCCGCTGCCAGCGACGGAGAAGCCGTAGCGGGTTGGATCGGTGAGGATTGCAGTGAGGGAGAACTGGGCTTGGGAGCGGGTGGCGGAGATGAGACGATCTCTCCGACGGCCGCGTCCATTGGTTTCGGGCTGTACCTTTCTAGGATGGGGGAGCCTTCGCGGCCTACAAAGTGAGGCGGGGAGGAACTGCCGGGCGGTCCCGATTTCCGGGCCCGCCGTTTGACCGCCCTCGGCTTTCCGGCCACCGGTTTGTGGGATGCCTTTCGACGCGCCATGCGGGGAGGCGGTCAATCGGGAGACCGATATTAGGGCACCCGCGGTGCCCGCCTGTCTAGAATGTGGACTGTAGCGATTCGTACCGTGCGACTCTCCGTCACGGGAATCGAGAATTGTAGTGGGCTACACGACAGATGGATTATGTAGGCCGCGGGGGGTTGCCCCCGCTGAGCCGAACCCCCAGAGGGGCAAGGCGAAGCAAGGAAACCCCATGCCAGCAAGAGTAATGCGAGAGTTTCAGGCTCCCCGCGGACTGCCCCGGAAGACCGCGTCGGTCTGTCCGGAGTGCATCAAGGTCATCCCGGCGGTCGTCCGAGAGAAGGACAACCGGGTGATCATGGAGAAGACCTGCCGCACCCACGGGTACTTCTGGGACATCATCTCCAACGACGTCGACTTCTATCTCCGGATGGAAGTCTACGCCCATGACGGGGTCGGCTACGAGAACCCGTACTACGACAAGTTCCGCGGCTGCCCCACAACGTGCGGGATGTGCAGCCACCACAAGTCCCACACGGGACTAGCCCTCATCGACCTGACCAACCGGTGCAACCTGAAGTGCCCGGTCTGTTTTGCGAACGCCAACGCCGCCGGCTACGTGTACGAGCCGACCCGCGAGCAGATCTACTTCATGCTGAAGACCCTGCGGGAGCAGAAGCCGGTCGGAACCGTCGCGGTCCAGTTCTCGGGCGGCGAACCGACGCTCTCCCCGCTTTTCCTGGACGCCTGCGGCATGGCCCGTGAGCTCGGCTTCAAGCAGGTCCAGGTCGCGACCAACGGGATCCGGTTCGCCAACGAGGCCGGATTCGCCCAGCAAGCCCGGAACGCGGGACTGCACACGCTCTATCTCCAGTTCGATGGACTCGATGACGAAATCTATCGGAAGGTCCGGGGCGTTCCGCTCCTGAGGGTCAAGGAGAAGGCGATCCAGGCGGCCCGGTCGACTCACTCTTCTCCTGAGGAGCTGGCCGCCGGCAAGCCGGACAAGCCGCTCTCAGTGGTCCTGGTCCCGACGTTGGTCGGCGGGTTCAACGAGAAGGAGATCTGGCCCACCGTCAAGTTCGCCATCGACAACATCGACGTCGTCCGCGGCGTGAACTTCCAGCCGGTTGCGCTTACCGCGCGGATTCCCGACAAGGACCGGTTCCAGATGCGGTTCACCCAGTCGGACCTGGTCCGGATCCTGTGCACCGAGGGGCCCTTCGAGAAGTCGGACTTCTTCCCCGTACCGTCCGTGGCGCCGATCTCCGAGCTCGTCTCGATCATCCACGGCGAGGAGAAGATGACCCTCACCACCCACCCCGGCTGCGGCTGCGCCACGTTCGCCTTCGTCTCCAAGGACGGCCAGCGGCTCACCCCACTCCCGCGGTTCATGGACGTGGACGGGTTTTTCGAGAACGTCGAGACGCTCATCGAGAAGTACCGGGACGCGCGGTTCGCCCGCGTCCGGGGCGCCGTGGCCGGAGCGAAGCTGCTCCACGAGGTCTCGAAGTACTTCGATTTCGCGAAGGCCCCCGAGGGTCTAAGTGAAAAGAACTGCGTGCGCGTCATCGCGGCGATCTTCACGGAGGGGAACAAGGAGGCGCTGGCGAAGTTCACCTGGCGGACGCTCTACCTCGGGAACATGCACTTCCAGGACGCGTACGACTACGATATCCAGCGGCTGATGCGCTGTGATATCCACTACGCCGTTCCGGACGGGCGCGTCATCCCGTTCTGCTCGTACAACTCGGGCCCGATCTACCGGACGGAAGTTGAGAAGAAGTTCTCGATCCCGATCCCTGACTGGCAGAAGGCGAAGTCCTCTGCCGGCATGACCCTCAAGACCATCGAGACGATGGGGGTCAACGGCGAGGTCATCGTCGACCCCGAGTACTACAAGATCAAGGCGCTCAAGGGAGCGCCCGGGATGTCGAGCTAGGCGTCCGGTCCGACGACCGGCCCGCCGGAACCCGTTCCCGCCTCCCTCTTTTCGGATTTCGGCGCTCGAACAGGTCCCGTCCGCTGGAACAGAATTTGACCGGGAGCCCGTAGGCGGATCGCCTCGGGACCGTGGCGGAATTTGGAGACCTGCCGAGCCGCGTCGATCGCCTTCCAGAGGCTCGACGCACCGGGACGAGCCATCTTCGGCGCGGCGGTTTCGGGATGGGACGCAAGCCAGGTCGTAGCCGCCTCGATGTGCTTGCAAGTACCGATGCCACGACGCGCAAAGTCGGCGCAGCTGCAGAACTGGACCTCCCCGGTCGGATACTCGGGCAGAAAGACATGGTATTGCGTATGATGCACCGGGTTCCGGACGGCCAAGACCCAGAACGGCTGACCCGGAACTGGACGCACCCGGAGGTGCTCGGTGACGGCGCGCGCCGCCCGGTCGTAGCGGAGCCACGGGAACCTTTCGGGTGGCGCGCGGGAACTGGGCCGACGCCGTTTCGCGGTGGGGGGGTCGGGCACGGACAGCCCAAATCACCGGGCCTTGTCAGGTCTGCGGGACTTCCGGGGGAGAACGGGCCCACCGGCTCCGGTAGGGTTCCCTGCGATCGAGCTCGACGGCGTGACGCACGGGGAGGGCCCGGTCCGGAGAAGAGGTCG
>JASHQC010000017.1 GCA_030037735.1 Thermoplasmata archaeon
GAGCAGGAACGTGCCGACATGGAGCTTCCGATGCGCCCGTCGGACGGCAATGTAATACACGTACCCGACCCCCGGTGCTAGGTCCTCGAGCATCGAGACGCCGACCAGCTGATCTCCGGCCATCGCCCCCCGGACGATAGAGATCCGACGGAGGGTCCGCTTGGCATGCCACCGGTATATTCCAACGAATGAATCGATGAGAATCGGGACGGCAAGTTCCCGGCGATCTCCCGAAAGATCGATGGCGAACAAGGGAGACATCGTCTTCCCGGGAAGCCAGTCCCGACCCGCACTTTAACGAGCCGCCGGTTCCCGGACGAGCCCTCGGGCGGAATCGTATCGCAATTACGTGGTCGGCTCGGGCGGGTCCTTCTGCCCCTGGAGCGCCGCAGCGAGGGCGGGGAAGGAATCCAGCCGGATCCGTTGGTCTTGCTGGAAAGGCGCCCCATTGAGGGACCGCTCGCACCGGAGAGTTCCCTCGCGCCAACGGACGAGGTCCGGTGCTTCGACCTCGATGACAAGGTCAAACGCTAACCGTCCCGGCCCCGGTGGTCCCCGGGCGACAAAAATCGGAACCACTCCGGAGTGCAACATCGCATCGACGATGGGCCGAACGCCGACCCGGTCCCGCGGATAGTAATCCCGGACCCGGTCCGTGTTCGCCACGACGAAGACTGGTCGGCGGAACTCTTCGCCGTACCGGCTTAGGACATCCTGAACGACCGGCGGCAGGCGGAGGAAATCCGTGAGACCCGCGATGACGGACCGCGGCTCGTCCGATCGAACGACGGTCCACAAGGCAAGGTTGCTCACCGCGTCCTGGGGCCTGGCCTCCGAGCGGGAGACGACGAACAGATGGTCATCCGGAATCCACCCGAGTTCCACCGGGCCCGGCGGATCGAGGTACTCGTTCGGGTCGCGGATATCCACCCAGTAGGGCTGGGGGTCGCTAGCCCGTGCGAACGCATACGCCACCCGAAGGAGAACGGTCCGAGAGGGCCCGTAAAGGAAGGTTCCGTACGAGCTTCCCTCTCGGGCGGCGAGCTCGAGACCCTTGGGCGACCGCGCGGGAGCCATCCAATGCCAAGCTACGATGGCCCGGCGCCATAAAGCCACCGTAATTGGCGCGACAGGCGGACGGGGGCTACCACGGCGATTCCAATCGATCGGGTCGCTCGATGGCTACACGATGCGCGAGGGAAGGTGAGAACGGGCCCGACGGATGGCGCCCACTGCAAGCAGCATAATTCCAAGAATGAGGACGACGAGCGAAAGGAAAACGAAGTCGAAGCTAACCAGGGCGGCCGGAAGCGGCACGAAGCAGCCGAGAAGCAACGCGCACTCGAGGTCGAAAACGACGTACAAAAGGACAAGAACGACCAAGATGGCCCCGCCGGCGATTTCGCCGTTTCCTGCGGTGGCCGCCACGGTGGAAACACGTGTGTGGCGCGTATTAGAAGTTCCGAAGTGAGGGAACCTTGTCGGGGTCCGGGTGAGGCCAGAGCAGGCTCGAGTCGACCTCCGCGATGGACCGGCGGCCAGCGAGCATCATCGAGACAGCGAGCTCGGTGTTCAGTAGGGAAAGGAGCCGACTAACGCCGGCCTCCCCTCCGACGGCGAGCGCCCAAAGGACCGGCCTCCCAATGCCCACGCCGCGAGCGCCGAGGGCGAGGGCGATCAGCACGTCGCTCCCCCGTCGAACTCCCCCATCCATGTACACCTCAGCGCGACCCCCGACGGCCGCCGCAACCTCCGGAAGCGCCTCCAGGCCCGTCATCGCGCCGTCGAGTTGACGCCCCCCGTGGTTGGAGACCACCACGGCACGGGCGCCACCGTCCACCGCGCGACGGGCGTCCTCCGCGGTCAGGATTCCCTTGACGACTAGAGGCAGCCGGGTCACTTCGCGTAGTTGGGCCAGTATCTCCCACGTGAAGGACGCGTCCGCCGGGAATTCGTACAGGCCGCTCCGCAGTTCCGGGGCGCGGGCCGGGGAAAGGACCTCCGATCCGTTTCCGATCGGCACGGGGGATCGAATGGCAACGCCGTCGCGCGTTTGCCGGTCTCGCGGGCCGAGGACGGGTGCGTCCACGGTCAGCACGAGGGCCGAGTAACCGGCCTTTTCCGCCCGTTCCACCAGGCCCCGGGTCACTCGGAATTCTCGCTGAAGGTACAGCTGAAACCATCTCGGTCCCGAAGGGGTAGCCGAGGCAATCTCCTCGAGCGACCGGGTCGATAGTGTGCTGAACATCGCCAGAACCCCGGACGAACCTGCGCCCCTCGCGGTGCCGACCTCGGCGGCGGGGTGAACGAGGCCCTGGTACGCGGTGGGGGACACGAACACAGGGCTGGCGACGGAAGCACCGAGAAGGGTCGTGCGGAGATCGACGGCCCGAATCCCCGCCAGGGCCCGGGGTCGCAACCGCCACCGGTGGAAGGACGCATGGTTGTCCTGAACAGTGAACTCCTCTCCGGCCGCTCCCTCGACGTACGCCCACACTTCGGGGGAGAGCAATTTCTCTGCTCGCTCTCGAAGATCGCTAATCGTATCGAACCCGCCGGGCAGTACCGCGTCGGTCATCTTTTCCGAGCTCGATGGGAGCCAGGCCGTCCCACTTTAGCTCTCTGGTCCCGGCATTGGGAATGTTCTCGAGCAGAACCCGCCGAACGGACCGCCGATTCCTTCAGATCTTCCAGAAGTCCCCGGTCAGTTTCAGCTCCCCGAACAGGCGGATCAGCTGATCTCGAGTAGGTCGGACATATCCCCGGTCAAGTTTCCCCGCGTACAGCGGCCCGCTCAGGCGGACGACGACCTCGACCTCCAGTTCGGCCCCCCGGGCGTCGGGATGACCCTGCCGCCACTGACGCAGATGCTCGGACGATGAGAAGAACAGCATCGTGTTCGCGCAGGTCGAGATGATATCGTTCCACCACTCCGCGGCCGGCAGCCCGAGATAGACGATCGGGGCGGGGGAGACCGTCCCGTCGAGCCGTTCGTTCCGTAGCTGAAACGACAGCGGGTGCCCACAATGATGGCAATACGACTCCACACGGACCGGCTTGCGGAGCATTGCATGGAACGCGATCGCGTCCCACGCACAATTGGCGTAGTAGCTCCGCCCGTCAGAAAGTACCACTCGATGCGGAGTGGCGATCCCCGAGAAGGGAAACGCCATCAGTATCCGGTGCGTTCCGGGCACGAGCTTCAGGTGGCGAGCCGCATCGAGCCGCTCGAGGCTCTCTTCGATCTCCTCCCGGGGCCGATGGAGCTCGTCCATCAACCGTTCCACGGGAGGCGGGGAACCCTCCCGGAGGCAGCGCTGAAGAACCGTTAGCCGGACCGTCTCGTCCGCGGTCTCGGGGGACCCCACGGGCCTGCCGAAGAGGTTCCGAGGGAGTTAATGATTCTCGCTCTTCGAAATCTATCGCGGCGGCGGCCTGGGGCCGCACGGTCGCGGGTCACAGCCACAGGGCCATTATGACCCCCTCCACCGGTCGGCCGTCGATAATGTACTGGCCCGGAAGTCGGGCCTCCTCGATGAACCCCATCTTGCGATAGAGCGAGATCGCCCGGTCGTTGGTCCCGAAGACCTCGAGCGTCAGCTTACGCACCCCGACCGACCGCGCCCAGGCTATCCCTCGGGTCAGCAGGGCGGTTCCCAGTCCGATCGCCCGACAATCGGGCAGACAGGACATCCCGAACTCGGCGAGGTGGGCATCTTTCGCCCAGCGACCTCGGGTGAGATTGATCAGTCCACTCAGTCGTCTGTCAATCTCGGCCACAAAGAATACCGCCTGCCGCCCATCCGCTGCGGCGATGGTCCTCCGCTCCTCATCGATCGTCCACGTGGCGCGTTCGCGGAGCACGAACCGTCCCTCCGCCCCGATGATGTTTACGTACTTCGTGATCGCTGCCGCATCGTCGGGCACCGCCGGCCGGAGGACCGCCGTGCGACCGTCCCGGAGCTCGGTGCGGCTAGCTTCCATCTCGGGGGGGCGACACCAGCGGAGGGTTTGTGGATTCCGGTCGGTGGAGGAGGCGGACTCACGTACTCCGGGACCGACCGGTCCTCACCGTGCGCCAGCCGAGTTCTCGTCGCTCCCGAGAACCGTCCGAGCGAACAATCTCGAGGCGGAAGTTCATGGCGCGAAGGACTTCGGCGGGCGCGGAAGGTTCCCGCTCGGGGTACGAGGCTCGCACATGGCGCTCGATCAACCGACGCGCCGCGTCCTCCGCCTCGAAGAGCGAGAAAGCGAAATCGGTACCGAGCCCGTCCACGACGACGCGGTATCGACGCTCCTCTTGAAACACGAATGCCGTGAATTGTCCCACGGCGCCCTGGGGAGCTAGAAAAGGTCTAACGGTGCCGGGAAGGGGACGAAACGGCCGGCTAGGGCGGAGGCGGGTAGCCGGGCCGCCGCTGCAGGTCCTGCATGATCTGGTCGAACTGCTCCCGCGTAATCTCGCCCCGGGCATATCGTTCCCGAGCGATCGCGAAGGCGCCGTACCGTCGGCCACCGCCGCCACCACCGTACCCTGAGCGATAGTCTCCTCGGCCGCGGGAACTCCAGAGAGCGATCCGGACCACCCCGAGGACGACCATGATGAAGAGGAAGAATAGCAAGAATCCGCCAAAGAGACCGAACGGCCCGAAACCTCCTGCGACCGGATGATAGCCGAACGAGGCGGGAAACAGAAGGACCAGGAGCAGGACCACCGAGACCGCGGCGAACAGGACGAAGAGGCCGTTGAAAAACCACGGAACGCGACGCCGAGGAGGTCCCCGAGGATACCCGCCGGGGTACGGCCCGCCGTATGGGGCTTGATAGGGGCCCGCCGGATTCTGCATGCCTCTCCCTTCAGAAACTTGTTGTCAGGGTAATTAGGCTGTTCGCCCGGGCAACGTTCCGTTCCATCCTCGGATCGATGCTCCCCTGGGCCTTGTCGGCACCACCGCGAGATTCAGCGACGCGTGGTGGAGCAAGATGCCGCACTCGATCTATCCGGGTCCCGAATCGCCCGGGGGAGTTGGCCCCCTCGAAGCGCCCGGATCGTAGGCCGCTTCACCGAACTCAGCCAAATCGAGGCCCTGGCTTTCTTCCTTCGGTCCGACTCGGAGGGGCATCACGCGGTTGAGCAGTCGAAGGATGACGTACGACCCGACGAAACAGAATGATGCGACGACGGCGATGCCGACGAGCTGTACCAGCAGCTGATGCGGGTCACCGAAGACAAGCCCGTTGTGTCCCGTCGCGGCCGCATTCACCACGCTCGACGCGAATAATCCGGTGGCGAACGTTCCCCACATCCCTCCAATCCCGTGGCATGCGAAAACGTCCAACGAGTCGTCGAGGCGGGTTCGGGCCCTCCAGTTCGCGACGAAGTAACAGAAGCTCCCTGCACCGACTCCAATCACCAGGGAGCCGAGGGGCCCCACGTAGCCGGACGCGGGCGTCACGGCTGCGAGCCCGCACACGGCTCCCACGCACATGCCCACGGCAGTGGGGTGCCCCTTCAACCACCACTCGATGATCATCCATGTGAGGCCCGCCGTCGCCGCTGCGAGGTTGGTCACGACGAGCGCATTGACCGCGACCGCATTGGCCGCCAGCGCGCTCCCGGCGTTGAACCCGAACCAGCCGAACCAGAGGAGCGCCGTGCCCAGGATCACGTACGGGACGTTGTTGGGCCTCGCCTGCTGGATTTCCTCGGGCGTTCTCGGGCCGATGACGAGGGCGGCAGCGAGCGCGGAAACTCCTGCCGACGTGTGCACCACTAGACCGCCGGCGAAATCCAACACGCCAAGATGGCTCACACTGAGCCATCCACCCGGATTCCAGATCCAGGACGCGACGGGAGCGTAGATCAATGTGACCCAGAGAACGACGAACACCAGGAGGGGCTTGAGCCTCGCCCGTCCGGCGAAGGCCCCGATGATCAGCGCGGGGGTTATGGCTGCGAACTTGAGCTGGAAGGCGAAATACAGCAGCTCCGGAATCACCGAGGAGTACATCGGGTTCGGTGCTGCGCCGACTCCATTGAGTCCGACCTTCGAGAGGGATCCGATGACCCCGTACGAGGAGGGTCCGAAAGTGATCGAATAGCCCCACAGCGCCCAGATCACGCTGATGATCGAAAAAATGGCCATGCACTGTGCGAGCAGTGCGACGAGGTTCTTTCGACCGACCAAACCTCCGTAGAAGAACCCCAGCGCCGGGGTCATCAACATGACCAGCGTCGTAGCCGCGATTACCCAGGCCACGTCGCCGGAGTCAATCGGCACGAATTCAGTCCCTCCCCAGAAGAGAGTGCGTCCACGCGGACTGCAGGAGTCCGATCATCTCCAGAGGGCCGGCCCCGGCGCAGGAACAATCCGCGTTCATGGGCCGGAGCTCTGGGCTGTAGCTCGGGGAAAGTCCTCGACCGGCGCAACGCGCCCGGCCTGGGGAGGGATGAGTCGGTTTCCAGATCGCGTGCCGGGGACAGCCCATCTCTGCCGAGGAGTGACGAAAGCTCGCTTATGAAACCGATGTGTGGAGGGGATGACCCCGGATATTCCATGACTCAGCGCACCGGGATCGGACGAAGCCTATCCCGTCCCGCTCGCAGTACCTTGAGCGACCGAATACCGAACGATGGGGCTGTCGATGTACTCGAGGACTTTTTCTCTCCCATTCCGGAGTCCGAGAGCCAGGGCTTGGCGGAGCGTATCTACTGAATCGGTCGGGGTAAGCGCCGGTATAGCCGTGACCGTGACATCCGGGGGACTCGCGTGTCGGTTAACGCAAACCAAGAAGGCGTCGAAACCGGTGAAACCCAATTGGAAGAGCCGGAGCTGCAAGGCCACGTCCGGCGGGGGTGGAATCGCTCGATAGCTTTTCATCTCGTAGAACCGGCTCTTTCGGTCCCAATAATCGGGCTGCGTGTAGACGCCCACCTGGCCGTCAATGAGGATCATCCGAGTGCGGGGCCGGGGCAGACCGAAGACCTTCGTTTTGCGGAAGGCCTGTAGCACGGCCGCGATTTGATCCGCCGTGCGCTTCCTCTCCGATGCGTCGAGTGCGAGGTCGATGTCTCGGAGCTCCTCATCTAGCGTGGTGGCGGCGAGCCGGTTCATGGCGGTGACGGTTGGATGCCGCCCGCGGTCGAACTCGTGGCTGTACCGAGAGAGCGTCGCGTCGATAGCCTTCCCCACCGCCATCCCGAGCTCTTGCCGTTCGGTCGGAGGCCGAGGGTACGCCAGCTGGACGACCTCGTACGCGGCGAGGGTCTTGATTGTCGTCACGTTTGTCCTCGCTCGTAGCCAAGCGCCTAGGTCGTACGAGATGTCGGAGTTAAGGGTCCTCCCTCCGCCGGAGGTCACCGGGGTCCTGCCACGGGGCTCTTCTGTAACGCGGTCTAGCTGCCCTCAAGAACGTCGGGCGTAGTCATTTTCAATCTCACGGTGCTCGGCTGAACCGTTACCCCTTGTGCGCCTTCCGATACCAGCGCGTTACCATCCCCGAGGACCCGGGCGAGGTTCGCGCCGCGGACTTCGAAGAGATTCTGCATGCTTACTCGAAGGAGGAGGCCGTTCTCGAGGCGCAGCGTTGCCTCCAGTGCGCGATGCCGTTCTGCGTGCAAGCATGTCCTATCACTCAGGATTGCCGTGGCTACATCTCGCTCATTGCGCAGCAAAAGTTCGATGAAGCCGCCCAACTCACGGTACAGGACAACCCCCTGGCGACGGTCCTCTGCAAGACCTGTTACCACTACTGTGAGGAAGACTGCGTGATGGGGGGAAAGGGAACCCCCATCGCGATTCGTCACCTCAAGCGCGCTGCCTTGGAATTCGGCAATGGGCAGCTCATGTACGTGCCGAGCGCTCCAAAGAACCAGCGGATCGCGGTCGTCGGGGGTGGGCCGGCCGGGATCATGGCCGCGTGGGAGCTCTGCCTCCGCGGGTACTCCGTCACGATCTACGAGGCCGAACCGTTCATGGGGGGCCAGATCGATACCATTCCGAAGTACCATCTCACCGGCGACGAGCTTGACTGGGACCTCGCTCGGCTCCGGGGCCTCGACTTGACCTTCGTGCTGGGCCAAACAGCGGGCGTGAATTTCACTCCCGAAAGCCTGCTCAAGGACGGATATTTGGCCGTCTACGTCGCAATCGGGGCCTCCGAGCCGCGCCGGCTGGGAATACCGGGCGAACACCTCCCGGGGGTCTTCGCGGCGCTGCCGTTCCTCCTTGCGATGAACAAAGGACCGGAAGGCCTGTTCGGACGCAAGGAGCGGCAGGTGGTGGTCGTCGGAGGAGGCGACGTCGCGTTCGATGCGGCCCGGTCCAGCCTCCGCCTTGCGAAGGACGGCCAAGTTACCATCGTGTACCGGAAAGCCCGTGAAGAGATGCCGGCGGGCGCGGAGGAGGTCTCCGAAAGTACTGGCGAGGGCCTCCACTTCCTCTTCAATCGTGCCCCGGTCCGGATCCTGGGCCGCGGGCAAGTGGAGGGCATCGTGGTGCAAGCCTCGGCTGCGGGACCTCCCGATGCGAGAGGACGCCCGACTGCGGTGCTTGTTCCCGGGACGGAAGAGACCCTTCCGTGCGATACGGTGATTGTGGCCGCGGGAGAGACTGCCAATGTGGCCGAACTCCCGGCCGAGCTCGATTTCAAGCTCTCTCCACAACCGTGGCCCGAAGGAAAAGGACCGGAAGGGGTGACCGACGTGGAGGGCGTGTTCGCCTCCGGCGGAAAGTCCGTAGTCTACGCTATGGCCGCCGGAACCCGAGCCGCCGAAGCGATTGACGTGTTCGTCGCGAAGAAGACCGGACGACGGCCTACCCCGAGGCCGGACCCCTTTGGCCGCCCGGTCCCCCCCAGGCTACCGGAGGGTTACGGCGGACCCACTTGGCACTTCTGAGACCCGGAAGAGGGGGCCGCGTCCTGTCCGCAATAGTCTAACGGCTCCCTGAGCCTGGGCCATCGGGCATCATGATCGACCATCCAGGCCCGATGCCTCACTTGCCGGGTGAGGCACCCACCCGCGCATGGCGCGACCACGATCTGCACGTGGACATATTGCCGGCGTGCGATCTGGGCAATTCCTCGTTTCTTGTCTCGGACCGTTCACAGCACGCGGCCGTGGTCATCGATCCTACGCGCGACGTCGCTCGGTACCTTGAAGCCCTCAAGCGGTCCAATCTGTCCTTGACGTGGGTTTTGGACACTCATCTCCACGCCGATTTCGTTTCCGGAGGCAGGGAGCTCGCAGAGCTGGCCGGGGCGCGATTTGGCCTGAGCGAGCAGATTGGAGCCACCTTCCCCCACGTCGCGCTGAGTGAGCAGGATACCATGCAGCTCGGCGAGTCACATCTTTCAATGATTCGGAGTCCGGGACACACCCCGGAGCACGTGAGCTTCCTTCTCCACGATCCGGGAGGACGGCCCCGCGTACTATTTTCCGGCGGAAGTTTGATGGCTGGCACTGCTGCGCGTCCCGATCTCCTGGGCCCCCGCTTCACCAACACCCTTGTGCGCGAGGAGTTCACGACCCTCCGCGAGCGGTATCGCTCCCTCGCGGGGTCGGTGACCGTCCTGCCGACGCATGCGGGCGGAAGTTTCTGCGGGGTCGGGGCCCGGGCAGTGGCGACGACAAGCCTCGCCCGCGAGCGTCAGACCAACCCTTTGTTCCGTTCCCGCGACCTCGCCGCGTTCTTTGCGTCTTTCCTCAGTGACCAGCCCTACCCTAGCTACTACGGCCGCTCGCGAGCGACGAATCTGGCCGGCGGCCGGCCGCTGGGGCCGACCATTCCAGAGCTTCCCCCGCTCGACGCGGCTGAGGTCGAGCGGCTGCGGACCGGCCCGAGCGTCACGATCCTCGACATTCGACCCGGACCGAAGTTCGAACGAGCCCATGTCCCGGGTAGCCTGTCGATCTCGTCCGACGGGCCGCTGTCGGCATGGGTCGGGTGGCTGCGGCCAGAGAACGAAACGTTCGTCATCGTAGACGACGACCCCGTCGGCCGTCGGGCCGTGCAACTCGGTCTGCTCCGCATCGGGTACGACGGAGTGCGCGGATACTTGTCCGGCGGGCTTCCTGCGTACGTTGCGGCGGGGTTCTCCACGGCATCCACCCGTCGATTGTCGATGGCCGTCGTGCGAAAAGTCATGGAAAAAGGAACGCCGTTCACCCTCCTGGACGTGCGAAATCCCGACGAGGCCGCTCGAGCGCATGTTCCGGGCGCAATCAACATCCCGCTGCCTCGATTGGAAAGGGACGCGAACGCGGCCTTGTCGCGGGAGCTTCCCTTGTTCGTGCACTGCCAGAGCGGATACCGCGCCGGCATCGCGGCGAGCCTGCTCGAGCGAATGGGATTCGACGACGTCCGTCACGTTACCGATGGACCCGAGGCGTGGAGCGCGAGAAAACCCCGGATCGCGCGAGCCCACCGCCATCGTTAATCGGCTCACGGGAAGGTCACGCCGATCCGTCGGACAACGTCACATCGAATGAACTAAGGCCTGGGGGAGCGTGGCGGCTCCCGTGCCCGCAGGTGGTTCCCCCGTCACCGTCGAAACGGCTCAGCGTCTAGCTGAGTACAATGAGTCCGCCTTCCAGCGATACGCGCGCGCGGCGCATCGGCTGCCGTGGCGGATTGCCTCTGCCAACCGCGAAACCGGCCATCTCTCGATCTTTCGGACGCTTGTCCACATCCTGAACGTGCACGAGGTCTGGCTCCTGTACATCGTCCCGGGCCGAACGCGCGAGCTCGATCAGCTGTTCAAAGAGACCTATCGCCGACCGACCACATGGGCCGGGTTCGACGCGTACTCGAAGCCGGTTTGGAAAGGATTGGCAGAGTTCTACGCCACTCTGACCCCGGCCCGGCTCAACCGTCGTGTACAGGCCCCCTGGATGCCTGGCACCTATACGGTCGGCGACGCAGTCTTGCAGACCACTTTTGAGCAAGCCCACCATCTGGGTGAGATCATTGGGATCTACTGGCAGCGGGACACGGAGCCGCCCCAGATGATGTGGATTCCACTGACCCGCCGCGGCAGGCGATGAGCGGGGCCAAACCTCGTGCCGCAGGAGCCGCGCCCCACTATTCGGTGGCGAGACTCGCGCGCCAATGGATTCCGCCGATTCTTCCGAGACCCCGCCGCCCGAGGGGTGTCTGCGCTGAAGAGGCGCGGCCCCTCCGACCTCATTCCGCTGAGGCGCTTTCTAACGGACCCTCGAGATTATCGAGGGTACGGTATCGAGGGGGAATGCGCATACGTGCGCTTTCGGCCAGCGCTAGGTTTAAGAGAGCCGGCCTCAAGTCCTAGGAGTGTGAGTTCCCCGGCCGGCTCCGTTCCTAGGGCTTCGATCCCACGCGGTGCCAAGATCTGTTACTCATGTGGCACCTCGGGCGTTAGGCCCCATCAAGCGCCGCCTGTCGAGGTTGCCGGGCGGACCGGTCCGTTACGACCGGCCTCTCGGCACTGGGTCTGCCCGAAGTGCGGGACCAAAATCCCTGACGGCTGGCCAGGTCTGGGGTTCGATCGGTGCATCGCGTGCGGGATCCCGCTAGGAGAGCGGGCCCTTACCTCCGCAATCTTGGACGTCAGCCAGAGGACAGGTCCTCTGCTGAATGCAGGGACCGGCCTAACTGCCTCTGGGTTTGCGCTCCTTCTCGGGTTGCTTGTCTACGGCTCGTCTCTTTTCACCGCGTTGCAGGGCCAAACGGTTCCGATCTGGGCTCTTGGGGAGATTCTCGGGGCGGTGGGCCTTTTCCTTGCGGGAGGACTCCTCAGCGGCATTGCGTGGCGGATGAATCGGCGAGAGCTGCGGCATCGGGGAATCGACTCTCCGTTGACAAGATCTGCGGCGCAAGCGTTCTTTCCTCGGTACGCGATCTCGAGATTGATCCGGTCCGGCCGGCTCGATCCGCCGAGACCGGTACTGCCCCGCTGGTCGAACGAGCGACTCTCCCCTGTCTAGGGGCCGGCTTTGCAGTCGCCCCGATGCGGTCCGCGGGTCGAACCGCGGTCTCTAGGCAACCTCTCGCCCGCCTGCCTTTAACGGGGCTTCTCGATCGCCGCGTCGCGTTGATGTAATTGCGCCCCGGGCGAATCACATGTTTCATAGCCAAGGAGGTGGTCGGGATGGGTCCACATGGCGGGTCATTCGGGGGCCAACTCTGGCGTCCTTTATCGGGGCGTCCCGACCAAGACGTGGAGGGAAGTTCCGTTGCCAACGTCCTTCGAGATCCGGAATCTGCTTTCAAAGGTTGGCGGAGGAATCGACCGAGACCTCCGGCAGGAAACCGAGATCTGGCGAGCTCGACTGGGCAGCACCGTGTTCACGGGTTACCAGAACGGGACGATCTATTGCACCGGCGGCCTAGAGCCCGACCTGACGCACATTTACCTGAGAATTGATGAAACGGTGAAGGCCCACAAGCGAACGACTTCCCGCACGCGCCGGGGCGCCACAGGCCATCGGTTCAGTCCTTCTACCGATTCGGGCGAAACGACCGGCGGCTAACCCCCCGGTCGGCGTCCCGCCACCACCAGCAACTCGCAGGTAACGCCGTCGGACGCTGGGGCCATGAAGCTCCGGGAAGCCTGCGCCACCTCCCGCCAAGCCGCCTCTTGAATTTCCGGCGGCAGATCCGACACGATGTCCCCGAAAATATCTCGGTCGAATCGGATCAACTCCTCGAGAGAAGACGGCCGCAGGGGACAGGAAATCGCTCGCGCCTCTACATCGGTGAATCCGGCGCGCCGAAGCATCGACTCAAGCAAGCCTGGTGCGGCCAAACTGAACGGGCCCGGACCAGACGGCATCGAGACCGGAACTGCCCTGGGGCGGTCGCTTGTCTCCGGGTGACTCCAACGGGAAAGGATGGAGAAGGGAATGGTCACGAATCCGTTGCGGTCGGGCTCCGAGAAGACCGTAAGTCCTACCCAACCCCCCGGCCGAAGGACGCGGTATACCCGCTCTAAGGCTCCGGCAGGGTCCGCGAAGAACATGAACGCCTGACGGCAAGCCACTGCGTCCATCGAAGCCCACGCCACATCCGGTGCCTCTCCGTCCATCACGCGGACCCTCACGTTCGACAGGCCCTCGGCCCGCGCGTTGCGCGCCGCGAGCTTCACCATATTGGGGCCAGCATCGGTCGCTAGAATCCGTCCCTTCGGTCCGACAGCCCTGGCCAAATGGAGAGTCAGTCCTCCGCTCCCCGCGGCGAGCTCGAGGACCCGGGCTCCGGGCTTCAGCCGGACCATTTCAATGAGAACCGCGGTCGCCCGAGCAAGCCAGACGTCGACCAGCGGTGCCCACGAGTTCCACTTCTCGGCGATGGCGTCCCACCCCTCCGTGATTTGCTGCTTACGGACCACCGCGTCGGAGGGACCTTCCTCGTCGGACATTGGGTCATGACGCCAACACGACGGGGAGTGGGCTTCCCTGATAACCTGTCGCCCGGCCCGCGGGACGAATCGGAGTGCGGAAGCCCCACACGACCGAAGGCCGAGGCGACTCGCTCTCCGCGTGGATTCTGGACCTTCAGGTCAACGCGATGGCCAGAATCACAACGAACGGCATCAACGCGGACAGGACGAGATAGACCTCGCCAAAGAGGGAGAGTTGCGGGAGCACGAGATTGCCAGGGACCTGGGCGAACAGAAGATGGCCTCCGCGGATTCCATCCACCAACGCGACCAGCGTCAGAGCGAACCAAAGGAGTCCGAATAACCCGAACCCGATCAACCGCCAGGATTTCCGCGAGGGGCTCGTCACCTGCAACAATCCCCCGTGGGTCTCGGCTCGACTGACGGACAACTCCCCATAAAGTTAGCCCCTCAGGGTCTCGCTCAACCCTTCGATTGGACGGGTAGGGGTCACCAAATGCGTACCCGGAGCCTCGCCGGTCGGAACATCGGGTCCCCCTTTTCGATTCCGAACGCGTCAAAGAAGGGATCCGCGTTCTGCACTGCCCCGATCACGCGAAACCGACCGGGAGAGTGGCTGTCGGTGGTGAGGCGCCGTCGAATCTCCAAGGGTCGTACCGTCTCTCTCCAGACTTGCGCGTACGACACGAAGAACCGCTGTTCGGGAGTCAGCCCGTCAATCGACCTCCGTCGCGCCGGGTTCCGCCGGAGGCGTCGCTGCAAGGCCTCGAAGGCGATGCTCACCCCTCCGAGGTCAGCGATGTTTTCCCCCAACGTCAAGGCTCCCTTCACATGCGCACCCGGCAGGGGCACGAACGAGTCGTACTGCTTGACAACCCGCTTGGCCCGACGTTGGAACTCGCGGGCGTCCTTCTTGGTCCACCACTCGCGGAGGTCGCCTCGCTCGTCGTATCTCCGCCCCTGGTCATCGTACCCGTGAGTGATCTCGTGCCCGATGACTAGGCCGATTCCCCCGTAGTTGACCGCGTCGTCCAATTTCGGGTCGAAAAACGGGGGCTGGAGTATGCCGGCCGGGAACACGATCTCGTTCTGAGTCGCTCCAAAGTACGCGTTGACGGTTGGGGGGCTCATCCGCCATTCGTCGGGGTCGACGCGACGTCCGACGCGCGCCGCCTTTCGGCGGGATTCGAATTCCAGTGCTCGCCAGATGTTCCCGAGGTAATCGGTCGGGTCGATGTGGAGCTTGAAATCCTTGCGGAAGTGGTGCGGGTGTCCGATCTTCGCGGAGAACCGGCTGAATTTTGATAGGGCGCGTCGTCGTGTTGCCACAGTCATCCAGTCCAGATGCTGCAGACGGTCCGCGAATACGTCTTTTAAGTCGGCGATGAGCTCCTTCATCCGAACCACCGAGGCCGGGGGAAAGTACTCCGCGACGAAGAGCTGGCCCAACGCATCGCCGATGACCTGGTCCGCGGCTCGAACCGCTCGCTTCCACGGCGGTTCCGGATCTCGCTGGCCGAGCAGCGACCGGTAGAAGAACCGAAAGTGCTCCATCTCCATTTCCCGGTGGAGGTACGGGGCACTTGTTCGCAGCAGATGCCAGCGAAGGTACGTCTTCCAATCCGAGAGCCGTCGGCGGCGCAGGAGTTTGTCGACCGCTGCGAAATACTCCGGCTGACCGACGATCACGTAGGAAAGAAGTCTCAACCCCCGGCCGGCGAAGTACAAATCCCAGTCAATCGCCGGGACCCGATCGCGGAGTTTCCGAACGGTGGTCCGGTTGTAGTTCTTGTTCTGGTCGCGAAGGTCCGTGCGGGAGCGGGCCGCCCGGGCCAGTTCCGTTTCGATTGCAATGATCGCGGAGGCTTCGCGACGCGCCGTGGGCGCGGAGTCGCCGAGGAGCGAGAGCGCCCGCCAGATGTGCTGCCGGTAGCCCTTCCGCTGGGGCCCGAACCCTGGCGCCAGATAGTACTCTCGGTCCGGAAGGGAGAGCCCGTCCTGCTGAAGGTAAAAGGCGTAAAGTTCGCTCCGTTTCTTGTCGGGGTAGACCGTGGTAGAGAACAGGGCGGGGATCCCCTTGGCATGGAAATCCGCCAACGCCCGACTCAAATCGGCCGCCGTCCGAATCGATTCGATGCGCTTCAGGTCGGGCTCGAGTGGGGCAAACCGGAGTCGGTTCCGGCGGCCTGTGTCCAAGGCGGACGCGTAAAAGTCGGCAACCTCTCGCGCGGCAAACCGAAGGCGCGCGTTCCCATGGCGTCTCGGGTGCTCCGCGAGACGGTGCAGACGCGCGAGATTGTACTCGAGAAGTTCCTCGAAGGCGCCCCACCTAGACTTGTCGGGCGGGACCGGATTGTCCCGGATCCAGGAGCCCACTGCGTACCGATAGAAATCGTCCTTCGGCGGCACGGAGTGGTCCATGTACCGGATGGAAAATCCGGGCGGGCGTGGGATGGAGGTGCGCGACGCGGCGGTCGGGAAAGCGGTCCTCGCCACGCCTGCGCCACCCAGAGGAAGTTATCAGTATTGCTCCCCGGAAAAACAGACCTCCATCGGACATGAGTGCCGCGGTTCCCTTGGCCGAGAGGCATCCTCTGGCCTCCTTTCCTTAGCGGACGTCAGGAACGGACTCAGGTGGGCCCCGAGACCCCGGCTTCCTCGGCGTGAAACGGGACGCCTCGGTCGCTCCGTAGAAATCAGGCAGGAGGTACCACTGTCCGGATGGCGCCGGATGCCCGGCCACGCATCACCGTCGCCTGCTCGCGATTCACGCAGCTCCATTCCGCCGCGACCAGGATCCGGTCACCGGTGGGTTCCCACTGAGTGAGGACGACGTCGCATCGAATTGGCTCGCCGGTAAAGACGGGTCGAAGGAACTCGAGCGTAATCTCGCGGGCGAGGAAATTCATCCGTCCTCCGAGGATAGTGGGGAGGGTGCCGAGCAATAAACCGTGTACCATCAGGCGTCCCTGAGAATCCGTGTCCACGTGCTGAATCCCTCGATCTCCCGATGCATCGGCGAATTTCCGTACCTCATCGAGGGTGAACGTGTGCTCGATCGTTTGCGTATCCCCAACTCGCGGCGTATGGATCACCCTGGAATCGCTAGACGCGCCCCGGCCTAAAGGGCCTTCCCGGAACTTGCCCGCCCCTTCTCTCAAGAAATGGCCTAAAATGTTGGATCGTGCCTCCCGCACTGCCTGCCCTTACGACGGCGTGGGAACCTCGGGAAGCGAGGTCCTTGCTCGTCACAGTCTCGAGTCCGATGTACCCCGCCAAGTCATACAGCCTTCCGCCATGCCCTACTGGATTGGCAAGGTCGTGGCGAGTGGAAAGGCGTCGTCGCAGCCGCCGTGGGCGACTACGGGGCTGGAGATCCTAGGAACATCGGATTTCAAGGACGGGAGATTGAACCGGCCGGGACTCTACGCAGTGTGCTACGGGGCCGAGTGGTGCCCCGTAACCCGGCGATTCATGCCTCGGTTCACGGCGTTGAGCGGCCAGCTGCCCGCCACACTCGCAATCGCGGACATCACCGATCTCAACAGCCCGCTATGGGATGTCTTTCGGATCCGCATCACGCCGTCCATCATCGTGTTCCGCGACGGCGAGGTCATTCGGCGAGTGGATGGCAAGCGGTTCCTCGGGATCACCCGGGCCCGTTTGTCGGTATTGAAGCAAACTTTTTCCCCCGCCCTGACGGGCTCCCAGTCGTAACGCGCCGACGGCGATAAGTAGCGTCGACCGATTTGGTCGGCGCCTTGGCAGCGCGATATTGTCCACAATGCGGCGCGCCGAATTCTCCGACGGCGGCCTATTGCCAATACTGTGGCACTGCGCTCCCCGCCGCTCCTTCGGCTCCGCTCCCCTCCAGTGGGGCTACCGGCGTTCCCCCGCCTCCCGCTCCCTGGGGGGCGCCACCCGGTGGCCCATCGTACGGAGCGCCTCCGTACAGTGCCCCTCCGTACGGGGCACCTGCCTACGGGGCCCCGCCTTACGGAGGGCCTCCGTACGGCCCCCCTCCGACCGCGCCCCCCAAAAGGAGATTGTGGCTCTGGATCCTCGTCGGATTCGTCGTACTCATTCTCGTCGCATCGTTCGTCCTACTCTTGCTGGTCCCTCCCACGCCAGGTATCAATGTCACCGGGATTACCATCACCTCCTCGGACAACGTCTGTGGGCTCAACGGCGCGACCTCGAGCGGATTCACAGCGAATCCGGGCAGCGTGGTTGACCTCGCTTTCAGCGTTTCGGGCAACACGACGTCCAGCGGAGGCACGGCCAATTGCACGATCACCGCCGTTACATCGGCCACAAGCGGGTTCCTTGTGAGCGGGACCAACACGCCGTTGCACATTCCCACGAACGCCAACGAAACCCTCGAGTTCAATGTCACCTGTCCAAACGCTGATTACAGCGGTACGCTGACTCTGTCCTTCACCTGAACCTCAGGGCCGGCACGCGGCCTGCGCGCGGTCGCCCACTTTTTCTATCCACCGGGTTCGAACGGCCCGCCGGTGAGCCTCGCCCTCCGGTTTAAAGCGGGAAGAGGCTTGCCCTGCGACAAGGATCTTGATGGAATCCGTCTCGTTTCCGCGGGTAAAGCCTCCCGGCCCCGGTGAAGCTGTACGAATCGACGTGAAAGGAACGCCGGTCGCCGTGTTCAACATCGGCGGGAAACTGTCCGCCATAGGGGCGAGGTGCACGCACGTCGGAGGACCGCTGGAGAAGGGCCCGGTCAGCGGCCACGTGGTCACGTGTCCCTGGCACGGCTCTCAGTTCGATCTTGACACGGGCCAAGTGGTCCGCGGACCAGCCACAGTCCCTGAGCCGGCCTTCAAGGTGCGGCTGGAAGGCAACGTTCTCGTCGTGGACGTCCCTTGATTCGAACCCGAGTGAGATTTCGCGGGCCATTCGAGACAGTTTGCGAGCCGAAGGACCACTTCGCGACGCGTCGTCCCGTATCGTAATCCTAAAGGTACGCCGGAGCGCTCCGCGAACCGTTCCATGACCGCGCGCATCGAGTACGAGAAGGTGGCGCCTGATGCGACGAGAGGCCTGACCGAACTCCAGCGCTTTGTCCGGGCCGGAACTCTCCCCCCGGCCCTCGTCGAGCTGGTTATGCTGCGCGCCTCTCAGATCAACGGATGCGCGTATTGTCTCGACATCCACGCGCGGCGTGCCCGGAGGGTTGGCGTCCCCCAAGGGCAGCTGGACACCCTGCCGTCCTGGAGTTATTCTCCGGCGTTTTCCGAGCGGGAGCGGGCCGCCCTTGCCTGGACCGAGAGCTTGACCCGAGTGTCCGTGGACCAGGTTCCGGATTCGGTCTGGGACCGCGTCAAATTGCAGTTTTCAGAGCGGGAAATCATCGACCTATCAATCGCGATCGTGGAGATCAATTCATGGAACCGATTACTGATCGCCTTCCGGACCCCCCCAACCTTCGGCACTCCGCAGAACGCCGCTTCAGAAACTCCGGCAGCGCCGGCCCGATCCGCCCCGCCGGCTGTTCCCACTGGCCAATAGGAATACAGGGGGACGTCGCTACTCCTTCAGAACATGAACTGAACGGCGACTGGTTACCAATCGATTGGGCAGGGAGAAATGGCAATCTCAGTCGGACGGGTTCCCGCCGCTGTCCGCACGCGTCGGCAACGGTACGCCGACGGCAAGGCCGCGCGCAAAACGGTTTCTCGGTCCAGCCACGCCACATGGAGTGCGCCCCCGGGGAGACCGGACCCGGTCGAGACCCTAAACGCGGACAGCCGGAAGAGAGTACCGTCCCTGGTCCCGATCTGGTATGGCCGAATGTCGCTCTCTCCCTTCGCGTTCTTTCGGGGGTCCGCTGGGATCATGGCCCGCGACCTGTCGGGAACTCCCGTCACTGGCTCTCGGGCCCAGCTGTGTGGAGACGCCCACCTGAGTAATTTCGGCGTGTTCGCGACTCCCGAACGGGACCGGGTGTTCGACATCAATGATTTCGACGAGACCCTCCCCGGCCCGTGGGAATGGGACGTGAAGCGGCTCGCGACCAGCCTCGTTCTCGTGAGCCGGCATAACCGGTTCGCTCGTCCGGTCGGTCAACAGGCGTCCGAGACCGCCCTTCGGGCGTACCGCCGCAGCATGGAAGTGTTTGGAATGGCGCGGTACCTCGATACGTGGTACTCGCACATCGACCAGCGAACCGTGTGGAAACGGTCTACACCGGAGGGCCGAACCGTCATCGCCGCCGCCGTACGACGGGCTCGTCGTCGTACTGTTTTCCATGCGTTTCCGAAAATGGTCCAGGCCGTTCATGGCCGATACAAGATCCGAGACAACCCCCCACTGATCGTCCATTACAAGGACCCGGCCGATGACGAGGAGTCCCGGCGCTTCTACGAGCGCTACTTAGCGACGCTCCCAGACGAGCGACGAGCGTTACTTGAGCGCTACCAGATCGTCGACGTGGCCCAGAAGGTGGTCGGCGTGGGCAGCGTGGGCACCGTCTGTTCGATCATTCTGCTCATGGGGGACCCGGATGTCGAAGACCCCCTGTTCCTGCAACTCAAGCAGGCCAATGCCTCCGTCCTCGAGCCGTTCGCCGGCGCCAGCGAGTACAACAATCACGCGCAACGAGTGGTGATCGGGCAGCACCTGATTCAGGAAGCGAGCGACATCTTCCTAGGATGGAGCCGGCTCACCTCCCGTGATTTCTACTTTCGTCAGCTCCGGGACATGAAATTCTCCCCCGACGTCGCAACCCTCCGCCCGAAGGAGTTGTTGGGCCAAGCCGAGCTCTGCGGACTGGCCCTGGCGCGAGCTCATGCCCGGACCGGCGACCCGGCCTTCATCAGCGGGTACCTGGGCGCCCGGGACCGTTTCGACGTCGCCGTCACCCGCTTCGCGGAGGGGTATGCGGACCAGGTCGAGCAGGACTACACTGCCCTTCGCCGAGCGGTGCGACGTGGGCGCGTCGTGGCGACCGTCGACGTCTAGCCCTCTTCAACAGGGGCTAGCGAACGAGCAGGTACCAACTCCACACGATGACCAAGGCCGCCGACCAGACGACGAGGAAGGTGACCGGCAGGATCTCGGTGAGCCGTTCGGGATTGACCCGGTCCATCCAGGATATCGCTTGGGACGCTGAGAAACGGGCCGCATGGACCTCGTATGGACGCAGGAGATTCACGGAAAGGGTCGACCCCGATCGCAGGGTGACTAGAACAGGAACGGTCCCTTCGATTGGCGGCGACAGCTCCTCCAGTCGAAGATTCGATTCCCTCCATAGGCTCTGCGCGTCATTGGTCCGATGGAGCAGAACGGCCCAGACGAACGTGATGAGCACTCCGAGTGCTGAAAGGAAACTGACAAAGAGGGTGAGCTCGAGGTGGTTCCCGGATAGGTCCGCTACGGCCACGACGATCGCGGTGATCAGAACAGTCCCGATGGCGGCGAAGTACGATGTGCGGCCGGCGGCCAGCTGGCCCTCTTCCGCGGCCAGCCGTTCGAACTTATCGTGCAGCCAACGACGGTCTTCGGTCGACAAAACGTTCGGTGACAGAGGGGCGCCGGGGTGGGGTGCGTCCGGATTCACACGAGGGCCAGCCCCTATTGACCCCTAAATCTGTCGCCGGGGTCGCCCCGAGGGGCTGGGTACCATCCGCCTCGGGCCGACCCCTCGTTCAGGTCGCGCCCAACGCAAGACCGATCAGGAAGCCCGCGAATCCGGCCGCCAAACCGATGATAATCATCTGACCCGCGTGTTGGAAGGCCTTTCCGCCAGTGGTGCGGGCTTCGTACACTCCGACGAGCGCCAGTGTAACGGCTGCCAGAATGACCGAGACGAGGATGGCCGCTTCGATCGTGATGTGCGGCACCAAGAATGGGAGGATCGGGATGAAGGATCCCGCGACCGTGGCGAGGAAAACCGTGACGAAACTGTCGCGGGCCTGGGTCTCCTTCACGGGCGCGAGCTTCAGCTCGAATGCCATCATGAACTCCATCCAAGCCCGGGGGTTTCTCGTAATCCGGTCGAGCAGGTCCTCCAGCTCCGCCCCGGTGTACCCCCAGTCCTTGAGCACCACTCGAACCTCGTCTCGCTCGATCTCCGGAACCTCCCGCATCTCGTCCTGCTCTCGACGGACCTCGCTCAAGTAGAGACGGCGCCGGGCGAGCGTCGACGTGTACGCCACCGCACCCATGGAGATCGATTCGGCGCCGAGGGCTGCGAAGGCCGCGACCAGGATAAGCCGATGAACCGACGGGGCCGTGCCGAGACTGATCGTCGCGGCGCTCAGACCCAGCAGGATGCCCAGCACGTTGACGAGACCGTCCTGGCTCCCGAGGATGAAATCCGAAAGAAAGGTGGGGTGCGGATGCGCCTCGTACCCTTTCGCACTGTGGATCATGGAATCGCACTGGGCACGGCCTGACCCGGCGGCGTGTACATTAGGTTGTCAACCCGGAGCGCTTTCCGTTGGCCGAAATATCATCGAAATCGAGTTGACGCAGTGGCGAGTGTTGCGGGGGGTGAAGTGCTCGCCCTCGAATACGTGGCCCAGGTGGGCCCCGCATCGGGCGCACTCGATCTCCACTCGCATCCCGTCGGGGTCCGGGAGCCGCCGGACGCTCCCGCGTATCTCTTCGTCGAAGCTAGGCCAGCCGCACCCGGAGTCGAACTTGCGCTCCGAGCGATAGAGGGCCGCGCCGCACCGCTTGCACTCGTAGGTCCCTGGCGCGGTGAGATGCTCGTATTCGCCGGAGAACGGAGGCTCGGTGCCCTTCCGGACGATGACGCGGTCCTCTTCGCGGCTGAGCTTCCTCCAACGGCTCGGGTCAGAGTCCGACACGGACAACGAAGGACCAGCGGGCTCATTATCTCCGTGCGCCGCCCGACGAAGCCTCCGACCCTTACTTCGCGTCCTCGAGCTCAAAGTACAGCCTGACCGTCGCGTGATATTCGACCGACTTCTGGTCCTTGATGCTCCCTTCGAGCTCCGTCACCCGGAACCACCGGAGGTTCCGGACGGTCTTCGCGGCGGTGAGCACCGCGTTCTCGGCGGCCTTGGCGAACCCCTGGGTCGATTTCCCGACCACTTCGGTCACTTTCTGAACCATGCTGGGCACCCCGTGGGCGGGAGCACCTCCTCCGGCATAGACCTTTGCCCAAGAATCACTTTCAAGAGCTAGGGTATGGCCTCGGGACGCCGCCCGACGAAACGATTAATGCCTTTGGTCGCCACAATTTTGGATGGGTCGGGCGACCCCCGCCGTATGGTGAACGAGACGGACGCCGACCGGATCCAACGCGAAAAGGATCGTCGGCGCGCAGAAGAGCGCCTCCGCATCGACCGAGAGCACCATCGACGCTTGCACGACGTCGAGATTCTCCGTCGAACAGCCCCGCACACCGGCCCGGAGGGACCCGAGCGGGGGCCGGTCGAGGCCCAAATGAAGCCGACGGCTGAGCCTCGCCAATCGGACCAGGCTCCAGCGGTTGTACCGAACCCGACAACGGTTTCGGAGAAAGAGACCCCCCCGGTCCAACCCGACGCAAAGCCAACTCCGGGCCCGCCGTCTCGCCCCATAGGGCGACCGGTACAATCCGAGGCAGTACGAAAATTCCTCTCCCTTGATCCGGCCGAGAAATTCGATATCCAGGCATTGAATCAGCTCCCGCTCGCTCCGCTACTCCACGAGGGGACCGAGTCGCCGGAATTGCTCGCGCTCCTCGCGGTACGGGCAGAAGCACTCATGGAACGCGTGAAACGCGAAGTGGATGACCCGCTCACAGCGGGAGCTCTGTTGAGAGAGTTCGCACTGACCTGGTACCGCCACAGTCCAGACGACCCGGTCTGGGCAGAGATCTCGCAGGCCCGGTGGGGCGGGATCTTTGCCGAATCGAAGGTGACCGGTGGAAGGCTCCAGCCATGGCTTAACACGCGGCTCTGGGCGGTGCACAAGCGATCGCTCCGCAAAGGGGGCGTACGCCACCGGGTTCGACGCGGGCTGTCCCGATCCCGCGTCGCTGAAAGTGCGGTCAGTCGGACCGCGACCCAACAGATTCAGGCTGAGGTGGCCCAGGCCTTTGCCGATGACCTCGCGTCGAATTCCCGAAAGGCCGAGGCCGGGTTGCCGCTGGTCCACCTGAGCGAGTTGGCCGTTCGTCGCCAGGTCGCGACTGTCAACGAGGCGCTCGCGACGCTGTTCAACTCCTCGGAGACCGGGCCCTTCGTCGTGTTGCACCCGAACCGGTATCCGGATTGCGAGGAGCTCCAGATCCGGCCCCCGTCCGGGGGCGCCAGCGGCGCCGCACTGGCTTTCACCCTGGTGACGCCCAAAGGCTCACGACGGGCGGGAGGTCGCTCGGGGGTTCCGAGCCACGCGGAGGCGGTGGACGTCAGTGGCACCCCGGCCACGGGACCCGAAGAAGAGGCGGACGTCGACGGCACCACCATCTGGGAGGCACGGGCGGTCACCGCTGCCACCTGGCACTCCGTCCTCGACGAAAGCCAGCGGGAGAAGCGGCGGCTGGACCCGCCGCCGAAGGACTATCGGAATCGACCGTCTTACGCAAGCCTTCGCGATCTGCTCCTTCGCAACGGGGAGGCCCGAAAATCGTTCTTGGCCGTCAAGTGGCGGGGGCGGCCCGCCGGATTGCCGCTCCTGACCGCTCTCCTGCAGAAAGGAACGATCGCTCCTGAGGTCGCCACCGACCACGAATATCTCGAGGCGGAACTGGGTGAACTAAGTCACGGGGACCCGCAATTTGTGCCGGAGGGTGGAACGTGGAAGTTCCCGGGGTGGACCGTCATCCGCGAGGGTACGCATCGGGAAGGCTTCCGGTACCGGTCCCTCCCCGTGACCGCCGGACCGGGGGATAAGGCCTAATCGTCCGGCTCAACCGGCAACCGTCCCGCTAACTCTCCGATTCGAGCGAGGAGATCGCGGTACTCTTCGAACGGATATTCCGGCTCCCATCCGCTGAAAGGGGAGATCCTCCGCCGAAGGATCCGGATCTCCTCGCCCTTCTCTTCCGTCTGAAGTCCGCTGAAGTACCAGCCGGGTTCCGCCAGCTTCACCCCGTCCTTTGAGGCCCGAGACAGGAACTCCGCCGTGGCGGGCAAATACCCTCGTAGGATCTGTCGGCCGACCTCCGAGCGCGCCTCGGGAGTCCAATCCCCCGGCGCTCTGGACGGAGCCCCGATAGACTTGAGGGTCTCGAGCCGAACCTGGTCAAATTTCGTCACGACAAAGAGAGGAAACATCTGTCGAGCGCGGCGGTCCCGCTCCGACGCGAGGAACTTCCGGAGCAGGTCGAGGGTCACGGCCAAGTGCTGGTCGTACCGCGCCAGAGGCAGCGCGGCAATGCTCGAATGGTCAGGCACTAACCAAGCCCCATCCACGATGGGAATCTGGATCGGGCTTCGAAGGAGGTTCTGCGTAACGCGATCGAGGATCGCGTCATGGTCGCGGAGCTCGGAAGCGATTTCCGCGGGCATGCCCCCGACCTGGAATCGGACGGTGGAGAACCCCTGTTCTCCCGAGCCGCCTCCACCCGCGAACCAAGCAATATGTCCCCGTCGGAAGCCGAAGACAAAGGACAACGGATGCTGCTCCCAGTCGACGTCGGCGGCCGGAAACCGTCCCGCACCGAGCTCGCCATAGACCGCCTCCATCTGTCGGATTGATTCGCGCTCCGCATGGAAGCGGAACTCGTCCGCGTTCTCGGTGCCAAGCCGAACTTGGGCCGTGTAGAGGAGCCCTACGAACGTGGTGAGCCCGCAGCCCCGCTCACCGAGCACGAGCGCGGAGGCCACAGACGTCCTCCTCCGCGATCACGCTGCGGGCTGGAACCCTGGGAGTTCTGTGGCCCTTCGCTGCACCAGATCAGGTCCCAAATGCCTCGGCTATCCTCGAGTACACGGGAGCGCGACCGCGGATCGGCTGCAGCGTCGGTCGATCGATGCTGGCATCGAGCAGGGTCCAGGTTCCATCCGCGCGGACCCCGCGAGACGAAATCGCGAGCCGGAAGTGATTCATCGCGCTCAACGTGGGCGCATCGCTAATCGCGGTGAACACCGGGATCTCTCCGCCGGCGCACAGCAGCTCCACTAGCTTGTAGAGTAGCTCGTTCCGATATTGGTGGGTGCTTCCCCGGCAGAGGAGAAGGGTCCTCCCTTGCGCATCGGAGAGGAACCGGCTTACCAGCGTGTCGACCGCGGCTTTTGTGATGAAACGTCGGATGCCGGTTCCCGAATTCTCCTGAGATACCGCTGCCTCAGGAAGGCGGATGAACAGCGGCTCGACGCGGCCGGTCGCCTTCGGGACCCGCCGGTCGAACTCCACCAGCCCGGCTTCCGCCATCGCGAATGTTACGCGACCTGAGCGAAGGAGGGCCCCGGGCAGCACGACCGTGTGGTTTTGGATTGTCGGCCGGTTGTACTCGTCCGGGATCCCACGCCCGAGGATCGACAGCAGGACCTCATTGTTAGCCGGCGCCGGATGGATCATCCGGGCGTCGATAACCGTCGAACCGCTAGCGGTCTTCTCCACCCGGACCGGGGTGAAGTGGTTCTCGAGGTAGCGCTGGTACAGCGGCCCGTTGAGGCCGGTCGATTCGGCTTTTGTGCAGTACCCTTTCTCCGGGGTCGCCCCGTAGATCCAATGCTCGAGTTGGAGGACCTCGCTGACGGTCTCCATCGGTGGGCCCTCCAGCTGTGCGTCGGTCATCGGGTGGCCGTCCTTCACGTCGGCGCGGGCGCGGGCGCGGGTTGCAGGGCGGCCTGCTCCACGATTTCGTCCGGCACCTTGTTTGCCACGTCGCGGAAGTGCTCGATGAACGCGACGTAGTCATCGTACGAGAAGTCCGGCTCCGCGCCGCCGTCCGCCGAGAATCCCTTGCGCACAATCCGGGGCGCCCCGACCGGCTGCATGCCGGCCTCGGCCGTCTCCGTCCGGACCCAACTGAAGAAATAGGCGGCCTGGTCGAAGTTGACCCCCGCGACCTTTCCTCCGCGGATCTGAGACAGACTCTGCGGCATGAAGACCCGGAGCAGCGCTTCGGCGTACTCCTTCCTCTTCCGCTTCTGCTCGCCCGCCGGCACTCCGCGGTGGAGTCCGAGCTTCACGAGGACCTCGTCGCGGACCGAGTCGAATTTCGACAGCACCATCGCGGGGTAGATGACCGGGTTCCCCACGTTGAGCCCCTGTGCCTTCATGCGCGAGAACTCCTGGCGCTTGTAGGTCTGAAGCGAAACGAGGAGGGAGGCGACCTCGCTGTCGTACTTCAACATCTGGCGGAACAACGGGGAGTCGATCTCCGTCGTCATCTTGCTGCAGTCCACGATCACGACGACGATGTGGCTCTTCAACAGCTGTTGGATGATCGGGCTCGCCGCGACGCCGGTTTCGATAAACTCCTGAACATCCTCGCCCGAGACATCGTAGGCCGCGAACTGGAGCTTGGCGAACGGGTTGACCCAGTTCTTCTCCTTCAAGGCCGCCGGGAGACGACCGGAGAGCGGCTTACGATAGCCGAAGACGAAACCGATCTCGGTCATTTCGTCCTTCAGCGTCGCCCCCGGGAAGCGGGCGTCCTTCATTCCCTCGTAGACTTGGCTCATCAAGCGAAGCGACTGCAGCGGGGCGTGGAACCGGAACGAGTCCACCACCCGCGTACCGTACTTGACCTGCGCAGCATAGAGCAGGCCTAGGAACGTCGTCTTTCCGCAAGCTCGGTCTCCCAATATCGCTGCTGGGCACATGGTTTTCCTCTTACTCTTCTGCATCCAACAGAGGCTGAGTGACGCCGTTGGCGCCGTCTCCCGATGCTCGTTGCGAGCGGCGGGCGGAGGGCCGGGACGAACGCTCGTCCTCTGTGGAATTGAATGGTTGCAGGGCCGGAAGTTCCGGAAACTTGGAGCTGTCCTCTCCCAGCCGCATTACCTCGGCACCAAGAAGCCCGAGGCTCCGCTCGGTCCGCTCCAAACGGACTTCCGTGCCTCGGAGCCGAACCCCGAGGTCTCCCGACGCCCAGAGAAGTTCCCGTGACATCTGGGGAGCGGCCTGGGCCGCTCCCTCGGTCCGTTCCTGCGTCGAAAGCCTTCGCAGGCCGGTGACAGAAAGGGTCCGGACCTCGAGGCCCAGGGGGACAAGCTCCGGCGCGACCGCGGCCTGAATCTCCGCGGCCAATCGGTCCCAGCTGCAGCTGGGATCATGGGAGAGCTCCCGAAGGACGACGGCCGGGGCAATCGCCTCGGCGGTTCGAATGACGAGAACCCGGATCTCCGTCTCGGTGCGGCCCAGCAGATTTTCGGCCGCGGCGGCGAGCATTTTGGGCTCGGAGGGGATCTTGACCTGGACGGCCATGCGAACCTCCCAGGGTGCGTCCGCAACGTCCGCTTGGGCACCGCCGACGATCACCCGGGCCTCCGCGTCCACCGGGCTGAGCGAGAGTGTGTCCGATCCGCGGCGCCACGGCGGGACGAACACGCCCCCTCCGACGATGATCCGAGGGGTCCTCACGTCAACCGACTGGTTCCCTGAGGTGGAATTGTGCGACCGGGGCCCGCCATACAAGACTAGGGCGCGGTTGGGAGGGACGGCCTGGTAGTACTGACGGTAGAATCTCCAGCTCGCGTAAAGTCCGACGGCGAGAACACCGCCCGCGCTAATGGCAGGAACTAGGCTGAGGAACTCCATGCTGTGCCTTGCCGAATCTCGGGATGCCCACCGGGTGCGGCAACACCACGGCAGACCTGACGCCAGCCGATTTCCCGGGTACGGCCGACAAACACGCGATCCGTCTTCCCAACGGGCTCGGCCCGCCAGAAGCGACTAAAAGTGCGGGGAGCGACAGGGACCCGCCCCCAGCGAGGGAAGGTGAGCTCGAAAGTCCCCATCCTTCTCTCTTCCCCCATAGAGGTTGGCCACGATTCGGCGGCCCCTACGCGCGTCAATACACACGTATAGGGATAAATACCTAAGTGCCGGGACAGCTCAGCGTGCGCGCCCGTGCGCATTCGGGCCGGAAGTCGAGGTTTTCCCCGAAGGTTGATATGGGATAAGGAACCATACGCATTTATCTGCCCTCCCGTCCCGTGCCTGTTCACGGGATTTCTTGCTCCCTTACGATGCCGCAGCTCACGCGGGCGCGTGGGGGAACCCTTGGACCGTCGACGGCCGTGATCCTGGCGATGCTCTTGGTGGCACTTTCTCAGGGAGAATCCGTGTATCCGGGCGTATTCGCCGAGAGCGGCCGGCCAGCGGGAAGCGGCTGGAGCTCGGTGGTAAGCGGCATCTCCCCTACCGCCCGAAATTCGGAACTATCGTTCTCCGATGCGGATGGAGGATACGACCACGCGGTCGCCGTGGTCGCAAAATACACAGTGTCTCCGGAGCAAGGGATCGCGACAGCGAAAGGCGGGCTGGTCGCGGTCCATGTGACCTTCGTTCCCCTTTCCAAATCGTCCTCTGGAACCCGAATTCTGGGTCTCCCGCCTCTCGAGGGGTGGGCTCTGATTGGGGGGATAGCCGTCGTCGTAGTATTGATCCTGATTTGGATGTTCCTGCGAATGCGCCGCCGATCTCCTACCGAAGACATGTTCGACTCGTCCGGGCGCCCGGTCCGGTGACCCGCTCTCGGTCGTTGTTGGAACGTGCGAGGCCACTCGGTGAGCCGTGCCCTCCGCAAGGAGATGTCTCACCGAGCGCTTTGCCCCGGCCCAGAGAGCCGGAGTCGACGGGTACCACGCTTGGCTCTTGACCAACAGCGCCGTGGGGTGCCACGCTCGTACCGAA
Organism: Thermoplasmata archaeon; assembly: GCA_030037735.1. Classification (GTDB taxonomy): domain Archaea; phylum Thermoplasmatota; class Thermoplasmata; order Lutacidiplasmatales; family UBA184; genus JAKIWV01. The sequence goes on from JASHQC010000017.1 coordinate 29,164, forward strand.
GAGTGGCAGTACGGGCACTTGCGCGCCTCGACCGTTCACTCGGACCCCGCCGGATGTTTGGGGGCCATGAAAGCTGGCTGCGGGGGCTCCACGAGAGGGCGGCGAGCGGCCCGCCGCCGACCCTGCGACTCAGTTGCCCGGTAGGATCGGAGGAGCCCCTAGGTTCCCGTTCCAGACCGTTCCGTTGAGCCCGGGCGAGTTCCAGGGGAGGCGTAAGTAGCTTAACCACGGCCGGACTGGCCTCCGCGCCATGGCAGGTATCTCTTCCTTGCGGGCCAACGCCAACGCGACGATCGAAGGCACGATCACGGCCATCTCCGAGCCCCGTGACGTGACCACTTCTCGGGGCCCGTCTCGGGTGGCGGACGCCACCTTGAAGGACGACACCGGGACGATTACGTTGACGCTGTGGGGAGACGACATCAAGAAATATTCCATTGGTCAGAAGATCAAGATCACGGACGGTTGGGTCAAAGACTTCCGTGGCAAGCTCCAGGTCTCGATGGGGCGATCCGGGACGATCACCGTTCAGCCCTAGGCGGCTGTCCCGAGCGGGCCGGCCAGGCCCGGATCTGTTACGAGGGTTGTTCGGCCTCGGGGATATGGCGAAGCCGCGATCCGACGTACAGCTGCCGCGGTCGCGTAATCCTTTGCTCCGGGTCGAGCAACATCTCCTGCCACTGGGCGAGCCAGCCGGACATCCGGGGGATCGCAAACAGTACCGGGAACATGTCAACAGGAAATCCCATCGACTGGTAGATGATCCCGGAGTAGAAGTCGACGTTGGGGTAGAGATGCCGCTTGATGAAGTAATCGTCTGAAATGGCGACCTTCTCGAGCTCGAGCGCGATATCAAGGAGCGGGTTCCGCCCGGTGACCGCAAACACGTCGCTCGCGACCTTCTTAATGATCTCCGCTCGCGGATCGCGATTCTTGTAGATTCGATGGCCGAACCCCATGAGCAGTCGTCGCCCCGCCTTGACCTGCCGGATGAGTTTCGGGATGTTCTCCTTCGTCCGAACCTCTTTCAGCATCCGGATGACCTGCTCGTTGGCTCCTCCGTGCAGCGGCCCGTACAGCGCCGCGGCGGCCGCCGCAGCACAGGTGTACGGGTCCGCGTGGGCGCTGCCTACGGTCCGCATAGCCTCGGTGCTGCAGTTCTGCTCGTGGTCGGCGTGCAGCACGAACAGGAGGTCGAGGGCCTTGGATAGAACCGGATCGGGCGTGTAGTCGGTCGTCCACGAGGGCCGGTGCATCATGGCGAGCAGGTTCTCGGCGTAGCCGAGGTCGTTGCTCGGGTAGATGTACGCCATGCCGATGGAGTGACGGTACGCAAACGCCGCGATCGTCGGCATCTTCGCGATGAGGCGGTGGATCTGGCGCTGACGCAGATCCGTGTCGAAGATCGCTTTGGCCTCCGGATAGAAAGTGGAAAGGCCTGCAAGGGTGCAGACGAGCATCCCCATCGGATGGGCATCGTGGTGGAAGTCGTCCATGAACTTCTTAATGTTCTCATGGAGCATCGTGTGGTACGTGATGTTGTGGAGCCACTCGGCCAACTGGTTCTTCCCCGGCAATCGGCCGTTGATCAGTAGGTACGCGACCTCGAGGTAGTTCCGGTTTCCCGCCAGCTCCTCAATAGGGTAGCCCCGATAGCGGAGGATCCCGGCATTCCCATCGATGAACGTGATGCCGCTTTTGCACGACGCGGTGTTTTGGAACGATGGGTCGTAGCTCAACAGCCCGAAGTCGGTCTCCGAAGCGCGGATCTGTCGAAGGTCTGGTGCATGGATCGATCCGTGCTGGATCGGTACGGTGTACTCTTTCAAGGTTCGTCCATCGACGATGTGGAGCGCGTGATCCTTCTTGAGGAGGGGAGCCGTCTTTTTCTTGGGGGCCTGCATTCGCTTAGGCATCGCGGATTCCTTCCGGCGCCCGAGAGACGCCGGGGGTACTGAACGGTTGCGCCTCGGGTCGCCCGACATGGGCGAGATGAGGGGGGATGGTCCGAGTCGCCCCCATAGCATCGTTTTACGGGCGGGAAGGATTCGCTGACCCGTGAATCCGCGGGAGCGGGAGCTGCTCACCGGCATGGGGAATTGCTACGAGGCGTGTCATGCCGACTTCGAGGGGACGATTGAGATGGTTGCGGAGAACCGGCACCGGACCCCGGAGGACGTGATCGATTCCTTGCGCAGTATGCACAAGCAGTACTCGGACGACCCCGAGTACCAGCGCCTTCGAGCGCGCCTTCCGCGCGATTTTCCGTGCTGAGCTCAGAATAGAGGGAGCACATGACCAAGTGTCCTGCGTGTCTTGCGCGGTTCGGGCCGGGGGATTATGGCGCCCTGAGCCACCACTTGGCGGAGGGCGCCGACGCGAGTGACTCGCCGCACGTCCGCTGGCTCAATCAAAACATCACTCGAAAGAAGACGGCCCCCGCCGACCTCGACGGACCGCTTCGAACGTTCTTCGGCCTGGGCTCCTCTCCTCTGTCCCGTTGGATCAAGAAGCGCTTCATCGCGAAGTTCTACGGAAATCCCCCTCACCCGTTCCCCATGGCCCTCCAACATCCGTCGCGCGCTACCCTTCTGGGGTACGTCTTCGAGCACCAGCACTTCCTCCGCCAATGGGTGCGTTCCTGTGCGTACATCATGGCGCGCACCGACGAGCCTGAGGTGGCCCGGTATGAGCTCGACAACCTCAATACCGAGTTCGGGGGGTTCGGAACGCCGTCGCCCTCCCACTACGAACTGCTGCTGCAGATGGGCGAGAGTCTAGGAATACCCCGGGCCGAAGTGCTCCGGACCCCTCCCCTCCCTTCCACGGCATTCGCGGTCCGGGAATGGAACCGTATCGCCACCGAGGAGCACTGGGTCGAGGCGATGGCCGCCATGCACAGTCTCGAGCTGATCGCGAACCGCGACCTGGTTAAGGAGGGCGCGTCGATCCGGTACTTTGAGCCCGATATTCTTTCCGGCTCGGAGGTCACGAAGGCGACTCAGGCGTTCCTTAGGGAGGGTTACGAGGCCGACGTCGGACATTCCGACGAGGCTCTCGCCCTCGTCGATCAGTTCGCCACCTCCGTGGGCCGCGTGGAGGACGTACAATCCACCTTTCTCCGCTCGGCGGACTTATTCGACGATTACCTGATCGCCCGGCTCGAGCGGGGAGCACAGTTTGAACGTTAACTACACGGCCTGCGCGATCTGCGACTCGAGCTGGGGGAATCTCTGGGAAGAAGTGGAAGGGACCCGACTGTTCTTCTGCTGCGATATTTGCCGGATCCAGTTTCGAAACCTGGTGGGCCGCATCAAGTCCGAGACAGGGTGGCCGACGATCGACTCCCTGGTTATCTCTGGGGACCGTCGGGGGAGGATCTGCCACGCCACGCAAGGGACGGCGTCGTACCGGTGCTTCGTGGCGTTCAACGCTGAGGGGGTCATCCGCACCTTCCGCACGGAGGCCTCGGCCATCCCGTCGTGAACCGCCGGAGCCGGGAGCGTCTCAGGCCGACGTGGGGTGGCCTAACCGCGCGCGACGGGCACCTCCCAGGACCAGCCCCGGACCGAGGACGATGAACACTGGGACAGCCAGCAGAAGGTAGTCGATGCCCGGGAGGGACGTAAGCAACCCTAGAAACGGGCCAATCAGCACGAGGAGGAGGAAGGCGTAGAGGGCGGCGCCTCCCTGGACGGCGCCGTTGCGGTAGCGGCGACCCGCGAGCGCCAGCCCCACCACGATGCCGAAGCCGCCGAGCCAACCCAGCCAGAAGCCTACGAGGCCGGTGTCGGCCCCGAGTGGCTGACCGGATCGGATGCACGAGAGGGCGCCCGTCGGGGATTGGTGAAGGCATTGGATCAACGAGCTGCTCGACCCCACCAGTATAGCTGCCGAGACGAGGATGAGCAGGAACCCGATGGAACCGACGATGCATAGTACCGACGCGATAGCAAACCGGCCATCGACCTTCCGGAGGGCCGAGAACCCATGTCGATAAAGGAACAATGAGAGGAACAGCAACACCGCCCCTGCCAGAACGAGATAGCCGGTCGTATCGATCAGCGTGGCATTGTACGTGAAGAACCCGCCCGGATTGTGCGTGGTCAACCAGAGGAATAGGATCGGGAGGACGACGCCGACGATTCCACCCGCGAGCCCCACACCCGCGCCCGTACCGAGACTGCCCAGTCCTTTGACCTCCCCTTCCCGAGACGGGGCGGACACGGGGGCCATCGTACTCGTCGCGGCCGGAGCCGAGGCGTCGGGGCCCGTCGCAGCAGGGCCGGACATGCTCCTCAGCCACCCGATTCGGCTACTTAGAAACGGCGACGAGGGACCTTCGGCCTGTCCTGGAATGCCACCCCTTGAGCGACGAGCCTAGTCGATGAGCTCGCGAGCGCATTCCGAGAAAACGTTCGTGTGTAGGTCCACATCCGCCACCTCCGTCTGGGGAGACATTAGGGCCATGTTATGGAACGGAGTCAGAAGGATTCCGCGGTTCAGTGCGTAGAGATGGACGAATCGGTCCAGCTCTAGGTCCTTCGACGCGATCGCCTCCCCGCCATTGCGGGGAGGGGTCGACCGGAATCGGTACTCCGCCCGGGCGCCGAGCCGCGTGACGTGCCATGGGAGCGAACACTCTCGAATGGCTCGCTCGACCCCAGCCGTCCACCGTTTCGCGAGTGGAATCATTCGGCGGTAGGACGCGGGGGTAATCACGTGCTCCAGAGTCGCTCGCATCGCGGCAGCGGCCACCGGATTTCCTGAGAGGGTGCCGCCGATGCCGCTTTCGTCACCCGTATCCGCCCGAGCCTTGGGAAGACTGGGCTCTGCGATGCCTTCGGCCATGCCGAAGGCGGCCGCCGGAATTCCGCTGGCCACCGGCTTGCCCAAAGTGATCATGTCGGGGGCCAAGTGGTGCGCACCCGTGTACCCTGCGGGCCCCTCGCACAGGGTGTGCGTCTCATCGATAATCAGAATCGTTCCAGTTCTACGAGCGATCTCTCGTAACTGGTCGTGGTAACCGGGGTCGGGCAGGATAATCCCCTGGTTGGTCATCGCTGGCTCGGCGAGGACCGCGGCTACGTCCCGCGGAGCCAGAGCCCGTTCCAGCGCGGGGACGTCGTTGAATTCGATCACCTTGGTCGTGATCGAGGGATCCACCGGTGGGCCGATGCTGCCCGGATTGGGAGCGATGCGTCCGTCCTCCAGTTCCACCAAGGCCTCATCCACGCTGCCGTGGTAACACCCGTTGAAGACTAGGACTTTCGGACGCTGCGTCACTTCACGAGCGATCCGGATGGCGAATCGATTGGCATCCGTGGCGGTCATGGCCAGCTGCCAATACGGTAGCCCGAAGCGGCGCGCGAGCTCCTGGCCCACCCAGACGGAGTCCTCCGTCGGAAGCATCGTAGTGATTCCCCGTCGAAGCTGGCGGGTGATGGCGCGCACGACAACGGGAGGCGAGTGGCCAAACATCGAGCCGGTGTCCCCGAGGCAAAAATCGACGTACCGGTGCCCATCGACGTCCCAGATCCGTGCTCCCTCGGCCCGGTCCACGAACACGGGATACGGTCCGGCCCAGCGGGCCATCCAGTTCATCGGTACTCCGGCGAGCAGAGAACGGCGTGCCCGTTCGAAGAGCTCCCCGGACCGGGGGTTCTGATCCTCGAACCGTGCGAGCTCACGGGCGAGCAGTCGTGCGAGCCGGAGGCGGTCGATTGTGCGTCCTCCGCTTGCCATGGAGGAACCCGACTGATTGACGGCCCCGGTCCGGCGCGCCATTTACGGTCCGCTCCGGTTCGGTTCCTTGGAGGCACCCTTCCGAGCTCTCCTCTCGGGGATCTTCGCTGCATCTCTCTCGTGAGCCCTCTCGGCCGTCGGCTCTGGGCGCGGCTCAGTAACTTTCTCCGCCGGCACCTCCCGGGCCGTTAGCGGCGGCACCACTCCCTCCAGATGGTATCGTGACACCACGCGGGGAGTCCCCGAATGAATGGTCAGCGGGCCCGCCATCAAATTCGAGTTCGAGACCACGGTAATGGATCCCTTCTCGTTCAGGATCCAGCTGGTCCGTAGGGTCATCCGAATCACCTTACCCTTGATGCCGGAATACGTGACCTCATCGCCAACACGAAGGGTCCCATCCTCGATCATGAAGAGACCTGCGATGACGTTCGAAAGGGTCGCCTGAAGCGCCAAGGACAGGATCAGCCCGCCCACCGTGGACACGACGAGAACTGTGAGGTAGGAAGTGAGGTCGGTGTAGTATGCGACCCCAACCACCGCCAAGACGATCCAGAGGGCTCGAATCACGTCTCGGATGCTCACCAGGGTAGTGTCCTTCAGTCCCGCGCGTTTCCCGAGCCGCCGGACAACCCGCGAGAGCCCCTCGCCCAGCGCGGCGAGAAGAACCACAATGACCACGGACCCTAGGATCAACTCCCACAGAGGAAGAGTCAAGAAGTTCAGCGACCGAGCGACAGCGAACCGGAGGGTAGCAAAAGCCCTAGTGGTGGGGCCTGATCCCGGAAATGCTTCAGAAGCCCGGGAGAAGTCGATGGGAGCCGGGGTCACAAAAACTAAATTGAACGGATTCCGAGTCATTTCGTCAGGCTGACGGCCCTAACTCGCCAGCACATCATTCCCGTGGGAGGTGGGCGACGGCCCCATCTGACCTGCCGGAGCCGGTGCGGGCGAAGGGAGGCGAGGTCACGGCATAATGAATCGGTCAATGAGCGACCACTGGCGCGCGCGGCGATGGACTGTTGCCGGCTCGGCACTCGCCGTGGCACTGATCCTCGTGGGCCCCGGATTCTCCGCTGTGAGTCAAGGGGGGTCGGCCTTGCCTGTAGAAAAGGGGAGCGACGGTTCCCCTTCACTTGACAGGAATTCCGTTGGTCGTGAGCCTTCCGCTCCCGCCCATTCGGTAGCCGTGGACGGTACCATCTACTACGTGGATTTCACGGCCGGCGCCGATACGAATTCGGGAACCAGCGCTGCGGCTTCCTGGAAGCACGCACCGGGGGACCCCGACGCGACCGGCCTTGCGGCAAGCACCACGCTCCAACCGGGGGACACGGTGGTGTTCAAGGGCGGGGTCGTCTACAATGGCACCGTCGATCTGCCGTGGAGCGGGCTCCCCGGGCGGCCCATCACGTATGACGGGAACTCCGCTGGAACCTTCGGCACGGGTCGGGCTATCATCGACGGAATGGGACAGGCCCGGGGCCCGCTCGCGAACCAGTTTGGGTTCGTCGGCGGGGAAACCTGGAACGGAGTGGAGGATGTGGGGGTCTCCGACGTCGTCATCGAGAACTTCGAGATCCGGGACCTCCGCTATATCTGGAACGATACCGGGGGCGGGTGGAACAACGGCCCCCAAGGCATCGAGATCGCGGGAGTCGGCTCCAACATCACAATCGAAAACTGCTGGATACACGACATTCAGCCCATCGCGCTCGCGGTCAACAACAACAGTGAGGTCATGGGATCGTTGAACGCGTGGGCCTCGGTCCACGTGACGGCCACCACGTTCAATGACTCGAACGTGAGCCTCGCCCAGTACGCGGGCACCGCGGGGTCCCTCGCCCACTACAAGATCTATGTGGGATGGGGTAGCGACGACTACACCATCGCTTCTGCGTACCTGGGACCGTATTGGACGAACAACAACACCCTACAGGTCTATCAAGACCTCAATCTGACCATGCCCGGCTGGAACACGGCGTACAGCGATCCGGTGGGCGCGGCCCCCGCGTACGGCTACTCGATCTTCAATATGACACAGGGCCCGATGTACGGGAAGGAGAGTTCCGACATCTCGGTCTCCTCTCACGCGCACGCCTCTATCCTCGATAACACCCTCTCGGACGCCGGGACGGGCATTGGACTGAGCCAGGACAACGACTCCCTCGTGGAAGGGAACGACCTCTCCAGTGTCTCGTGGGGAATCGCGGGCGGAAGTGGGGAGGTACCGGCCGCGGCAATGGTGAACGTCACGATCGCATTCAACCACATCCACGACTTCTATCCCTATGTCAAGTACGGATACTGGTCGGGTTGGCACGGCGACGGCGTGTACCTGTTCGCGGGGTCGAACAGCTACGCGACGATCCGGAATTATCTGCTGGAAGGCAACGAGTTTTCGGGCTACATTCCCGAGGCGACGGCGGACATCTACTGCGAGGACGCCGACTACGTCAACGTGACAGTCTACGACAACATCTTCGCGGCTTCGGGCGCGTGGATGATCCGAATCTCGGCGGATCCCGGGTCGATCCTCAACGAGGTCCGGGTGTACAATAACGACTTCGTGATGGCTCCACTGGACGAGAGCCCCGCCATTCTCTTCCAGGGAGGGGTTACCAACGTCAGCCTCCGTAACAACATCGTGTGGATCCCCTCCGGGTGGGGGGCCGTTTTCTCCTTCGATCCCGCCGGGCTCTCTCCCCTAGGCAGCGATTACAATTTGCTGGGGAGCGACTATGCCTACGCGGGCGACATCGGGTACAACGGCTCCGAGCCCACTCTGGCGCAATGGGTGGGCGGGAACTACAGTTTCCCGCACGACCAGCACAGCCTGATTGACGAGAGCCCGGAGTTCGTGAACTTTCCCGTCTTTGAGGCCTACCTCAACGGGGGAACGGCGAGCAATGTCACGCTACAGATCGAAGACCCAGCGGTCAATCCCCATGTGAACGCCACATTCCGGGTGGGGGACCATGTCGAGTACGACTATGACGGGATACTGAGAACCGTGACCGCGGTAGGCGCGGGAATTCCGCAACCCTGGGTCGAGTTCTCTCCCGCACTGTCGGGCCCCCCGACCACCGGTGATTTCCTGACCGACTGGGGAAACGGCACGAACCTCACGCTGAACCTCCATGTCCGGGCCACGTCCCCCGTGGTTGGAGCTGGGATCAATCTTGCTGGCCAGGTACCGGCGATCGACGCGGACGGGAACGCCCGTCCACTTTCAGGCCCATGGGACATCGGAGCCTACGTCTTCGCCCCGGGGTCGGCGCTGCCCGCGAAGCCAGTCTCCGGACCGTATTGGACTCTTTGGGCCGAAATACTGGCCGGGTCCACGGTCATAGCCGCCGCCGTTGTCACAGGGCTTCATCTCCAACGACGCGGGACCAAACGGGATTCCCCGACCCCGCCGCCCAAAGTTTGATCCACGTCGTCGAGTGCCTTGTTGCGATTACCCCTCTTCCGACGTAACCAATTGGTTTAGGGGTCAGTATCGAATCCCGGTCCTCAGCCGCCGCAGCAGGGCGACTAGGCCGGTCCCTGAACGTTACCGGGACTGCCGGATTAGAGACGCCGGGCCGTTGACTTCCTGCGCCGGTATCTCCGGGAGGTCGGAGAGACCCTCTTGAGTACGGCTCTCGAAGGTCGGAAGGCCTCGCAGCGTGTTCCATATCCAGGGACGAGAGAACACCACCACCATGGGAACGATGGCGAGTACGACGAGAATCAGGTCGACCCAGAGGCCCGGGACCCATGCGGCGCTAGGCATGCCTAGAATTGTGGCCCCCGTATTGGGAATCAGCACTACGACGCTCACGAGGGCAAGCACTAGGGCGATGTAGGCCACACCGAGCATACGCAGGTTGGATGTGTTTGCGAGCGCCGCGATTCGGTTCGACACTGTTCCCAGCCGATTCGCCGCCGCGGCGAGATCGTTCGCCTCAACTGCGTTCCGGAGCGCCACCAAGTCACGGGCTCCTTGAGCCAAGCCGGCCGAGAGCTCATCGAGATGCGACACTTCGGTCCGGATGGGGGGAAGATCCTCTTCCAACCCCGGAAAATTTGCGCCGAGCGCGCCATCGAGTTGCGCCACGAGGACCGCCAATCGGACGATCTGCTTCCGCGCAGTGGCGAGTGCGTGTAGCAGAGCACCTAGCTCAGGAAGAGGCGCCGGGTCTGGCTTCCCCTCAAGAGTATCGAGCCGCCCCCCAAGGGCCTCCAACCGCTCGACGTAGGACCGGTACGCCGCTTGCAGCAAGTTTACGAGAGCCTTCGTCGTCGCGGGGGTTTTGGAACTCTTCACGGTCAGGCTCTCGGAAACGTCCGGCCCCAGTGAGCGGACTTCGCCGGCGCCAACCCAGAGGCCGTGCCACACGGGCGCGCCGGCCGGATTGAGGGTCGCCAGCGTGATCAGAGTAGCCCCAGAAGTCCGGAGCACAGGGCGTCGCGATGTATTCAGGTCCGGTTCGCCGATAGCGGCGAGCGCCTCGGCGAGGGTCGAGGGTTCTCCCACGGTGGTCAACGGGGCTCCTGATGCTCGACGTTCTTTGGCTCAGGTTCGGATAATAATCGTATGCGCCCAGGGGAAGTCTCCGGTTCCAGTCGTCCCGGGACGGACTCGCGTAAGATCGTCTCCTCCGCCGGATTCGATTGCAAGGGCCCGGGCTTACGCCCGCACCCGGGGGGCTAGTGTAACTAGCGAGCCGACAGGCTACGCCGGGATCGGGTCGATGGGTGCCCGCGTGACCCTTGAAAACGGCTCGATTATCCCGAATGTCTTTGCGCTGATGTTGCTAAGCTTGGGGTGCTGTTTTACCGCGGAGATAATCTCTCCTTCCAAGTATCGTTGCGCAGACGCCGGATCCTCAAAGAGGTAGATCCCGCCCGACTCTTTCCTAGCCTCATCCATGAGCCAGACCTTCCACAGAAGGCCCGGAACTCGCGCGATAGGCTCCGCAAATGGCGCGAATTCCTTCCCGAGGTCGTTGGCCGATCCGCTGAAGTTGAAGTTTATCTGGAGAATCTGCTTCGCCACAGTCCCCACCTCGTGCCCCGGGATGGTTTGGTCCCTCATAATGGTACGCTAAGACTTAGCGCTCCTCGAGAGCGCGAATGAGACCCGGAGGACCGGAGTAGAAGAGATCTAACCCCGAGCGGATTCGCTGGTTGTTTCCGAAGAAACGGGGTACGATCTCTGCCGATTGCCCGGGGGACTCGAGGCATCGACTCCGAACCCCAGTTTTAAGGCACCCCGGCCCCCCCGTCCGTCGAGGGAGCCCTTCGTGAAAAACCCCCTGCGTGCGAAAGGGTCCTTCTGCTCAGGGCGGCGGCCATACGCCGGAAGAGCGCGGCTTCCGCCCGATCCGAGGGTCGAGCGAGTACTACCTGCGCTTCCTCGGCCCCCGGCCTAGACCTCCCTTGGCGGGGATCCACCGCGTTGGCTACCGAGCCCTCACCCGACCGCCGGCTATCTATACATTGAAGTGCGGCTAGGGGGAGAGCATGGCCCTTCCGACGGTCCCGTCCTGCGCTCGCTGCGGGAAGGCGATGCAGGCCGGAACGGTAATGGCCGGCAGCCGGGTCGAGTGGCATGCGCCTCTCGGACAGCCCGATACTCTGTGGGGGGAAGCGCTCGGAAACCGGGTCAACTGGTTCCAGAGATTCGAGGCCTGGCGGTGTGAGGCCTGCCAACTCGTGCTCATGGACTACAGCCACTACTACGGGCGAAACGGCATAGCCCGAGGAATCCGGTCTGACAGCCCTCCCGGGGTCTGAGCACGCATCGTTCTCGCATCGCCCGACATCGTCGTAGCCTCCTAGACGCAGCCCTTAACGATCGAACACCCTCGTGTTGTGCATGCCGTTCGTACTCGTCCGGGTTTCGGTCGAAGACTATCGAAAATGGAAGGCTGTCATGCAGGAGCACGTTGGAAAGCGGGCCGAGCTAGGTTCCCGGGGAACGCGAATATTCCGGGACACTGAGCATCCGGAGTCCGTGTTCTGCCTCACGGAGTGGGGGGACTTTGCTCGAGCGAAGGAGTTTATGGGATGGGGAGACGCCGCACAGATCCGCCGCAGTTCGACCGTCAAAGGCTCCCCTGACGTCTCGTTCCTGGAACTAGCGGACGAGCTCTCCGCCTGACCTCCCGTTTCGCCGCGCGCGCGTTGTTGGCATCGCCAAGTCTCGCGGGGCAGATGTGGTTGTAGGCGGGGAATCCCCACGCACGGGAGGCCGATAGCTCGGCCGAGAACAAACTGCCCGTTTACCCGACCCTACACTACTTCCGCCTCCACCCATCCTGATTATCGGCTACCCCGTGCATTTCACGTTTGATGCACGGACCACGACAGCCGTCGGTCTTCTACGCAGTCATCACGACCGTTGTAGGGTCGGCCCTGTTAGTCTCCACGGTCATCCTCGGATGGTACTCCACGAGCCTCGGCGGTGGTTCCAACCTGACCAGCGAGACGTACTACCCCACGATGGTCCAGCTTTGGGGATCCCAGGCAAGCGGCCCCTACTCTGTGGCGGTTGCCTATTCCACCATCGAGCTTGGGAGCCTCGCGATCTTGTATCTCGCTGTGATCGGTCTGGTTGTGGCTGGGGGATTGCTGGGTCTGATAACCGCCTGCCAAATGTGGCGGGGCACAGTTCGAACCCGGCGTCGTTTCGTCTCAACGTTACTCGTTACCACCATTCTGCTCGCTCTGGCGGGACCAGTGGTGGTGGCGTTCGCCCAACCCAGCATCATCTGCTCTGACTCGGTCGTCGTGACAACTCCATTCGTGCTCGCATTCCCGAACAACACGAGTTCAGCCAAACTGCCATGCGGATGGGACATGGCAATGCCGAATGGGGGTACCAACTACTCCTTCGAATGGGGGATCTCTCCCGGGCCGCAAACGTCCTTCTTCGGAACTAACAACGAGACCGGACAAGCGCATAGTTGGGGGCCCGGGATCGGGTGGTACCTTGCGATAGCAGCGTCCGCGCTGCTCGTGGTTGGGGCCGTGGAATACGGTCGAGCTTCGAGGGCATCCAGAACATCGCAGGAGGTGCAAGACGCTGATGCAAGCGCGTCGGGCCCTCCGCGGGTTGGCTGAGATGAGTATCCTAGGTCAAAAACGGACCCGTTTCGATCCTACCTACCAGCCATTACCAAAATGCTCGGGACGTCGCACCGCCAACTAGGATGTCCAAGTCTTGGTCGCGAAACGGGCGGCGCAGCTCGTCGACGCGGCGCTTCGGCTACTTGGAAATCTCTACGAGTGCGAAAAGGAGATAGATTGTCGACACGCGAATGACAGCCTTGCGAGGACCTTTTAGGTAATGGATTCAGCAACCCCGAGGGCCGCCCGAACGGCCGGTTTCAGCTCCCACTTCGGACAGCTAGGATGGCTCAGCATTGCCCGGGCCTGAGGGAGCGTGATACGATACCCGCGCTGGCGGCTCGGTTTCCCTTCACGCCGTCGACTAACCACCCACCATCCCGAGTGCTCAGGACTCTCCGTGCCCGGCTGGAGGTCTCCCCACTGGCGCACTTCCGTGTGAATCAGGAATCGGAAACGGACTCCTTCCGAGTCCATGGTGATACGGCGGACCGAGGTGATCTCTTCTAATGCAAAGTCAACGACCGCAAGAACTACCACGACTTCAGCAAGTTGCAGAGGAACGTTCACCGGGGGCCTGGGACCCGAGAGATAAATCACGAACAGAACGCCGACGGGAAACGCGCAGATTATCAAAATCTGGTACAACTTGTCAAGCCAGGTTAATCCTGTGGTCTTGATAGTTATCGAATTGCGATTAGGGGAGGCGGATGTTGAGCTTTCCCGAATCATGGTGCCTTGCTCCGTGAAATCTCTTCGTCAGGGTCTGAACGGCTCTTAGGTAAAAGATTGGTACGGGAGCCGGTTTGCCGCCGGACACCTCTCTCTCGGTTAGAGAGGGGGAGAGATGCCATCGGTCGTCACTGGTGGCGTGGTCATGCCGCGAGGGGGACCTGCGAACGATGCGAGCGGGGAGGACCAGCATCGGAAAAGGACTGATTCTCCGCCCTGACGATTCGAGGGTCCTCCCCCGCTCGAAACGCCATGCAATCTGAACGCGACCCACCTAACGGGGTCACCAAGTCTCAGCCCCTGCGGTCTCAAGAGCCTTGCCATCCTACCGAGCTGCGTGACGCAGAATCGTACCCATCGGAACTTAACCCGCTGGCCACAGAGCCCGGCCGAGTACGCGGAGGATATCTCGCGTCGTTATGCCACTGAAACCCCTCCGTGGGATTCGGGCCGGCCCAGCTCGGAGCTGATTCGAGTCATAGAGGCCGGCAGGTTCCCAGGAGCCACAGTTTTGGAGATGGGATGCGGGACGGGAACCAATGCCGTGGAGCTCGCGCGACGCGGATATCGCGTGACGGCGGTGGACCTTGTCGCGTCAGCGATCGAGAAGGGCCGAGCTAAAGCGATCAGGGCAGGAGTTCCGGTGGACTTTCGGGTTGGCAACCTCACGCAGGTCGAACTCGGAGGACCGTATGACTGCCTGTTCGACCTAGGACTCTATCACGGGATACGGGACCGGGATCTCGCCGGGT
>JASHQC010000018.1 GCA_030037735.1 Thermoplasmata archaeon
CGGGCCGCAAGCTGTCCGTCAATCGCCTTCACCAGGTCGGCCGCGGCCGTGGCGAACTCGTCACGCGCCAGCTCCCGCTCGGATAGCCGTCGGGCGTGCTCCTGCTCCAGCTGCCCCGCCCGGGCGATCGAACGCTCCAGGTCCGCCCGTTCCTGAGCGTGGACTCGCTCGATCTCGCGCCGGAGGTCGTCCACGTCCCGGTCGGCCTGCCGGGCCACCCGGTCCGCCTCCCGGGCTCGGGCCGCGTGATGGTCGGACTCCGCTTGCCGGTGCCGGGCTCGCTGCAGCAGCGTATCCGCCGTTGCCGCGGAGACCTGGGCATGAGCGCCTTGGGACTGGGCGACCCGAATCCCTTCGAGATGTTGCCGGAGAGTCTGCTGGTGCCGGCCATGGATCGTCTGCAGCTCCGTCTCGATCGATTGCAGCGTCTCGACGCGCCGGCGCTGAACGTCTTGCTCAAGTTGGTGGAGCTCGGCGTCCTGCTCCGCGTTGATCCGGGACACCTGCTCCAGGATCCGTTCGCGGACGCCGGTGAGGGTGGCCAAATCCTGCTCGAACCGATCCAGCCACCGCTGCATCTGGGAAACCACCTCCCGGTACCAGGGTGCGTCATGGCGCGCCGGCAGGAATCCTGCGTGCGGGACTTGGGGGTCGCTGCGCAAGTCGCTGTGCGAGAGAACGTCGAACAGGAGGGGCGGGTCTACGGGGAGGAAGCCCTCGACCGTCAGATTCTCCGCGCCAGGGTCATGTCCGAAGAACGGGAGGAGCGACCTCGCTTGGCTGACGAACTCCGCCATCCCCCCGGGGCGGTCAAGGAGCGTGTGGACTTGATCCATCGGGGGCAGCAGCGTGTACCGGAATGTCCGATTCCAAACGCCCGTTCCGTCGAAGATCGCTACGTTTGGCGCGACGGGACCGGGCAGCACGATCAACGGCCAGAATACGTTTGCAATCGCCTCGATCTCCTCCGTGCCACCCCCCGTCAGGAGATGGAGGAGCCGGCGGCGTTCGCTCTCCACTGCGATCAGGATGGTCGCGAGAACAATCGGCGCCGGAAGCTCCTGGAGGTTTCCATCCTCCATCAGGCGCAACGCGAACGAAAGGGTGACCTCATCCGGCTGCCAGGCGGAGGGCGGCTGGACCACCGATCCTCGGCGGGGGCCCTGAGCGGCGATGCGTTTCGCGAGCTCGTCGAAGCTGGGCTGCTTACGGGGGCGAGGGGCCAGGGCGGCCTTGGACTTTTCAGAGTGCTTCGCGTCCGGGTCAGGGGAAGGAGAGGCAGGTTTGGCCGGGGGCACGTCCATGTACACGCGAGCTCGCGTCCTTAATACTCGTCCCCCTCCGGCGACTATGTCCCGGTCGCGGTACCCCGGCCCCGCTCTCACGGTGGACGCGGTCTGGATCTCCGACGGTCGGATCCTTTTGGTCCGCCGCGGAAAACCTCCCTTCCAAGGCCGGTGGGCGCTCCCCGGTGGTTTCGTCGAGGTGAGCGAAACCGTCGAGCAGGCCGTGATTCGCGAACTCGCCGAGGAGACTGGTCTTCGGCCGGCCGGGTTTAAACTGCTGGGGGTCTATTCTCGGCCCGGCCGCGACCCTCGGGGACCGACGGTCTCAGTGGCTTTTCAGATGCGGGGGAAGCCCAGTCCACCGACCGGTGGCTCGGATGCAAAAGAGGCCCGCTGGGTGCCACTGACTCAGGCGCACTCGCTCGCCTTCGACCACGATGAAATCGTGGCGGACGCGGTGCAAGCGAATCGGCTCCGTGGAACGCATCGGGCCCCGAAGGGCTCTCGGGCGCGCAGCGGCTACTTCTCTCGAGCGTACCGACTGTAGGAGGCGTCGCTCGCCCGCTTCAGGCGGGCCCCGTCGCGGTCACAGGTCGGGCGGGCGCTGGGAGGAACATCGATGACGTAGCCGCCACCGCACTTCGGGCATTCGTAGTAGGGCATCGCAGGGATCCTCGTGGCGGGAGTGCCTCGGAGCTTTATAAGCACCGGGAGCGCCCCGGGTAACCGCTCTCGTCCATGCCGACGACAGGGAAGCCCCCGGCGACCACTCGTGCTCGACGGCCGGAGCTACCGCCTATCGGCACGGCGCACGATGCGAGCCGAGCTCCCGCGCGCCATCGGTTCCTGGAGTGGGACGACTACCGGGTCGAGCGCGAATGGCGCCGGTACGAGGGTACCCCGCTCCGAGATCTTTACCGGGAGTTACGGGAGCGGTTCCTTCTACGGAACCGGTCCGTCGGTCCAGGTCGGAGCCTCGAGGTTGGGCCGGGGCCGGGGCGATTCACGCACCTGCTGGGAAGCGGGGGCGATCGCGTGGTGCTCCTTGAGCTCTCCCGCGCCATGCTGGGACGAATTCGTTCCGAGGCCCCAAGGGACAAGCCGATTTCGCTGGACCTCGTGCAGGGAGACGCGGTGATTCCACCCTTCCGAGAGGGCCGGTTCCACCAAGTGGTGGTGCTGGGCAACGTGCTCGGATTCGCTGAGGGCGATGCGTGGGAATTGCTCTCGCGAACCGCGGCCTTGGTTGCCCCCGAGGGCAAACTCCTGCTCGAGTTCGTCGCCGGCCCGGGAGAGCGCTCGCGCTACCTTCATCGGCTTCCTCCCGGAGCGATCGCTCGTCTGCTTGCCGCTCCCCTCCGGGCCGTTCAGCCCCGGGTCGAGCGGGAGGGCTTCGATCGAATCCGCGAACGGGACAAGGGAAGCCGCCGTTTTCGCCGGATCTCGCCGGCCGAATTACGAACCGCCCTCCGGGCGGCCGGTTTCGAGGCTCGGGAGGTGCTGGCCGTGGCACCCTGCCTTGGCAACGACCAGAGCCGCCTCACCGCCGTTCGGTCTGTTCCGGCAGCGTGGTGCCGCCTGCTGGAACTCGAGGAATCGGTCGGGCGAGAGCCGGAGCGGCAGCTCCATGCCGCTGCCATTCTCTTGGCCGCTGAGCGTACCATGGGTTGAGAGTGGGGCGGGAAAAAACATACGATTAAGTAACGGCGCAACCGCTCTGAAAAGGTAGGCGGACTCCGTGGCCAAGAAACGGTCCCGGGCCACCCCTGGCCCTTCTACTCCAGCAACGGCGCCAGCGCCCGCGACGCGCGGACCGGTGCGACCGACTCCCGCCGAAATGGAGCGGGCGCGGCAGGACGCGCTGATTCAACTCAAGATTGGTCGGTCCGCTCACTACTACAGCGTGGGGGTCTCGGTCGCCCTGCTGATCGACGCGTTTCTCGTCCTGTATCTGCAGCCCGGGCTCCGCATTACGGCGGCGCCCATCCTCAAGTCGTTGTTTCCGGCCATCTTTCCGCTCGCGGGAGGCCTCTATCTCGCGGTCCTCGGCCTGCAGGTGAAGTGGCAGGCCGAGCGCTTCTCCCATCTCGAGGCCCACTTTCTGGTCACGTGGGTGGCCCTGGCCTACGACGCGGTATTGGTGTACCTCTTTGTGGCCCGACTGGGGATTTTTGGCCCGACCGGGCACTGGGACCTGTTGCCGACGTTTTACCCGCTGACGCTCATTGGCATCGCGCTGCCGCTGATCGGCATGGCGCTGACCTGGCAGGACTGGAGCCAGCGTAAGGTCGCCTCCATCATCGCGGCCATCGCCCCGATCCCGATCGCGCTAGCCCTGTACCTGCCCCAGGTCACGAAGAGCCCCATCGCCGCCGCGAGCGGGCTCGCGATCACGTTCTTTGCCGGGGGGCTCCTCTTCCAAACTTCCGGTTCCTTCCTGCACCTGATCTCCTCCGGTACGGAGGTTCATGAGCGCGAGGTGATGCAGGGGGGCCAGGGGCAGCTGTCGGCCTTTGCGGAAGAACTTCAGCGGCGGGACCAGGCCGTGGCCTTCCGCGAGCAGGCGCTCATCCGACGGGAAGCCGACGTGGAGAGCAGCGAAGCCGCCCTCCAGGACCGCACCCGCTCCTTCGAGAGCGACCGCGCCGCCCTAGATGCGTTCGAGGCCAACGTCCGGAAACGGGCCGGCGACATCGCCCAGCAGGGGCAGGCCGCCGAGGTGGCCGCGGCCAAGGCGGATGCGTCGCGTCAGGCCACTGAGGACAAGGAGGCCACCCTCAAGCTACAGATCCAACAGCTCGCCAGTCGGCAGCAGCGCCTCATCGAGCGGGAGAAATCGATGACCGAACGGGAGGCCGAGATCGGCCGTCGGGAGCTGGAGGTCAAGTCCCGCGGAGATGACCAGGGGCAAAAAGGCGAGGAGCTGAAGGCCCTGGAGGCCCGCCTCGTCGGTCGGCAGGCGCAGCTCGAGCAGAAGACCGCGGAGATGATGAAACTCGAGAGCGACCTGCGCGGCCGCGAGGGCCTGGCCTCTGTGGCATCGGCCGACCGAACCTCCCTCGCCGCCAAGACGCAGGAGGTCGCCAGACGCGAGGTCGAACTGAAGCAACTAAGGGCCCGGCTCGAGGAGGAGCGCCAGGCGCTGCAGTCCCGCACGAAGCAGTTGGAAACCTCCTTCGAAGAGGCCAAGAAAGCCCGCGACGACCTCGGCCGCCGGGAGCATGCGCTCACGATCCGGGACCTCTCAGTGAAACAGCTCGAGACGGAATCGAACCAAAAAGCAGAGGCCGCCCGCCAGCTCCAGGCACAGTACCAGGAGGCCGTCAAGAAGGCCACCGATCGGTTGAAGCAACTAGAAGAGCGGGAAGGCAAAGTGGGGGCTCAGGTCGGAGAAGTCGACCGGATCGGCCAACTCATCGCGTCGCGCGAGGCAGCGCTGAAGACGAAGGAGGCCGAGGTATCCCGCCTGCGGGACGAGCTCACTCGACGCGAGCGGAACCTCATCGAACGGGAGCGGACGAACGAAACGAAGGAGTCCGACCTCTCGATCCGTCAGCTCTCGATGTCGAAGTGGCCCGAGGGCACGGCCCCGGCGCAGGCGTCCAGCGCCGCCGCGAGCCTCGTAGAACGCGAGCGCGTCCTCGACCTACGGGAGAAGCAGCTTAAGGAGCGAGAGCAGCAACTGCTCCGGCAGCGCGCGGAGGCGACGGCCACGATCGGCGGGGGAGAGGGGACCACCCTAGCGGCTCCGACGATCTCCCGCCAAACGGACCGGCTCCCGACAGGAACTCCCCGTCTCGACGATCTGCTCGCCGGCGGGCTCCCGCCGAAGGCTCATGTGCTGCTCGTGGGGCCGGCGTTCACGGGGAAGGAGATCCTGCTCTACTCATTCGTGGCGGAAGGGCTCCGGCGCGGAGAGCCCGCGGTGCTCGTGACGACTACGCGGTCCCCCGAAGAAATCGCCGCGGACATCGGGAAGGTCACTCCCCAGTTCCGGGAGTATGAGCAGCTGGGTCAGGTGACCTGGATCGACGCATCCAACCCCGCCGCTGAACCCAACGGCGCCAAGGGAGGGTCGCGCGTCGTCGTGGCCGGCCCCTCCGACCATTCCGGCATTCTTACCGGACTCGTGAAAGCGGCCCAGATGGCCGAGAAGACCAAGGCCCCCAGCTTCCGGGTCGGATTCCTGAACCTCTCCACCTGTCTCGCGCAGAGCGATGAGAAGGAGGCGTTCTCGTTCTTCCAGAACTTCGTGGGCATTCTCAAGGCACGGCAGGCGCTGGGCATCTATCTCGTAGACCAGGGCACGGTGCCTGACTCGAGGGTCGAGGTAGCGCAGAGCCGCATCGATGGCGCCATCCGGTTCAAGCAGGACCGGGACCGGGCCTACCTGTCGGTCCAGGGGCTGGGCGATGTGCAGACCCGGGACTGGGTGGAGTACCGGGCGACGAATCGACAGCTGATCATCGGGTCGTTCGCATTGGAACGCATCCGCTGACAGATCCTATAGGATCAGGGCGCGCTCTCCGACCTTCTCGAGAAGTTCGTTGGCCGTGAGGTGGAGGAGCGGCGTGATCCGTCACCGCTCCCGCCCATGATGTCGTCGAAGGACCGCCCGCCGGTGACGCAGGTCCTTGGATATCTGGCGCTGGATCGATTGACGCCTCCGGACCATACTCTCCTGTAGCCGGGTGATCGGCCGGAGGTCGACCCCCAGGGTCCGGCCGTCGGAGGCAGCGATGTCGGCAGAGTGGAAGTTGAGGTCGATGCCGGCCTCTCGACCCGGATCGATGACAGGATGCGGAACGCGGAAGGGGAAGAGCAGTGCGGAGGCGGCCAACGAAAGGCCAAATCGCCATCCCGACGCCTTCCCGTATCTCCCAACGAGCGGATGGGCGACGTAGGGCAGGTCGACCAAGACATGGATCCCGGGTCGCACGGGGAACCGGAGCTAGGAGTTCAAGGGATCCCACCCGAACAGATCGTGGCGCAGGTTCGCCTTCAGCCGTCGCCAACGGGGCTTCGCCTTCTGCATACGTTCGAATCGCACCGGGTCCATCCGACAGACCCGCCGCAGGGACCGGTCCCGCGCCCGGGGCGTCGCCGAAGTTTCGTTGGCGGTGGTGATCGACCACTGGCCGCCAGATGAGGATACCGCTCGCGGAGGAAGGGATAGGAGCGCTTGGTGACTTCGAATCGGGACGGTTTCCGGGCAACCTCTATGGCTTATGCGTCCGGGGGAATCCGGCTAGCAACTCCTCAATCGCCTGACCGGGGTCATCGGCTCGCGTCACCGCGCTGGATACCAGGATTCCCTCCGCGCCGAGCTCGACAGCGCGCCGGACGTCGGCCCGACGGTGGATGCCCGCCCCGCACAGAACGTGAGTGGCGGGCGAAACCTCGTGGACGGCCGACACCGTACCGGAGACCACCGAGGGCTGAGCGGTGGAAACGGACTGGGTCCCTCCGATGAGCTCGGGAGGCTCGACCGCGAGGAACCGAGGGCGGAACTTCGCAAGCTCTCGGGAATTGCTGACATCGCGGGCACAAAGGATCGCCTCGAGACCCGCCGCGTCGAGCCGCTGGAGGACGGCCGGAATCGTTTCCATGGGGATGGGATGCTCGGAATGATTCACCAAGCTCCCGCGGCCCCCGGCGGCGGCGATCGCCTCGGGAACGACGTACCCGGTGAACGGCCCGACCTCCTGGGGGTCAGCGTGCTGAGCGATCACGGGGACCCGGATGCGCTGGGCGAGCAGTCCCATATCTGGAGCGGCCGGCGCGATCGCACCAGCGACTCGCGCCATCTTGAGTTGGTTCTCGAACGCCCGGCCGATCTCGACGGCCCCGGTGCCGAGGCAGCGTGCGTAGACCTTGAGATTCAGGACGAAAAGGGGAACGCCCAGCGGAGACGTCTCAGTGGACCGCCGCGGCCTTGGTGCGCTTGGGCCGGGAGCAGATCGCGTACTCATCGCCGTCGAAGAAGACCTCCCGGTCCGGATGCTTCCGCTGGATGTCGGAGATCTTGGAGAGGACGTCTTCGAGGGTCGTGCTTTCATCGTTCGGGTCGATCCTCAAGTGAATGGTCTTCTCGGATTTTTCGGGCCGATGACCTGCTGACGCCATGCGGTACCGGGCCGGCACGATACCCGCCACTGGCCTAAAAAGCCTCACACGCCGGCCGAGGCACAATCTTTAGGCGGCGGAAGCGCTCGTCGCGAGAGAGAGCTGGCCGATGAAGGACCGCAGCGAGCTGGAGCGCGTGGTGTATAACCAGACGCGGGTCATCCTTGTCCGGGACCTCTCGGTCATGAACCCGAACCTGGTCCCGGGCGCGCAGGGTCTGATCATCGGAAAGATCGCGAACTACACCCTGAAGGTCGCCTTTCCGAAGGTCACGGTCGGCATCAACTGGCGAGATTGCGACATCGTCGAAGGCAAGACGGGCATGCCCACCGAGGCGGAACAGCCCAAGGTCATCCCCCAGCCGCGGTCTATCCAAGAATAAACTTGGCTCCGCGCCGCTATCCGAGCCAACCGGCGATCGGTTGGCCCTGCATCGTGGGCGGCAACGCGATGCCCAGGTGCTTGAGCAGCGTGGGAGCCACATCGATGATCTGCTGGGGCGGAAGATGCACCGGCCGGCGGTTCGGATGATCGGCGAAGACGAACACCCCGTCAAGCGAGTGGACGGCGTCGTCCGGGCCGGTGTCGTTCTCGGTCAGGAACAGACCCGGATGGCCCAACGTGCCGGCGGACCGCCAATGAAGTTCTCCAAAGTACAGCATCAGGTCCGGCGGGTCACCCCGAACGGACCGGTACACGCGGGCCGGGTCCAAGACCCGGACTCCGAGGGAAGCCCCGTCCGGCCGGCGCACGCCTTCAAGCGCGCGGGTCATCGTCTGGACGATGGAGGGCACCTCGCTCGCCGGCAGCAGACCGTGCGGCTCGCGGCCCCAGACGTTGAAGAAGATGCGGGCGTAGTACCCGCCCGCCCCCCACGCTACCGTTCGGTCCCAGTCCACTTCGAGATTCTCGAGCGGAGTTCCCGGACCGGACGGATGCGTCTTCAGGTGAAGGTACCCCTCTCGCTCGAGCCACTGGTTGATGCAGAAGCATCCGTGCATCGCCATGCTTCCGTGGTCGGACACGATGAGAATCGTCACGTCCTCCGGGACCAGGTCCAGCAAGGTACCGATCTCCTGGTCGAGGAGCGCATAGTACCGGTCCGCGATATCCGCGTACTCGGACCCCGGGACGAAATGCGGATGCGTGGGGTCGAAGAACTTCCAAAAGGCGTGGTGCAGCCGGTCCGTCCCGATCTCATGGATCGCGAACAGGTCCCACGGCTCTTTCTGCCACAGATAGCGCGCGACGGCCCACCGCTTTCGCGTCATATCAAACAGCTCGCGTTCGACGCGGGGCCGGTCCTCGGCGCGGAACGTGACATCGAAATTGTACCCGCCGCTCGCCGCTTCGATCTCGGGAGCGAGCGAGGCCGGCGTGACGAAGTCCTTCGCGCCTTCCGGCGTGAGAAAATCGGAGATGTAGACCCCGTTGACCGTGGGCGGGGGATACCCGGGCGGCATCCCGATCACGGCGACCCGGCGCCCGAGCCGCGAAAGAATCGACCACAGGGGCGGGAAGGGGATCATTTGGGGGGTCGGCGCGTACATTTCAAAGTACGTCCCCGGGCGGCGGTGTCGGAATCCGTAGAGTCCGAGCGTGCCCGGGTCCATTCCCGTGAACATCGCGGCCCACGCAGGGACCGTGATGGGAGGGTCCGTGCTCAGCAGGGTCCCGTACCGGGACCGGTCCAGAACGGATTTGAGGCGCGGCATTCGGGGGAGGAACCGGTCGAACAGGAACTCCGGCGGCACGGAGTCGAGGCCAAGCACCAGGAGCCGA
The DNA here is from genome assembly GCA_030037735.1 of Thermoplasmata archaeon. GTDB lineage: Archaea > Thermoplasmatota > Thermoplasmata > Lutacidiplasmatales > UBA184 > JAKIWV01. Next base: position 9,195 of record JASHQC010000018.1, read on the forward strand.
CGACGAGTTGTTTGCACGGGCCCGCCGAGATGTCCGGCCTCAAACGCTTATCGCGGCCCGGAGAGCTCGCGCCGGGCCGCCTCCGCCAACCGACGCTCCCGTCTCCGCATCCGCCAAAGCGTGACGAGGAAAACGATAATGACGAACGCCAGACCGAAGACCAGGCCCAGCGCAAAGTCATCGACAGGGGCCAGCACGGGCCGAACTAGGGTCGTCGGCGCTTACATAATCTTGTTCGACTCGCCGCCAGGAATGCCGAGTGCCAGGTCCGCTCCCCGGTCCACGCCCCGGGAAGGCAAGGTCTCGCGACGATTCTTCGAAGGAGTCATCCGACCCAACCTTGGCCGGCGGAGGCCCGACGTGGTGGTGGGCCCCCAGACGGGAGTGGACGTTGGGGTCACGCGGCTGCCGACGGGCGAGGTCCTCCTCTCCACCACAGATCCGCTGTACATCGAACCCCGTCTCGGTTGGGAACGCGCCGCGTGGTTCGCCTTCCACATTCTCGCGAGCGACCTCACCACCACCGGGCGCCGACCGGATTGGGCGACCATTGACCTGACCGTTCCCCCGGGGACCCCGGATCGGATTCTGGAGACGATCCTCCGGGTATTTGGCCGGGAAGCCCGTCGATTGAATGCCGCGATCGTAACCGGGCATACGGGCCGTTACGCAGGCTGCACGTTTCCCACCGTCGGCGCGGGAACCCTCCTTGCCGTCGCGGACGACGATGGATACGTCACGACCCGACACATCCCCGCTCGTGCCGAACTTCTGATCGCCCGCACGATAGCCCTCGAGTCGACGGGGATGCTCGCGACGTTCTTCCCGGATCGAATCCGCGAACGCTTGGGTTCCGAAATCCTCCAGCGGGCGAGAGCCCTGACGACTCGGATGTCCACCGTCGCGGACGCGCTCCGCGCGGTCCGGGTCGGCCTGCGCGAAGACGGGGTGTGGGCCATGCACGACGTTGCCGAAGGCGGGGTCCGGGGAGCGGCATGGGAAATGGCCCACGCGGCCGGTCGGGGCTTGGAGGTCGACCTCTCCCGGGCTTGGGTGGACCCCACCGTCCGGGCGGTTTCGCAGTTGTTCGGAATGGACCCCCTGGACGCCAGCAGCGAAGGCACGTTGCTCCTAGCCGTTGAGCCACGGCAGGTCGAGGCGGTCAGTTCGGAACTACGGGAAGGGGGCGCGGTCGTCTCCCAGCTGGGACGGTTCACGTCTCACCCAGGGCTCCTTCGGGATGGTCGGACAGCGCTCCGTCCGTCGGACCGTGACTCCTATTGGTCCGTCGTGCAACGGGAAATACATCGTCGTCGCGGATGAGCCGCGGACCCCCTTTCCCTATGCGGGCCCTGATGCGAAGGAGAGGCGTATCCCCGGCACAAGACCCCAATGAAGGACAAGGTCCCCGCAACGTCGACAACTACGTGGGCGCGAGCACGAACGCCGTCGCGCGACGGATCGTTTCGCGACCCGGGATTCGTGACGCCCGCGGAACTCAATCGCTAATTAGGCGCCGGGCAATGGCGGAGGAGTGCCATGAGTGGCTCGGACAAATTCTCCCACTTGGACGTGAAGGGAGGCCGCATCGCGTACGAGGCGGCCGGGCAGGGAAGCGGCATCGTTCTGATCCATGCGGCGATCGCGGACCGCCGCATGTGGAACCGGGAGTTCAAGCGGCTCGCGGGCGATCACCGGGTCGTGCGGTACGACTTCCGGGGATACGGGGGTTCTTCCAAGACCTCCGAGCCTTTCTCCGCCGTCCATGACCTCGGCGAACTGATTGATCACGTGGGACTCCGCCGACCCGTGTTGGTGGGGTCCAGCATGGGGGGCGGACTCGCTATCGATTTCGCCCTGGCTCGGCCTCACGACGTGTCCGGTTTGTTCTTGATCGCCCCCGGGGTCTCGGGGATGCAGCTCTCGATGTTCCCCGAGGATCAGGAGGCGTTCGCGGAGGACGACCGGGCGTCCGCGGCGGTTCAGGCGGCCTGGCGCGAGGGGCGGAAGGACGAGGCGATGGAGGGATTGCGCCGGCTCTGGGTTTCGGCGCTCAAAGGTCCCTCGCTCGAACTCTTTCGCACCATGCTGAAGGACAACATGGAGGAGGTCTTCACCGAGGCTACGGCGTCCCAGGCCCAACGGGAGGGCCCAGGTACCGCCGGACGCCTCGCCGAGGTGCACGTTCCGACCGTTGTAATCTACGGAGACCGCGACAACCCCTCGAGCGGCCCGATCGCGCGATTTGTGGCCAAGGGAATTCCCGGGGCCCTCCTTGTCCAGATTCCCGGTGGGGATCACCTGACTAACCTCTCCCAGCCCGACGCGTTTGACGCCGCCTTGGCCGACTTTCTCCGCCGAATCCAGTGAGGGGTCGTTGGAGGGGCCGGCCATGGCCCCCCTCAGGCTCTTATGGCCGGTGGACCTCCGGTTCTCCGCTGGGGGAGCTGCCACGCGGCTGAGAGGACAGAGCGTCTCTGTCGACCCCTTGAACCTGACCCGGATAATACCGGCGCAGGGAAGGCCGTGGACCCGCGTGTAGTGACCCCCGCAGCGAGCTGCGGGAATGGCTGAACGTCTGGAGACAAAAACGGAAACCGACGCCGGTTGGGTAGGCCGTCGGCGTGCCTATCGCAGGATCCCGTGGATCGTCCCTGTCGTCGCGGCGATCGTCCTCGTGGCGGGGTTTGGGACGTACTTCTACGTGGAGACTTCATCAAGTCGCTGTCTCGGTGGCCCGCACACCCTTGTGGTCGAGACCTACGAGAGCTTCTTCGACTCGGGACCCGACCCGACGGCCGCCCGCGCCTCTCTGTTCGGAGGGTTCGAGAACGCAACCCACAGCCGTGTTTGCGTCGAGTACGAAACGGGCGACCTCGCGACGAGCCTCCTCACCTCGGGAGGATCCCTGCCGGACATGGTCATCGGACTGGACGAGCTCACCGCCCCACGGGTCGACGCGGCGGGGCTGCTCGTTCCCTACGCTCCTCCCGAGCTGGCGGACGTACCGGCCGGGCTCGTCGCGGACATCGCCCCGGATCACTCCGTGGTCCCGTACGAGTACGGGTTCATCGGCCTCGACTACAACGTTACCTTCGACAAGTCGCACGGATCACCATTCTCGACCGGGAACTATCTCTCGGCCATCGCCGGCAATCGTTCCCTCGCTTCCCAGTTCCTCTACGAAGTGCCTCCGGACATCACGGGGGAGGAGTTCCTCGTGATGGAGATCGCCTATTCCACCGAGGTTCTGGGCGTGAACTGGACGGACTTCTGGCGCACGATCGGCCCCGTCGCGCCGTCGACCACCGACTGGGGAACCGGCTTCTCGGAGTTCTCGGCCGGAACGTACGCGAGCTTCGTCAGCTACACGACCGACCCCGCGTACGACGCCTACTTTGGACCGGTGGGCGCGATCAACACGTCGGTCATTCGACACGGTGGGGAGAACTACAGCTGGAAGTCGATCTACGGAGTGGGAATCGTCCGCGGCGGCGTGCACAACCTCACGCTTGCGGAGCAGTTCGAGGACTGGTTGTTGTCGGGCCCGGTGCAGAAGGAAATCCCTCTCAACGAGTGGGAGTACCCGGCGAACGACACGACGGCGCTGCCGGGCGCCTTCAATTGGAGTGTTCCCCCCGACACGATCACCCCGCTCAATTCCTTTGAACCGGTCAACGCCACCGCCGCCAACCTGCCGGGCTGGATCCTTGAGTGGCAATCGGCCGTGGATGGCTAGCGGGCCGTCGACGGAGGGGGAGGATGGGCGCGAAGGCCGCCGGGAACAGGAGGGGGTACGCCGGCGCTTGGGCGCGGGCGGGCGATGTCGTGGCCGAGCTCCCGCTCACGCTCTTCGTCCTGCTGTTTGTGGCACTCCCGGCGGCGGCGCTCTTCGCGGGGGCGGTCGAACGGTTCGGCATCGGGAACGGCATGGTTGCGCTGGTATGGGGTCCCACCCTCGTTTCGAGGGTCGCGCGCACGGCTCTCGAAAACTCCGTCGTCCAGGGTGCTCTCAGCGCGGCGCTCGCCGCGGCTTGGGGGTACCCATGCGGAGTGTTCCTCGGGCGGCACGGGTTCCGGGGACGGGACCTTCTCTTGAGTTTCCTGCTGATTCCGTTCCTATTGCCTCCGCTCGTCGTGGTGCTGGGAATCGACGAGGTGTTCGGCGGCGCCAGCCCCGCTCTCCCCGGTCTCAGTGTGCTCGGCCACGGTCTAGCCGCGATCGTTCTGGCGAACGTGTTCTACAACGCCTCGATCGTGGCCCTGTTCACGTCGGCCGCCATCGCGAACGCCTCTCCCCGGCTCGAGGAGGCGGTGGCGACGCTCGGCGGAGGCGGATGGCGTCGGTTCCGGGACGTTTGGGGGCGAGGGTCGCTCCTGGGCGCCGCGAGCGGTGCACTGCTCACCTTCCTGCTCTCCTTCGTCGGCTTCGCGGCTCCGCTGTTGCTCGGGGGCCCGCGGAACCTCACCATCGAGGTGTGGATCTACATGCTCACGCGAACGGTCTTCGCGGCACCTGCGGAGGCCGCCGGCTTGGCCCTCTGGACCGTCGCGTTCCTGTGCATTCCGGCCTTCCTCTACATTCTCGTCGCCCGTCGGGCCCGCCTGATCGGTGGACGGGAGCGCGGGATTCCGCGGCTGTACCCGATCCATTGGCGGAACCCGACGACGATGGCGCTCGCCGGTGCCTTGACCGGGCTCGTTCTGTTCGTCGGCGCGTTGCTCGGCGCGGTAATCCTGCTCTCCTTTCGCCTCGTGGGAGGGGGATGGGGAATCGAAAACTGGTCCGCGCTCCTCTCCACCCGGGTCGCCGGCGCGGTGGGGATCTCCACCGGGCAAGCGCTCGTCAACACGCTCTTCTTCGCCGCCGCGGCCACCGCGATCGTCACTGCGCTGGTACTTTTGGTGTCGTACGTGTCGACGAGACCACGACGGGAAGTGGGATTGCTCGAGGGCTTCGCCTTCTTGCCGGTTCTGCTTTCGCCGGTCATCCTCGCTTTCGCGCTGAAGGATTTCTGGGGAGGTACCCTCGGTTTGCCTCCCTTCCTCTGGACCCTCATCGTGGCGAGCCAGGCCGCGCTGGCCCTTCCGTTCGTCCTTCAGAGCGTGCGCGCGTCGCTCCGGGGCTTGCCCAGTAACCTTCGAAGCGCCGCGCGAACCCTGGGCGCCTCGCCATGGCGGGCGTTTTGGGAAACCGACGTGCCGCTGCTTCGGCCGGCGCTCGTGGCCGGCGCCACGTTCGCATTCGCTCTGGGTCTTGGGGAGTTCGCCGCGACGAATTTTCTGTACATTCCCACGTACACGACGCTCATCGTCGAAGCCTACCTCCTCGAGATCCTCCGGCTCCCCGGCCCCGCTTCGGCGTTGGGCGCACTGCTGGTCGTGGTGAGCGGGATCGCCTTGTTCTTGCTCATCCGGGGAGGGAACCGTGTCCGGTTCTAGTGTGTCGGCATCCGAGGGGCTCCGGGTCGAGGGGCTCGAGTACGCCTCTGAAGGGTTCGTTCTCGGCCCGGTCGACTTTCAGTTGCCGCGCGGGGAGGTCCTAGCGGTGTTTGGTCCGAACGGCGCGGGAAAGTCGACGCTGCTCCGTCTGTTGGCAGGTCTCGAACCCGCGACCCGCGGCCGGATCTGGTTGCAGGACCGAGACATCACTAAGGTGCCCACCCACCGCCGCGGAGTGGGGATGGTCTTCCAGGACCTCGCGTTGTTCCCACAGCTCCCCGTCTGGGAGAACATCGCGTACGGCCCCCGTGCCCGTCGTTGGCCCGAGGCGGAAACTACCCACCGGGTCGAGGAGCTGCTGCATGAGTTCCACCTGGCGGCTCTCGCCGACCGGAGGCCCGCGAACCTTTCCGGTGGTGAGCAGCAGCGGGTAGCGCTGGCCCGGGCACTGGCCCCTCGGCCGGCCCTCCTGTTGTTTGACGAGCCCCTTTCCTCCGCTGATCGGGAGATCCGCCGGACCCTGCAGAGGGACATTCGGGACCGTGTGGAGGCGGACGGGCTGGTAGCGGTTTATGTGACCCACGACCTCGATGAAGGGGCCGCCCTTGCTTCACGGATGGCATTCCTTCGCGAAGGGCACTGGGTGGCAGAGGGACCCGCCCGTGAGATCTGGCGGTCTCCTCAGTCCCGGTTTGTCGCGGAGTTTCTGGGCTTCAACATTCGGCGCGTGGACGAGCGTTGGGTGGCGACGGACCCTACGCGCACCGAAGTGGTACCCGCCGGAACGCCCGGCAGCTGGGGAGGAACCATCCGGGAGGTTCGGGAGGACGGGGAGCTGCTCCGATTGAGCGTGGAACTGACCCGCGACCGTGCCGGATCCGCAACGATGGTGAACTCCATCCGATGGAGGAGCGGGCTGGCCTATCAGCCGGGGGACGCCGTGGGGATTCGTTTCCTGGACGCACTCGCCCTGCAGGACGACTGAACCGCCCCTTTCCGCGTACCTCAAAGGTCGGAGGTATCCATGCCCAGCGGATGCCGCTGCTCCCACACGGAGAAGGGGAAGCCGAGGGGCGGGTGCTTCGCGGACTCCGCCTGGCCGTCGACCTGTCGATCGTCATTCTGCTCGTCGAGGTCGTCGGCGCACTCTTCTCGCGAAGCCTCGCCCTTACGGCGGATGCCGTCCATGACCTCCCGGACCTGCTGGCCTTCGGCGTATCATGGGGCGCGCTGCGTGGCACGGAGCGCGGGGTCACCGCCGAGGCGACGTACGGTTCCCACCGCCTCGAGGTGGTCGCGAGCCTGGCCAACGCCGGTCTGATTCTGGGGAGTGGCCTCGTTTTTGGATATCTCGGCGGGAGAACGATTCTCGTCGGCGGATCGTTCGCCGGCCCGGTCAACGCGGTCTGGCTCCTGGCGGCGGCCGTTCCCACGCTCGTTCTGCGGGCCGTGAACCTCGGGGTGCTGGGGCGAATCCCGGGCCGGGTTCGAGACCTGAACCTGCGCAGCGTGGTCGTTCATCTGGCGAGCGATGTGGTGATCACCGGGGCCCTCCTGGTCGCGGGGGGCATTCTCTTGCTGCGTCCGGGGTTCCACTGGGTGGACGACGCGGCCGCCCTGGCGATCGCGGTCGTGCTCGTAGCCGAATCCCTCCCGCTCTTCCGCGACGCGTGGGACGTCCTCGGAGAACGGATACCTCGTGGAATCTTGGTGGGGGACGTCGTGAAGACCGCCCTGTCGGTCCCTGGAGTGGCGGAGGTCCACGACGTCCACGTGTGGTCGCTCTGTCCGACCCTCGTGTGCATGACCGCGCATGTGAGCGTGCGGAACATGTCGGTTGAGGAGTGGGGAGCCGTCGCGGCCACCTTGCGCGGCCGGATGGAATCCGAGTACGGGATCCTGCACGCCGTGTTCGAAGTGGAGGCCGCCCCCTCCCCACCCCGGGGCCCCCTCGACGCCTGAGAGCCCCGTCCTCGGACCCGCTCGACGCCACGGACCCGGATGCCGGGTCGGGATGGAACCCAGCGCACTAATACAACATATGAAGATGTATATGCATGCCATCCCAGAACATCGCCGTCCGAAAGGACGTCTACCACGCGCTGGAACGAGAGAAGCGCCCCGGGGAGAGTTTCACGAAACTGTTCGTGCGCCTCCTACAGCAGCGGGGTCCGCTCGAGGAGCTGGCGGGGAGCTGGGCCACGGCGGCCCGGACCGCGCAACGCCAATGGAGGGCGGTTCGCGGCGGAGGATTCCGCCGATGAAAGGCCTGGACACCCCGGTGCTGCTCGCCTTGCTCGAGGGCGCCCCAAAGCCGCGGGCCCTCGTCCGGGCTCTCGCCGGCGAGGAACTCGCCTCCACCGAGGTGAACCTCTTCGAGATCGAGCTGCTGGGTCGACGGGAAAAGAGCCCGGGGAGGGAGCGGAGAATGCAGGCGCTCGAGCGTCTTCGCCGGAAGCTGACAATCCTGCCAATTGACGAGGAGAGTACTCGCCGGGCAGCGGCGATCGCCGCGACAGCCCGCCGGGCGGCCCCCGAGGGGACCTGGCTCTGTCTGGGAGCGGCGGAGGCCCATGGATGCTCGGAATGGATCACGAACTCGGCCGGAGTCCCTCCCGCCTCCTCCACCCGCCTCAAGGTAACCACTATCGAACGATGGAATGCTAAGTAACGCTAGATACGTTACAGAAGCCCGTGATGCATGGGAGACCCGCATTGAAGGACCCGTTTGCTGAGGGAGGGCGTCGGAAACGGCCCGTACAGGCTCTGGAACCCTCGGATCGACCCTACAGCCATTCCTGGCCCCGGATGGCCTGTCTTAGCACTCCGTCACTTGAGTAACGATAGATGCGTAACCTATGTTACTGGGATACTGAAACTCGGACATCGGCATCGTTCCTCCGTTCCGGGCGGTGGCCCGTTCTCTGACGGTGGGGCGTATAACTCCAGTTATGCGTCACTCCGGACCGAGTTGCTATCGCCCGTTTTTGAACCGTTCGGACACTACGGGTCCCGCGTGTACTGTTCTGAACCGCTTATAGCCGGCCGTCCCTCTCCGCCGCATCGTGCCCCCTCGACGACGCTACGCGACGGTCGTTGGCCTCGATTTGGCTGGGTCTGAGCGACGTAACACGGGTTGCTGCATCCTTCCAGGGCTCCATAATGCTCGCACCTCGATACTCCACACGGATGACGAAATCCTCGGAGTGGTCGATCGCGCCAAGCCTGAGCTGACCTTGGTCGATGCCCCCCTGTCCCTTCCGAGGGGTCGGAGCACCATTGACGACCGCGCCGGCCCCCACTTCCGAGAGTGTGACAGGGAACTTCGGCGTATGGGGATCCGCTTCTTTCCCCTGACCCTGGGACCGATGAGGATGCTGACCGAACGCGGGATGCGGCTCGCCGCCATCTTGCGGAGTCGAGGGCTCAAGGTCGAGGAAGGGTACCCGGGAGGCGCGCAGGATATTCTGGGCATTCTCCGGAAGCAGGGGGGCGCGGCCGCCCTCCAGCGAGCGCTCCAAGGGATCGGTCTTCGAGGGGACGTGGCCCGGCGCCCGCTCACGCACGACGAGCTCGATGCCGCCACCCTGGCCTGGGTCGCCCGTCAATGTCTCGTGGGGAACGGCTACTCCATCGGAGACCCATCCGAAGGAGTCATGGTATTGCCCTGCCGGCCACCGACCCGGAAAACATGAAAGAGGAGTACACATATGCATATGAATATAGCTGCTGCCTAAGCCCCGAACGGATCCGACACAGCGCTCACGTTCCTCCCTCCGGTCGATCGGCGACGCGGACGGACCGTCGTGGCCGAGCTGCATCGGGGAGACGCTCAACCCACGTGAGGGAGGCTCGCCAGCTTCTCCCCTTGAAGCGGTCAGTCTCCTTCGCGGGAGTCCGCCGTACTGAACGCACGAGATCGTCGGGTCTGCAACTCGGCTGGGTGGGGCGGCATTCGGACGGGAGTGTCGATAGCGACAGTTCCCGTTTTCAGTGGGCTACTAGGCGGTCGCGAGCACGCGTTGAATGTACCCGCGGTTGGCGAGATGCTCGAGAATCCGGCTCGCAGATTTGGCCGGAGTGACGTTTGCCGTGTCGACGATCAAGTCAGGATTGAGCGGTTCCTCGAAGGGATCGTCGACCCCGGTCATCCGGTGAATTTCTCCGCCGTCGGCTCTCCGGTAGAGGCCCTTCGGGTCTCGCGCCCGGCAGACCTCGATGGGGCACCGGAGCCAAACCTCCTCAAACGCGATCTCGACGTCCGCCCGCGCCGCTTGACGAGAGGTTTCGTACGGGGTGACCATCGCCACGATCGTGGCCACTCCGTTCCGGGCTAACATCCGCGCGACGTAGCTCACGCGACGGGCATGGAATTCGCGATCCTTTCGAGTGAAGCCTAATTCCGGCGAAAACATTTGGCGGACCGCGTCCCCATCGAGGATTTCCACCTTCCATCCTGCGCTGCGCAGTCGTTCACCGAGCGTTTGCGACAGGGTCGTCTTCCCCGAGCCCGGCAACCCCTCCAACCAGACGACGAACCCTTTGCGCTCGGCCGGTCCCCCCGTCTGCATACCGCCGTTCGACAGCACTTCCGGAAGAATAGGCTTTCCGACGGGCCGTCCACTACTGGAGCGGATTGGCGGACTTCGTATCTTCTGCTGGACTGGCCGCGCGGACACGGACCGCGATCAGATTCGCCTGACGAGGAGATTCGCGCGCGCTGGCCTGGGAGAACTCTCTCGCCCGCCCGGCTCGCGTCCCGTAAGTACCCTATCGTTCGTAACGGTTTACGGTTCGGCTCCGGATCTCTTCCGACGTGGCGGTCCACACGAACGGAGCGGACAGTGATCCGCCTCCACCAAGGTGGGTTTGGATCGCTTGGTGAAGGCGCCGGACACTGGGGAAGGCCGATGCCCGGATCCGCTTCTTGGTAAACTCGCCGAACCAGTGGTCGATCAGGTTGGGACGTCTCGCGTCCGACTGGAGGAAGTGAAGCTGGACCCTCGGATGCCGAACGAGCCACCGCTGAACCCTGGGCGAGGTGGGGGCTAACAGCCGGTCCAGGACCAGGTGAACTTCGAAGTGCTTCGGGGTCTCTCGGTCGACGGCCTGAACGAAGGAGAGAAACCGCGCCCCGCGGTCCGCCTCTCGAAACGTGGCGATCGCGTTGCGTTCCCTGCGATCCAGCGAGGCCGCCCGCGCGCTCTCGTCCACGCAAAAAGCCATGGCCCGCTCCGGAGGATTCAGATAGAGACCCACGAAATCGGTCACGCGGTCCACGAAATCTGACCGGCGAGGGGCTTGTACTCCGCCGGAACCCAGCGGGCGGATTCGGCGCGCCTGCCATACCCGCGATACGGTGGACTTGCTCACGCCCATCGCTTGCGCGAGGCTCCGACTGGTCCATGGAGCCCCGTCGGGATCGCGCCGTTCCAAGGTGGCGCGGACGATGGCCTGAATCGAGGAGGCCGGAATGGCAGGGGGACGGCCCGGCCGAGGGGCATCTCTCTCAATACCGGGGATCCGCTGAACGAGGAATCGACGGCGCCACAAGGCGACGGTGCCCGAGTTCGTCAGAAGCTCCTCGGCGATCTGGCGGTTCGAGGCGCCCTCCCCCGCCCGCAACACGATCCGAGCCCGAAAGGCCACTCTCGAGAGCGAATGGGGGCTACGGATCAGCAGGCGCAACCGTCGGCGTTCGTCCCGCGAAAGGTGGACCCCGGGAGCCTTGCGCATAGAACTCCTCGACGGGGGGCCGGAACATAAAGCATCGGATTAATGGGACGGCCGCGGGGAACCCGAATGGTTATACGCTCAAGAATTCCCGAGCAGAACATGGTACGCCCCTCTTGTCCGGAAGGACGAAGCGACACCGGCCGGCTGAGAATAGCTGATCACGACCCCGGGCACGAGCGAGCCGCACCCGTTTCTCTCGCTCGCCGGCCTACCGGACCGGCTGCGGAGCCACGATGAGCGCTCCCGAGAACGCCGCAGTAGCATCCTCGGAGGAACCGGCGCCGGCCCGGCCGCAGGTACGCCGCCGGACCCGAAGTCGGGTGCTCACCGCGGTCATCGCGGTGGTGGTGGTTGTCATCCTCGTGGCGGTAGTAGCGTATGAGTACAAGCTGATTCCCGGGACTAAGAGTTCCGCGACGGCGTGTCCCACCGGTGTG
>JASHQC010000001.1 GCA_030037735.1 Thermoplasmata archaeon
CCCTTCGGGAAATTTCCGCTCGAGACACACTTCGCCGTCCTGCGCCGGTTCATGAGCCTGAGCGGTAACGGTGTCGAACCGGTTACGCCGGAGGCCGTGGAGGCGCAGGGGGTTCCTCCGGACGCGGCGGTCCGGAACGTAGCGTTCCTCGGCTCTCTCGGCCTACTGATCGAGGAGAAACCGGGCCGATTCAAGCCCACCCCCGTCGCGATGCAACTCATCAACACCCAGCTCGCGGATGAACAGCGCGGCCGACGCCTCCTCCGTTCGCTCATTGAGAAAACGTGGTTTGCGGCCGCGGCCAAACCGTCCCTTGAGACCGGCTCCGCGGCGCGGCCCACAGAGAAGCAACTTCTGGCGGCGCTGGGCGCGGCCAACCACCTTCCTGCAGGCCAAGAGGAAGCAGCACTCCGTGTGCTGATACAATATCTGGTGTACACCGGGCTTCTCATCGAACCGGTTCCGGGAGCTCCAGGAACCGATTATGGGCTGGGTCACGCCCCGAGCGCGGCCCAAGACGCGCCGTCGGTAACGGCGCCGGCGAGCCGACGGACCAGGCCTCGGCGTCAACGAGGAAGCCATCCAATGAACGAAGCAGGGCAGTGGGAGCTGATCCAGACAACGGAGTTTTCACTGCGCATCCGAGCTAACGCAGCCGCCGTCAAGCGATTGCGCGAGCAGCTAGACCTCCTCGACGAAAAGCTTGCCAGAGGAACTTAGCCGCGCCGGGGGCGTCCAGCCTGGCCGGCCGCCGACGCGGTAACCATGCGTTGCGCCGCACCCGTCGGGACGACGAGAGCGCGGCGGGAGGCGGGGCCTGTTCCCTGACCCAAGTTGCGGTTGTCCCTCCGCGCAACGAGCCTTACACCCCGACCCAGCCTCGCGGTCCGCGGTCGACTGCGGGGGATTCCCTCTAGTGGTCACGCTGTGACTCGGTAACGTCCTGACCACCCTCGCATTATCGTGCCGGGGGCGGACGGACCCGACGGGTTAGGGCAATGGCGGGCTGGTACAAGGCCACGGAAATCAAGGAAATTCCCCAAGGAACGATGAAGGGAGTCGAGGTCGCCGGAGCGAAGGTACTGTTGGTCCATGGGCCACACGGACTGCGAGCCTTCGAGGATCGGTGCGGCCACATGTCCGCCCCGCTGAGCCTAGGGGCGTTCAAAAGCGGCGTCGTGAAATGTGCGCTTCACTCCGCGGTGTTCGATGCGGAGACGGGAGCAGTCCGGAGTCAGCCTCAGATGCGCATGGGTGGAGTGGACAAACTTCCACCGGAACTGGTCGAAGCGATGATGAAGATGGGTCAGATCATGGCCCAAATTCGGTGCGAGGTGCTCCGGCCGTATCCGGTCGCGGAAGAGAATGGCCAGGTGATGGTCCACATCTAAGAGGCCCCTGGTGTCCACTGCGAACCTGGCTGTCGCAGTGTGAATCGGTGGGTCGACTCAAATCGACGGAGGGAATATCCCACCTCTACGGGGTCTCTGACTGGTGGTCCGAATGGCAGGCGCGGTGACGAATCAGTCGACGTTGGCGCACCAGGCGCGATCGATGGACCGGTCCCTTCGAGCGCGGGTGGTGGCTTCCATCCTAGGGCCGGTGGCATGGCTCAGCTTCACGCTGTTGTACGTGGGGTTTTGGGCGAAGGGGTTCAGCGTTTTCCAGAGCGTCATCGTGATCCTCGTCTCCATCATCATCCTCGCAGGGTTGATGGCGGCTCTGTGGGCGTCGTTCGGAATGCGCCAGGCCCGCTGGGCGTGGGGCGAGTAGCGACTCACTGGCCCCCGGCTATGGCTCGTCGTCGACGCGGTCTAGGAACGTTGCCGTCGGCACGAAGAACAGATTTCCCGTGGTCGCCCGACTAACGTCCAGCAGCCGGTCGTAGTTGCCGGGAGGATGTCCGACGAACATGTTCTGCAGCATTTGCTCGATGGTGCGCGGCGAGCGGCTGTAGCCGATGAAGTACGTCCCGAATTCGCCTAAGGCCGGGCGACCGAACGGCATGTTATCCCGGAGGATCTTGACCTCCTTGCCCTCCTCCACGATCGTCGTCAGGGCGTTGTGGGCATAGGTCGGTTTCACGGAGTCGTCCAGCTCGATATCGTTCAGCTTCGTCCGGCCAACGATCCGTTCCTGCTGGTCGGTGGGGATGGCGTTCCACGCCGCCAAATCGTGGAGGTACTTCTGCACTATCACATAGCTGCCCCCGGCAAATGGCCGGTCCTCGTCCCCGATGAACACGGCGTCGTTTGCGGCCTTCCCTTGGGGGTTCTCGGTCCCGTCCACGAACCCGATCAAGTCTCGGCTGTCGAAGTATCGGAATCCTTGCACCTCATCGACCGGAGAAACGGCGGCTCCGAGCCGGGACACGATTTGCGTTTCCAGCTCAAAGCAGAGGTCGAGCCGGTCGGCCCGGATATGGAAGAGCAGATCGCCCGGGGTGGAGACCGCGATCCGTGGTCCCGCCCGGATCTCGCGGAAGGGGTGCAGTTCGGCGGGACGGGGCGGATCGAAGAGGAGGTCCCAGGCGTCGGAACCTATCCCGATCACGCACGACAGGGTGCTGTCGATTTCACGGAATCCCACCGACCGAATGAGCCCTGAAAGGTCGCCGCAGAGAGTCCGAACGGCCGTTCGACTTCCGGGGTCCTTGTTGATCGTGACCACCAGAAAGATGGCGGATCGCGTCAGACCAGTCGCGACCCCCTGCGGAATCGCCGGGACATCGTTTACCGCGCTGGGAGGCTCCATGATGGCCGCCCTCCGAGAGCCCGGGGATTCTTAAAGCCCGGCGGCGAGCTGCGTGAGGAAATCAGGAGATCGCGGAAAGAATCTCCCGGTGGAGGCGCCGGCTGCCCGCCGCGCAGATGGAGAACTTCCCGGGCCCCGTGTAATCGATCGGACTTCCATCGAGGCGGGTCACAACGCCCCCGGCCTCCTCCACGAGCAGAGCCGCGGCAGCCACGTCCCAATTCGCGACGTAGTAGCCGACTACCGCATCGCTCCTTCCCGACGCGACCATGCTCATTTCTGCCGTGGTCGACCCGAGGTCCCTTACACCTCGGGCCTGAAGAACGACATTCTCCAGGATCCGCCGCGCCAGAGCTGGGTCGAGTCGACGGTCGTGCCGATGCACTTGACACTCGGAAAGTGGCCGATACGCCGCGGTCCGTAGCTGGGTCCGGCTCCCACGAGACCCCCGAGTCCCGACTCGCGCTACCCCGCCCACTATTCGGAAAGAACCGGTTCCAGCTCCCGCCGACAGCAGTTCTCCCGAGACCGGATTGTACAGGACTCCGGCGCGCGGTATTCCCTGGGAGAGGTACGCTACCGAAATGAAGAAGACCGGAATACCCGCCGCGAAGTTCCACGTTCCATCGATCGGATCGAGAAGGAAAAACTCGTCCAGGGAGCGGAGGTCTGTTCCTTCCTCATCCTCCTCTGATACCACCTCGATGGCGGGAAACGTACTCCTTAGCTCCCGGCGGACGGCTCGTTCGGAGACAGCATCCGCCTCCGTGACGATGGTGTGGTCGAGCTTCTCGCGCGTCGCGAAGTGACCGGAGTGGAACAATCTCCTCACGCGGGGGCCGGCGAGGAGTGCCGCACGTTCCATCTCGGTTCGGACCCGCTCGGGAACGGTTCGTCGCACCTTCACGCGGTTTGGACGGGGACCGCGCCATTAGGTCTTTCCGTAGCGGCCACGGGTCTGAGCTCGTACGCCGCCGGCTTCGCTGGTTTCGAGCGGGCACCAGAGCCCAATTCTCGCCGGTACTGGCTCGGGTCCGATGTAAAACTCCGCGTGCAGTATATCGAGTTCCGGACCGGGCAAGTTGAAGTACGGCCTGCACGCCCCGTCGTTCTGGGGGACGTCCATGAACCTTCGTTGGCGCCGGCTCGATCGACGCGGCGGGATACTGCTCGATGCGGTGCTCTCGCTCGGGCTCGTCCTGCTGGCTGCCTTCGCTCTTGAGTCGCTGGGGATCAGTTTCCACCAGATAACGCACGCCGCTCTCCGTTTCTTTGGTCTCTAATTCGCGCGACCCGTCGGGAGATGCCGGAGTACCGGAGTGCACCGGCCTGGGCGGACGTTATCCCCGAGCGACGCGCCTCACGATGGAACCTTCATGACCGAGATGAACGCCATCTCCCGTTTCTTCGTGAACCTACGCACCGGGCGTGCGAGTCGCCGTCGTTTCCAGTGGTTGAGCAGGAGCCTCCGGCTTCCTCCCCACGCAAGCTGTCTGGAGATCGGATGCGGAAACGGCGACTTCGCGGCGCGGCTCGTGGACGGACTGGCGCCAGAGCGATACCTGGCGACTGACCTCGACCCTCGTCAGATCGAGGCGGCGCGACGGCACCTCTCGCGGCTTTATCCTCACGGCCTCCCCACGGCGCTCGACCTGCAGACCGCCGACATGCTAGCGCTCCCATTTCCGGGCGATTCGTTCGACGCGGTTTTCGCCTTCAACGTGCTGCATCACACGAGCGCGGAACATGGGGATTTCACGAACGTGCCCCGGGCATTGGCCGAGGTGGACCGGGTACTTCGGCCGCGGGGGAACTTCGCCTACCAGGATTTCCTCAACACCGAGAAGATCCGCGCTTGGCTCACCGGGAGGGCGT
The DNA here is from genome assembly GCA_030037735.1 of Thermoplasmata archaeon. Taxonomy (GTDB): domain Archaea; phylum Thermoplasmatota; class Thermoplasmata; order Lutacidiplasmatales; family UBA184; genus JAKIWV01. The sequence continues at coordinate 4,630 of JASHQC010000001.1, forward strand.
ACACGATCGCTGCCATGGAACGCCGCTGGAGACGCGAAATCGTCCTCGCCGTTAAGTCCGCCACGACTCCCGGCTCCGTCAGCGACGCGAAACCGTCGGAGACTCGAGCGCTTTAGCGGGTTCGTTCTGCGGAGCGTTACCGAACGCCTCGAGCAATCCAACGGGCAGAGGGAGTTCGCGAGGCGATTGATACTCGGCGAGGGACCGTCCCTTGATCCGTAGAACCTTCTGGGCGACCGCTCCACAGTAACCGCACTCGTCGCAACTCTGGTGTTCGCAGTCGGTGGTGGCGATCCGTCGGAGAAATCCGCGGGGGAACGCGTCGTTGTCGATGACGACATCGTCCAGCCCCGCGAAGGCTTCCCGAAGGGGCCCGACGACCTCGGGGGAGACGCCCCTGGAGGCCAGCGTGGAGAGCGCCTTCGACGGTCCTTTGACCTGGACGAAGCTCAGGATATCCAGGAGGTTCCCATGGTACCTCCGTCGGGAATAGGATCGGGCCGCGTGCGCCAGCCAGTCGGTGGAGCGGTTGCGACCCGAAATCTTGAATCGGTGGACTCCGGCCTCCTCATAGATCGAGAGATCCTCCGGGCGGACCCAAATCGAGGAGATCAGCTTCCGAGGGTCTCGGACAACCTCGAGGCCGCATTCGAGGATCGGGTATTCGAACCAGAGCCGGTCCCCGTCCGGCTGTGAGCAGAGGGAGCTGGTGTTCAGGTGATGGGCCCGGAACGGGCACTCGCGGATGCAGGTCTGGTTGGTCAGCACTTCGACCCGAGCCCCCGTCCGAACGAGTCCTTGGATGAGAGGGAAGTTCCGGTTTCCCTCCTCCAGGATCACGGTATCCGCTCCGAGCCGAAGGAAGTACTCGGCCTGGCTCACGGAGCGGATACGGGCGAAGGACGAGACGGAGATGGGAATGTTCGGGTGGACACGATGCACCGCCTCGATGAGCGCCGGAATGGCCATCACGAAGCCGTCGACGCCTAGGGACAGGAGCTCACCGACCTCGCGCAAGAACGCGTCCAGGTAGCCGGGGCCGTACTCCTTCAGTCCAAGGTCGTTGCTATTGAGGGTGGCATAGAACTCTCGCCCGTGGTGGTGAATCGCCTTGAGGTGGCGTCGGAACCCGTCTCGGTCGACCTCGGGAAGGATGAACGGGGGACGTCCGGCGCCGGTAAGGGAGACGGGGAACCCCGCGAAAAACGTCCGGACCGGCAAATCCACGACGCGGTCGAGCAGGGCGTCATCGAAGTTGGTACCGAGCACGAGCTCCATGGCGGGGCAAAGGACGGCCTCGGGACATCAGCGTGACCCCGAACCGGTGCGGCACAAGGGGCATTCGAGACTGGCCTCTTTGTCAAGCATGATGATCCGCGACGCCCCGGAATCCGAATCCCTCGCCCAGCTGCGCCATGAGATCGAGTGCGTCGACCGATCAATCGTGCTCTTGCTCGCGGCGCGGCTCGACGCCGCCCAGCGAGCCATTCAGTTGCGAGCGCCTCGGGCCGGCCGTGTCACGGACCGGGCGCAAGAGCGACAAGTCTTTCTTCGAAGTCAAGAGTGGGCTCGGGAGCTCGGGCTCCCGCGGAAGCTCGTCGACAGTCTCTTCCGCTCCCTCCTCGAGGAAGGGAAGACCCGGTTTCAGACGGGCCAGCGGGCGCCCGAGCTCCCTGCGGTGACGGTCCTATTGGCCGCGCCGGCGGAGTCGGAAAATGAGCTACGGCGCGATCCGCACCTTCAGCTCGTTCCCGTACCGTCGTCCAGCTAACTTGGCGGTGGCCCGCCGCAGTATCTCGAGCGTCGCCGATCGGCCGGCCCCTAAAGCGCGAGCGACGTCCCCGAGCGACCCTCGCCGGGGATAGGCGAAGTAGCCCAGGTCGTAGGCGACCCGAAGGGCCCGATCCTGGCGGCGCGTGAGGCTCGTCTTGGAACGGTACGACTCCAGGCGCGCAATTGCCGGATGCTTGGATTTTCCCCCGGGCAGTCCCCGCAGGAACGCCCGGGTCCAAGTGCCCTGAGGCAAGATCACCCGCCAGGAATCCCGCTCGTTGTGGGTGAGAAGAGGGCAGGAGACACAGATCCCTCCCACCCCGTGCGTGGTCACGCAGATCGAAGGGGCCGGTTCACTGACTCGCATGAGAACCCGGCCCGGTCCGAGGCGGGCCAAGGCTAGGTGGCGGGAGTTTACTCGACGTCGGAGGGCATGCAGGAGCGTCTCCATCCGATCCGGATCGACCTCGACGTCCAGCCACCGAAGTAACCGTCGTGGGGCGCGTTCTGAAAGTCGACAGGCAATGAGATGGACTTCTGCAGTCTCCCTCTGGAGCAAGTCCGCCAGCCCCCGTCCTTCCTGCAGGGGATCGAGTCGAAGTTCGAGGAGCGGCGCCGGGCGGAGCTCCGGCTGTCTGCTGGCGGAGCTCCGGCCCCTTCTTTGAACCGTTGGACGGGCAGGATTCATCGCGCCCCTGAACTCCAAATTCTGGACCCCTGGCACACCGTATGATGGTATCGTGGATTCTCGTTGCCCCTTGCCAGTCTGTCCCGCGATCCAAGACTGAAGAAAAAACAGGAAAGGGTTGGTCTTCCGTAGTGGAGTCTTCTATGGTGGACGGGCCCCGCTCGCGTAACGATTGAGATCGCTCAAGCCGCCAGCGCATCCGATGTGCTCGGCGCCGGAAGGCCCCCGGTTTCGCGAAGCCTTCTTCGCACCTCAAGGGGGAGAGGTTCCGGATGGTAGTGACCGAGCAATTCTCGGGCCCGGGTCACGGCTCGCTGGCGCACCCGGCCTTCTGCCGGCGCGCCCTCGACGAAACCGTCCCGCTGGAAGAACCGCGGGGTCCAGAGAACCCGCCGGAAGTTCGCCAAGGTGTGACGCTCTTTCAAGAAATTCCCTTGGGGCCCGAGACGTATGAGGGTGTCTAGGTGCACGTTTTCCGGCCGGACCGCGAAGCCGTCGACGTTACGTCGGGCATAGGCTACGATTTCCGCATCGAGGACAAGCTGTTCCAACCCCATGCAACTGTCGGAATCAAGGCCACCGACCCCAGAGATGAGGTCCGCCCCCGCGAGCATGGCCGGGAGACCGGTGCCCAGCTTCTCCACTCCGGCCTGGATACCGGGGGAATCGGCGTCGCACGAGAAGCCCGCGACGAGCGTCGGAAGCTGGTAATGGCGGGCCATCTGCACTCCCGCCGCATTCAGGAGGGCCAGCTCGGGAGACCCGGCCGCAAACGAACCGGTCCGCATGTCGATCGGGCCAGACGAGATGGCCCAGAACACCGGGGCCGAGGGCGCGGCGGCCTGGGCGACACAGATGGAGGCGAGTATCTCGGCGTTGCTCACGACCAGGGCGCTGGCTAGGTCAACCGGGCTGCTCCCGCCCACTAGCACCATCGTGAGCGGCGCTACTGGAATGCCCGCTCGGCTGAAGACGATCATCGCATCCGTCGAGTTCTCCTCCAGAATGAGGGGGCTTACTGGGCATTGTACCGACGATAGGATTGGTCGGCGCCGGAGTTCCTTCGCATCCCCCGCGATCGTCGCCGCCATGGCGACCATCGTCCGGGCCTCGGAGGGAGAGAGAGCCTCGTGCTGGACGTGCTTGGTCGTGTTCTCGAAGGTCACGGCCAGTTCGGTAAGTTCGTGAACCTCCACCGGTACGTCGCTCGCGACCACCATCGGCCACTGCAGGTCCACCTCGTCCAGCGCGTCGGCGACCCGGGTGAGATCGGCCAGGTCGCGCTGGCTGCTCGGCCGACGTTCTCCCGAGGTCAGGTCCCAAACATTGACTCCACAGCCATCCGTGCTGACGTGGGAGGACCCGTCCGGCAGGCGGAGGTCGTGGCGTTTATCTCTAGAAGCTAGGAAAACCTCCCGCGGAGCCCGGTGCAGCGCATCGTCGACGACAGCATCCGGAAGGCGGACTCGCGCGGCGCCGGGCTCGATTTCCGCGCCGACCCCCGCAAGCAGCTCCCGAGCTAGGGAGCTGTGGACGTCGACTCCACCGCGACTGAGCAGATCCCGGGTCGCCCGATCGATGATCTCGATCTCGGACGTTTCGAGCACGCGCAATCGAGGAGCGCCCACCTCTCACCCCTGCCGTCCGGGGTCCCACTCCCCCGGGAGTATCTTCGTGTCGTCAGGCAGAGTTTACCGAGGTCTTGATGGGTGGGCAGCCGGTCGCCGAAGGATTCAGGGGGACAGTCGAGTTGACCGGCTCGCGATTGACGGTGCTCAGCTCGGACGAAGTGGAGACGGTCACCAATGCGACTTTCCAGCTTCTCGAGTCGACCGGCGTCCTGGTGAAAGAGCCCCGGGCGCATCGCCTCCTTCTTTCCGCGGGGGCGATTGGAACCCCTGGTGATGACCGAATTCGAATCCCCCCGGCGCTACTCCGGGAAGCGATTTCAAAGGTCCCCCACGAATGGACCTGGTATGCCCGGGATCCGGCTCGCAATATTCGTGTCGGCGACGGGGGAAGGACCCGATTTGGACCCGGGTCATCGTGCACGAACGTGTGGGACTATGAGTCGAACCGGGTCCGTCCTCCGACCCTGCAGGATGCGACCGACATGGTACGATTGATGGACGCCCTCGACTACGTGGACATCAACTTCACTCCGGTCAACAAGGAGACCGACGAACTGCCGGCGCGATGGCATGAATCCGATGCCCTCGTGCGGGATCTCACGAACTCGGGGAAGCCGCCGGTAGGCCCCTCATACGACGGTCGGATGGCCCGGGATGGTCTCGCGATCGCGGCTGTGCTTGCGGGCGGGGAGGAGGCCTTGCGGGACCGGCCGCTGGTCGCTGGGTACTGCGACCCGGTGAGCCCGCTGGTACACGATCGCGCCATGACCGAGACGTTGATCGAGTACGCATCAATGGGCCAGCCGGTCTTTGTGACGGCTCTGGACCTCGCGGGAGCGTCCGCGCCGGCGACGCTCGCCGGCACCCTGCTCCAGCAGAACGCGGAGGTGTTGAGCGGTATTCTCATCGCTCATCTCGTCAACCCGAAGGCGCCGGTCATCTATGGGAGCGTGAGCGGTATCATGGACATGAGAGCCGGCACGGCCGCGGTCGGCGGTCCGGAGTTCAGCCTTCTGAGCGTGGCCTCGGTCCAGTTGGCGCACCGGTTCGGCATACCCTGCTCGGTCGGGGGACAATCCGACTCCAAGCTCCCCGATGCACAGGCGGGGATCGAGAAGGCGACAACGCTGTTAGCGTCCACGATGGCCGGGGCCGATTTCGTGGACCTCTTCTTCGGGTCGTTCGAGGGATTCAACACGACCTGCCTGGAGCAGATCGTCATCGACCACGACATCGCCGCGTCGATTGTCCGCTTCCGGGAGGGCATGGCGGTGGACGAAGCCCATCTGGGGCTCGACCTGCTTCGGGCGGTCGGTCCCGGCGGCAACTTCCTGCAGAACCGGTCCGCCCTGGCCCACACCCGACGCTGGATGATGACCGAAGATTACTTCCCGGTCGTGGCCGACCGGCGTTCCCGGTTCGCGTGGGAGAAGTCCGGAAGTTCCTCGATGCTCGAGAGGGCCCATCAACGGGCCCGAAAATTGCTGGAGGAACATCACGGGCTTCCGATGGACCCCGCCATGGTAGAGCAGATGACCGCGGTGCTAGAGCGAATACGAAAGGAATGCCTTCTCGTGGCCAGTTGACCTGGGTCCGCCGGAAGCATCTTGTCAGGAAGGTGCAGATGGGCCGTGACCCGAAAATCGACGAGCGCGTACTGGAGCTCCTAAGATACCTCCCGGGGGTCCTGGCCGCGGAACTGTTGCCGGAAGCGCTCCGGTTCGAGCTCCGGAACCTCGCCACACCTGCGGCAGCGGAGAACCGGGGGCTCGACGCTGTCCTCTCCCGCCAATGCGTGGTCTGCCTGTTCAAGGGCCGGTCGTTCCGGGCTCCCCCGGAACCCTCCTTGCTGATGGTCGATGACAGGGGGACCGTGCTGGGTCGGGAATTGACCGGGCCTCAGGACCGACCCGCCCCCAGCGAGCATCGAACCGTCTATCTCGGCCGCGACTTCGTCCTAGTGCGCGGCCTCCGTCCTTCGGGGCATGTCCGGTTCGTTCTGCCACCGGTCCGGTTCCCGGAACTCGAGGGGATGGCCTCCGTGTGCCGGGTCGTGTCGGCGAGTCCGGACCCTCCTCAGGACGAACGGCTTCGCCGCCATTTCGGCGTGACCGGAGGCAAGGACGTAGCATCGATCCTGGTCGGGTACGATTTGGGAGAACCGGGTCCCGGGGAGGCGATAGACGAATGAGCCACACGACGGTCGTGTTCCAGCCCGAGGGACGTCGCGTCGCCGCGGCGGCCCAGGAGACCTTGCTCCACGCCGCGCTGCGCTGCGGAGCCGGCATCGAGGACCTTTGCGCGGGTCAGGGGACCTGCGGCAAGTGCACGGTGCGGGTCCACCACGGGCGGGAACTCCTCTCCCCACGCACGGCTGCCGAAGTGCAGCTGGCGAGCGAGGATCCCCGCCCTGGGATTCGCTGGGCCTGTCAGGCTCGCACGGAGCGGGCCGGCACGGTGGTCCTCGAGGTTCCCCCCGAGGCACAGCGGAGCTGGCAGCGGTTGCAGACCGCCGGGTGGACGCCCAAGTTCCGTCTGGACCCCGAGGTGCGGAAGGTTCCTGCCCCGCGGACCCTCTCCGAGAAGTCCCTTCACCGCGCCAAGTGGGTGCTCGCTCCGGGCTCGACCGAGTGGCTCAGGGAGGGCGCACAGGAGCGGGGGCCGCGCCGGCTGCTTGTCCGGGGGCGTGCCGTCTTCGGCACCGCACGAGCCCGCGAACCGCTCTGGGGAATGGCCTTCGATGTCGGCTCGACGAAAGTGGCGGGGTACCTCCTCGACCTCGAACACGGCCGGGTGATCCAGAGCCTCGCCCTTCCGAACCCCCAGATGGTGCACGGCGAGGACATCATGTCGCGGCTGGCCTTCGCGCTGACGTCGACGGGTAACGCGGAGCAGCTCCGGTGGGAGATTGTGAGGACCCTGAATCAGATCATCCGGACGGCTTGCAGCCGTGCGAAGGGATCCCGGTCGTGGGTCTCCGAGGTCGCAATCGTGGGAAACACCGCGATGCACCACTTCCTGCTCGGGGCCTCAGTCGACTCGTTGGCGAGAGCCCCGTATCGACCCTCGGTCGAGGGGGAGTGGGTGACCTCTGCCGGATTCACAGGGCTTGACATTCCCGCCCCGAGCCCGGTGATCCTGCCCTCCGTCGTGGGCGCATTTGTCGGCAGCGACCTCGTGGCCGGGGTGCGAGCGACCCGAATGGACCAGGCTCGAGCGCTGTCCGCCCTCATCGATGTCGGAACCAATACCGAGATCTGCATCGGAAATCGGGATCGGCTCCTTGCCTGTTCTACCCCGTCCGGTCCCGCCTTCGAGGGCGCCCACATTCGCTTCGGCATGCGAGCGGCCGACGGCGCCGTCGAGCGGATATCGATCGCCCCGGGCACATGGCGTGTGGCGTTCCGGACGATCGGCCGGAAGAAACCACGGGGTCTGTGCGGCTCGGCCTTACTGGACTTGCTGTCCGAACTTCGTCGGGTCGGCGCCGTCGACCGAACGGGACGGTTGGCCGAATCTGGGCCGTCGGGCGCAATCGAGACCGTGCAGGGGACCCGCGCATTTCGCGTGATTCCCGCGGGAGAAACCGCGATCGGTCAGGACCTCGTGATCACTCAGGAAGACATCGGCCAGCTCCAACTGGCAAAGGCCGCGATCCGGTCCGCCATCGAGCTCCTGCTGACCGAGCTGGACCGGACGCCGGAGGAGATCCGGACTTTCTCGCTGGCCGGTGCGTTCGGGAGCTATCTCGCCCCGGAGAGCGCGCGCCGGGTCGGTATGATCCCGCCCTCAGTCCCCCTGAGCCGAATCCGTTTCGTCGGGAACACGGCCGGGTCCGGGGCCCGTCTGCTGCTCTTCTCCGGGGCGGAACGCCGGGCCCTGAATTCCATCGCCCAGTCCATCCGTCACGTGCCGCTCGCTGGAGACCCTCGATTCGCCGGCCTTTTCGCTCGAGCATTGTCCCTCCCCCGAGCGATGAACCCACCGGGGGTCACCCCGGGTGCTCGCGCCTAGCCGGGACCTAGCAGTTGACGGACCAGCGTTACGGCTCCCGCCGCGTCCCCAGATGTGCCGTCGGACCCGATCTCCTTAGCATACGCCGCGGTCACGGGAGCTCCGCCGACGATGAATCGCCCACGGGAACGGACTCCTTGGTGTTCCGCCTTGGTCAACAGTTCACGGAGCCGAGGCATGGACGTCGTCATCAGCGCGGAGATGCCGACAACGTCGGCGGCAGTGTCCGTGAATTTCGCGAGAATAGTCTCCGCCGACTGGTTAACGCCGATGTCGACCACTTCGAATCCGTTGGCCGTGAGCAGCGCGCCCACCAGGTTCTTCCCTATTTCGTGGATATCGTCCTGCACGGTGGCCAATAGGACCCGCTTGCGCTGCCCCCGTCCCTCTCCTTTCGCGAGGTGAGGCTGCAAGACGGCGACTCCCGCCCGCATAGTTTCCGCGGCCATCACGAGCTCCGGCAGAAACAGCTCGCCCGCCCCGAACTTCTCACCGACCTCTCGTATCCCGGCGGCGAGGCCCTTCTCGATCGCCACGACCGGGATCAGTCCGTGATCGAGGGCTTCGCGGGCCAGGCCTTCGACCCGGTCCAGGTCGTACTCCAAAACGGCCCGCCGGAGAAGTTCGATGTAGCGATCTCCTGGCCCAGACTCGGGTACCCCCGGCATCCGCCCACGCAGGCTGGTAGGGGTTAGATTACGTCGGTCAACCCCACTTGACTTTCCCGCGTGGCGCGTTTTCGAGTCACCGCGGGAGGCGACACCCTACGTCCCCGCGGTCATGACGAGGGCTCGACCATCCGGTTGAATTAGGCGGAGGCAGACGGAGCGCCTACCGGTTCGAACCGCGGCGGGGAAGAATCGTACGTCGTTCGCAGTAGATCCTGGTCAGATGCTACCTACGGATCGGGAGTCACGGGACTCTTTCCCGAAGGACGCCGAAACCGTACCGCAGTCTCTTACGTCGCTCGAGCTCGATCGTTTCGTGATCGCGGACCGCTACGTTCGCTTCGATGAGCGGGCGCGCAGCGCGTTGAAGGGGCTCCGACAGCGAGTCACCGAGTCGCTCCTCGGAAAGCGCCGGGAGCCCATGAACTTCCTCTTGTGACGCCGCGATGCGTGAGCCTACTTCCCTTTGTAATGGTTGATCAGGATCGCGAAGACCATCGCGTAGAGGGGGTCCACGTTCCCCACCAAGTCAAGGGTGTATGTGTCTCGCATCGAGGCCCACGCCTCGTGGATTTTGGCCACTTCGAGGCCCGACGTATTCTGAACCGCGAAATTATGGTGGATGAAATGCGCCTCCGACTGGAGCATGGGCCGCCCATCCGGAAGCGAGGCGGAGGCCGAAATGCTGAAAGGGCCACGGGTTACGTTTACTACGAAGACGGAGGTGCCGCCCGCATCGGCCAGGGTGCAGACGGCCCGAGGCGGGTTGACCTCGAGCGTGAGGGTGCCCCGGATATTGCCGGAGTTATCTTCTATCCACCAGTAAGACATCCTCGGGTGGGAAGCACCGCCCCAGACCACTTGGAAACGCGGCTCGCCCGGTTGGGCCGGCCGGGTGAAATTACTCCAGGCCGCTGCCATTTCTTCTCGAACATTCTCTCCCACAGTGAAGAGATGCCTCTTTTCTGCGTCCATTACCCGGTAGCTGTTCCTCGGGCCCACCAACAAGTGCTGCAAGAGGAAATGCGTGCCGGTCTGCACTCCTAGTACGCTGGAGAGCGGAGGGCCCCCCGGGGGCGGAGCGAACCCCGCCGGCGCAGAAGGAGGGCTGAAGCTGGGGCCGGGGGGTGCTGCGACGGTCGTTGGTGGGGCGCCGGCCACCGGGCTGCCGCAACTCGCACAGAATTGAGCCCCCGGAACGAGCGGTTGGCCGCACGTCATGCAGAACGGTGTGGTCATCGAATCCGGAGCGTACTCGGGAGGTAATGGATATGTCGTTCGAGACGGAGCAGACGAGAACGAATCCAAGGCTGATCACTTTCGCACACTGCACTGAGTCTAGCGACGAAGACGATCCTCCCGTCGTGTAAACGCCCAGGGGAGCGCGAAACACGTTATCTGCAGAGTAGGCGTGACCCCGGCTCGAACCCTAGTGAAGGGCAATCCACCGGTTCCGCGCATCTTCCGCGTACTCCTCCCGGCGAGAGATTTGGGGCGATCCCGGCGGTTCTACGAATCGTTACTCTCCACGCACGGTCGGTCCGTGGGCGGCGGTCGAGTGTACTTCGATTGCGGTCCGGTCCTACTGGGGCTCCTCGATTATTCGGCTGAGGGCGGCAGGCAACTTCCAACATCATCGGAAGCCCTGTACTTCGCCACGAGCGACCTGGAAGGGATTCACGGTCGGGCCCGTGAACTAGGTTGCTTGTCTTCGGGGCTGCTCCACAATGACCCCACCAGTCCGCTCGGAGAGATTGAAGTTCGACCTTGGGGCGAACGGTCCTTCTATGCCGACGATCCCTCCGGAAACCCGCTGTGCTTTGTGGACGAACGCACGCTGTTCACCGGAACAGCTCGCCAAGTGGCAGCCTTGGCCAAGGGAAACCGGGGCGAATCCGACCCTCGCGATTCTCCGAAGACCGATCGATCAACGCGCCGACGGCGGAAGTCGAACGGACCCTCGTGACGGTTTCCGTCGACGGAACGTAACCCGGTATCTGCCACTGGTGGCGGGGGTCGAGTGCGAGGGATCGCGCGGGGTCTTATTCGATGAAGGAGCGACGAACCGACGTTCGGGGGGCTTTGGGAGCTACCGAAGCGAGTTCCGCACGCAGGAAGCGGCGCGACTCCAGCGCTTCCGCGACTTTCTGCCGGCGGATTTCTTCCGCCATTCGGTCGAACTCACGACGTATGAGGTCGGTGCGAGCCGCGGATGCCTTTGCTTCCTGGAGCAGCGTCCGACCCTTCGAGATCTCGTAATCCATTCGGGGCACAAGAAGTCCCCAGAGGAGACTGTTCGCCTTTCTCAGCCGGCGCTCAATCACTCCGGCCTCACCCTTTCGGGGAATCCGAATCGCCTCCGCCACCGGACGCAACACGGCGGGGGCGACTCCGCCCATCTCTCGGAGGGCTTGCATCATCTGGCCCGCTTCGGCGACCTCGGTCCGGATCTGATTCCAGCTCGTCTGGATTGACTCGGCGGCCCGCTGGGCGCTCACCCGGCGTTCCTCCGCGAGCGTGAGCTCTCCTCCGCTCAACGCCTTCCGGAACGCTACGAGCTCGGCGTCGAGCGCTTGCGTGCTCACGACCGATGAGAGCACGTCGCGGCGGCTGCAAAGGTCTCGATACCGTTCGATGAGCCCATCTAGGACCGCACGAATTAGTCCACGACGAGCTCGTTTGACCTGAGCCGAAGTTCCGTTGGAACGGGCAGTCGTCAGCGCCTCCTCGAGGGCAGAAACGTCCATTCCAAGGGAATGCGCGACGCGAAGCACCTCTTCCGGCGGCCCCGCCGTCGCCTCCGCCGGTTCACCGGATTCCGCGTCAAGCGCCTTTTCGGTGGCCGCGGATCGCTCTTCGCGATTTACCTCGAGTCGGTTCTCTGCCTCGGGGCCTGGGGGCACGGGCCCGGACGGAGCCGCCCGCGTCACCTCCGCCGGACCCGTCGGCGCTTGAGCGTCCGGGGCTAGTTTGGGACCTCCGGGCGTATCGGCGAGGTCCCGGAACTCCTCGAAGAGTGCCCTGGGCAGGCCGCACACTTCGCAGGCGACTTGGGCTTGCTGGCTCACTCCCCCACACACTGGACACTCGGACATCTTGCCTCCTCGGAGCGACCACACTTGCCCGCAGATCGGGACTAAGGCAATGCGGGCAACCATGCGGAGGCTGGTTCGAGGGACCGACCGAACTATGTAGATATACGTCGGAAGGCGTAAAAACCCCTCGGTGGAAGTCGCGAGGTTTCCCTCCGGGCAGCTGTGGTCTAACCGGTGCGGTTTCGAAGGGATCGGCCGCGGTTCGATCAGCGGCTAGCGGGCTTCCAGCCGCCGGACCGTCGACTGACTGCGATATTCCACCTGGCGCCCTCGGACTCGGGCCGACGTGTTGGAACGGAGGAGGAAGCGCTGGCCACGCATGCGACGGAATAGACGTCGGTTCGGATGGAGCGACCGGTATAGGTGCGTATACCGGATAGGGATAGTTCGTCCCCCCTTCGTCACGAACGAGTATCGCCCTTCACAGATGAGAGTGTCATCTCCTGACACCGTAGCTACCTCACTCAGCGGACCCATCCCCCGAATGCGGGGAACGCGCACGTTGCCGACCACAGTGAGGTCGGTGTGAAGCACGTCACGAACTGTGCGGGCGGTTTCTCCCACACTCACGAAACCTGTTCGACCGACGGTAGTCGACCGCACGGAGACAAAGTCGCGACCCAACAATTCGAGCGGCCCAAGAAAGTCCTTCTGCCCGGCATGTCGCGCCCCGATGAAGCAGCGCACTGTCGCCACCGGTCCGGTATCGCCATCGGGAGCCCCGGGGGGCGTCGTGTCATAGACTACCGCTCCCTGCTTTGTGCCGTCGGCAGGATTCACCTTCAGGATCCCCGAACCGGAAAACAGCCGTCCGTTCCAAATCCCCGTGACAGAGAGTTCGATTTTCGTCAGCTCGAGCACGCGACGGAGAGGGGGATGTTCTATTTGGACCCCTCGGAACCTGACAGCGAACCGGTCGACGCGTCTCGACCCGCTGAAAAGGAATCGGGGGAGGCGTGCGGCAATCGGTGGTTCTTCGACGCGCAGACGGCCTCTCTTTAGGGGGTTAGTCCGGCGCGCGAGGGAGGCGCGCGTCCCGCGCGCCGGCGGCGAGGTTTCTGACGGAGTGGGCCTTAATCTATTGAATGAGGTTATCGACCCGTGGCCAGCACCCGGCGACTCGCTGCCATCATGTTCACTGACCTCGTCGGGTACACCTCGCTCGCCCAGTCCGATGAGGCCGCGGCGTTGCGGCTGTTGAAAGAGGAGGAGGACCTAGTCCGGCCCCTCCTGCGGGTCGGCCATGGACGAGAGATCAAATCGACCGGGGACGGATTCCTTGTCGAGTTCGGTAGCGCCCTGCAAGCGGTCCAGTGCGCGACGGACATCCAGTGTCGCCTTCGTGAGCGGAACTCAGGGAAAGGGGTCCTTCCGATGGTCCTTCGCATCGGAGTGCATCTGGGGGATGTCGAGGAGCGCGGCGGGGATATCTTTGGGGACGCCGTCAACATCGCCGCGCGGATCCAACCGTTGGCTCCGCCGGGCGGTATTTGCATTTCCAGCCAGGTGTTCGACCAAGTGCGAAACAAGATCCCCAACCAGTTCGAGAGGCTGGGCCCGAAGAAGCTCCGGAACCTGGAACATGCGATCGAGGTGTACCGTGTCGCATTGCCGGGGGAGGGCTCCTCTCCCCCGCGATCGGAGATCGCCCTCCCAACCCGCCTCGCGGTGCTGCCTCTCGTGAACATCAGCCCCGATCCGAAGGACGAGTACATCGCCGACGGGTTGACCGAAGAACTGACCAGCGCTCTCTCTAAACTGCGGGAGCTTCGGGTCATTGCCCGCACCTCCGTGGGCCAGTACAAATCCACCTCGAAGCCGGTCTCGCAGATCGGAGCCGAACTCGGTGTCGGCTCTATCTTGGAAGGCAGCGTACGAAAGGCGGGTCATCGCCTTCGGATTACCCTACAGCTTATCGATGTGGATTCTCAGGAACATCTCTGGGCCGAGAGCTACGACCGCCAGCTGAGTGACGTGTTCGCGATCCAAACGGAGATTGCCGAGCAGACGGCGGGGGCGCTCCAACTCAAGCTGATCGGCTCCGAGAAGGAGTCGATACGGAAGAGGCCCACCTCGAACCTCGAGGCCTATGACCTGTACCTGAGGGGAATCCATGCGGCCCGCCAATCGACCCCCGAAGGATTCAAGGAATCCTTCCAGTGCCTCGAAGAGGCGATCCGGCTGGACCCGACGTTCTCGCTGGCCTGCTCGTTTCTCGCGAACACATATCTCCTCCTGGCGGGCGACACCCTCCCGCCCGGCCAGTCCTTCCCCCGCGCCACGGTCCTAGTCGCCCGGGCCTTGGAGCTCGACCCCTCCTCCTCGGACGCCCACACCGCTCGCGGCAACCTGGCGCTGCAGTACGACCATGATTGGCAGCTGGCGGAGGGCGAGTTTCGAAAGGCGATATCACTCAACTCGAGCAATGCGAACGCGTACTTCTGGCATGGGATTCTCCTGTACGTGCTCCGGAGGTTCGCGGAGGCCCGCGAAGCGCTTTGCACGGCGATCGAGCTCGATCCCCTGTGGAAGAATCCCCGGGCGTGGAGAATCCTCCTCGAGCAAGACTCGGGGGAGTTGGAATCGGCCATCGCCCTGGTCCGCGATGAGCTGGCCCGTAACCCGAAGAATCCCGCATACCACGTTCGCCTGGGCACGCTCCTAGTCCAGACGGACCGGAAGGACGAGGCGCGAGCGGAGGTGGGACGCTCGAGCGGCTCCCTAACGCGGTACGAGCAGTTGGACCGGGCGTTCTTGTGGAACGCCCTTGGTAAGCCCGAAGTGGCGCGCCGGCTCGCGAAAGAATGGGCGGACGTGTCGAGGACGGAGTTCGTCCCCGCTACGCTGATTGCCGGTGCCTACGCCGTAGTGGGCGAGCGCGAGAAAGCGTTCGATTGGCTTCGGCGGGACCGTCGCAGGAAAGCCGGGGCTTTCTGGCTGGACTACCAATCGATTTGGTTTGACGCCCTCCGCCAGGAACCGAGATTCGCGGCGATGGTCGAGGAGCTCCGTATACCGGTGAAACGCGGGGGACTGACGCCGGCGCGGGTACCCTCCGCGTCACGGGCGTTCCGTCCCGGAGGTCGCCGCAAGAGCACCCGGATGTCGCCTCCGAGGGTCTCGCGCTGAAACGAAAGCCCTCCTGCACGCAAGAGAGGGCCCTCGAGCTGATTCGGAGATCCTGTCGGAGGGCGGTGCGACTCCCCGGATCCACAATGGATGGTGTCAACTTCCGACTTCTCCACTCGCTCGGTGGAAATGGGGAGCGCGTTCGCGCTCTCGACCAATTTCCGCCTCAGCGATGCGCCCGGATATTTCTCGGGGGAAGACGTCCTTAGCCTCGGTGAGGCCCGAACAGGGCAACAAAATGGAGCGAATGGGACCCGAAGCGTCATTGATGATGTCATCCGCCATACGCCGGAGCGACCTGGCGGAGTTTGCCCGCCTAGAGTACTCTCGTGCGGAGGCCCGCCGAGTTGAAGCGACGGTCGCGCACCCATTGGGCCGTAACGCTGCCGGCCGATCCGTTTCCGGCCGCCTCTTTGGTTGGTTTTACCAGCTCGTCCGGCGAGAAGACGCGCGGAGCTCGGATGGGTTCGCCGTCCGGGGCGACATGACGAAGGGGATGGCCGATGGAGGCACCCGCTTCTCCCGACCGTTGGGTGCGGGTCTCGCCACGCTGCCAGCCCAGGCGGCTCTCGCCCCTGGCGGGAGGACCTCTCCGCTGTCCGTGGTTCCGGCAGTCGGTCGTTCGTAGTGACGGTGGGCCGTCCGTAACCCTCTCAGAAATCCACGGCAACCCCTTCCAACCACCGGGTCACGAGCCCTGCCGCCTCCCCCGGGAGCGGCCGGTTCGGCTCGGCTCCTCGGTCTCTCCAAACAAACTTTAGGGAACGTTCCTGTTCGGCTAGCTCTGGTAGTGGCATGGACCCGCTAGACTTTGCCATCTATCGCTTTCTGTCCCCACGAGGCGAAGCCAGGTTCTGGGCGGGGCGTCGGATCATTGATCCGATCATTCCTGCGAGGGAGATTGCTGAGCGAGTGGGCATCAGCGAGAACGGGGTGCGAGCGCGACTGAGGGGTCTCACCGCGCGAGGATATCTCCGAGGAGAATCCGTCACTCCCAACCCATCCCTGTTCGATGCCCGAGTCTTCGCCGCCGAGCTCCCGGTGCGGGATGTTGGCGAATCGGAACGGATCTTTGCCGACCTGGCCCTCGTTGAGGGAGTGACCTTTGCCCGTGACACGGTGGACGAGGACTCGCGCAAGATCCGCGTCTACATCGCGTGCGAGAACTCCTCGACGCCTTCCCGCCGGATGGAGCTGTTGCGTCGCCTGTCTCCCACGGGGCAGCTCCACGGGCCGGAACCATATTGGATTCCTTCCTGCGACCGCGAACTCTCGCCGTTGGACTGGCGGGTACTCCATCAGGTGTGGACCCAGCCCAGCGCGACGATCGCCGAGGTGGCCAAGGCCGTCGGGATCAGCCTCAAGACCGCCGCGAGACGGTACCATCTTCTGATCGCCTCGAAGGCGTGTTGGTGGACCCACAGCTCCGACTCGGAGGAATTTCCATTGGCCCTCGTCTGGGTGTATCTCCGGGGCCCGAAAGACCGAGATTCGGTTGCGGGAAGGATCGCGAAAGAAATCTCGACTTGGATGCCCGTGGCAAGCGACGGTCTCGGCCTCGGACCCGACAGCTCTCCCGGGCTCTTAGCAGGTCTAGTGCCAGCCGATGCGCCCACCGTGCTCGAGCGCGTACTGAGGAAATTCTCCGACATGGCCGGGGTGGCGAAGGTCCGGCGGAGCTTTGCGCTGGGGTCGATGTCTTACCCCGACTGGTTCGCGGAGCATATCACGGACCGAGTACGTTCGAGTTCGCGATCGGTGGCCGGCTAAACTCCCTCACGATTGGAACTCACGCCCTTCGAAGCACCCGGGCCCGGAGGGGCGTCAAACGTGCCCGCCCGTTCGGGTCCTTCAATTGCGGGGATGGGATAACGGAAGGTAGCACGAAGACAGGCCATCGCGCCGCGCATCAATATCGAGTGCAAGAACGCGCGCGGATTGATCGGAGCTTCCGATCTCGTTTTTCTCCCGGTCCCTGACCGGCTAAACACTTTCTTATGCGCCGCAGTAGAAAAATTGGATGGGTCCGGGCATGAGTCGATCCGAGGATGATTCGGACGAAACCGACCCCTCAATCGTGGAACGGGTCCGAATCCATTCCGCGAAGGTGCGACCGAGCCCAGTCAGCGACCTTAAGGTGCCATTGTCCGAGGTCTGGTCGAACCGGGCGCCCCCTCCGATCCCCCCGAAAGCGACGGAATCAGAGCCGGAGGAGGAGATCGGCCCGACCACGCTGCCTCAGCCGGGGTACTGGGACAGCCCTCTGCTTACCCCTCCCGACCCTCGTTGCGGGAACTGCCAGCTCGAAAACCCCCCCGAGAGTCGATACTGCGCGAAGTGCGGGCTGCCATTGGAACCTCCGCCGAGGATGAGTTGAGACTCCAAGCGACGGTCTCGGTGCGGTGGCCACTTCCTAGCCATCCGGCCCTTAACGTCCTCGAACATTATCTACGAAACGGGTAACCAAACATCCGAGGCGAAGCGAGATAACGGGAGAAGGTTCGCTCGGTTCGTGGGGTACCGGCGTCGGGAGTACGACTACCTTGTTGTGGGCGGGGGAGGTCTCGGGACCTCGGTGGCGTACTTTCTGTCCCACTTACCCGGGCGCACCCTCGTGTTGGAACGGTTCTATGAGAACCATCCGTTCGGCTCGTCGCACGGAAAGACCCGAATCCTCCGGACGGCCTACGCCGAGGGCTCCGTGTTCGTCCCTTTGGTGCTCCGGGCACGAGAGTTGTGGAAAGACCTCAACCGAGAGGCCGGTCAGCAGATCTTTCGTCCCACCGGGGTCTTGCTCGTCGGTCGCAGAGATTCCCCCGAGGTCGACAGAGCTCGGGAGAGTGCTCGGTCCTACGGGCTTCCCTACGAGTTGCTGAGCGAAGAGGCCGCCCCACGGCGTTTCCCGGCGTTTCATTTCACCTCGGATGACGTTGCCCTGTGGGACCCCGGCGGGGGCGTGCTCTTTCCCGAGCGAGCAATTCATTCGTATCGCCGATTGGCCTTCCAACGAGGGGTTCGGTTCCGCTGGAATTCACCGTTGGAACGGTGGGACGAACAAGCCGACGGCCGGATCCGCGTGGGGACCCCAAATCGAGAGTACATCGCGGAAAGAGTGGTCCTGGCCGTGGGCGCCTGGCTGCCGAGCCTCACCCGGGAATTGCACCTGCCACTGCGCGTGGAACAACAGACAGTGTTCTGGTTTCGCCCTCGCCCGGGAGACCAACACCGGTTCCGAACCATGCCCGCGTTCGTGTGGTACGGCTCTCGCGGGGAGTATTTCTACGGCACACCTGACCTCGGGAATGGGGTTAAGATCGGAGGCTCCCAGGGACAAGCGATACGGAACCCGGCTCGGCGTCCGCCCCCGTCGGCCCGCGAACTCCGATCCGTTCAGGAATTCCGAGACGACCGACTGCCGGGGCTCTCTTCCCGAGCCCTGAGGGCGGTTCGTTGCCTGTACACCAATACCCCTGATCGGAACTTCATCGTGGACCTTCACCCTGGAAATCCCCGCATCATTCTCGCGAGCGCCTGCTCCGGTCACGGTTTCAAGTTCGTAAGCGCCCTAGGCGAGCTCATCGCGACGGCTGCCGGCACCGGCAAGCTCTCCGCTCCGCTCGCACCGTTCCGCTTACCGTCTCCCAGGGCCCCACGGAGTGCGTTTCTAGGACTCAAGGGCAGGCGAGGTTAACTCGCGGCGTCGGGTCTGCCTCACGTGGGGACACGCCGGCGTCTAACGCGGACCGGATTGAATGGCGTGGGACGGTCCAGCTGCGGCATCCGATGGAACTTCCTAGATTCTCCGATTATATAGGAATCTGTTCGTGAACCGAGGTCGACGGACGGAGTTTCACTTACCGGCGGCATGCGATTTCGGGGGAAAAGGACATGGCGATGACTAGTGAACGCCACGTGAGAACCATAGAGGAACCGCTGGCTGCCATCCAGCTAGAGGAAGCCGCTGAGAACACTATGGAGCGTTTCCGGCAGGACCTCCGCGAGGTCGGGTTGAACATGGAGCTGTTCGAGAACCGGCTCCTGAATCTGATGTACACGGCACTGCCCCGGACGATGTTCCTGCCTCGCTGGGATGAGCGGATCACTCCTCCGATCGACATCGAGGAAACCCCGACGACCTACCTGGTCAGGACGAACCTGCCCGGCGTCCCCAAGGACAACATCGAAGTTCGCTTCTGGGGGCAGAGCATGGACGTCAAGGCCGAGCTGCCGACGGTCAAGGAGGAACCGACCAAGCACTACCTCTACCGGGAGCGGATGGAGCCTAGCTACCACCGCCGCGTGCGGTTCCCGACGCCGATCGTGCCCGAGAAGACCGAGGCCCTGTTCGAGAACGGGATCCTGAGCGTCACGGTCCCGAAGCTCGAGCCGGGGAAGGAGCAGCGGATCCGGGTCCGGTAGGAAAACCGTTTCCGACGGCCCTGGGCGACAGGCGCGCTAGGTGCGACCCTCACGCCTGTCGGTCCGGGGTCGCGGTTGGAGTACGCGCTCAACGGATCGAAACCCCTGCTTCCGGAAGTGTTGCGCTGAATATTCAACCTACCCCGACGGCGGACCGCGATTCGCCGTCAAGGGCCTGCGCGTCAGTCGAGGCGTCTGGGAAATCAGTGCATTTCGACCCGTGAGCGTCCTTCCCGTGGGTTCATCTACCGGTATGCATCGTGGGGTGGCTAGGGAGCGTTCGTATGCCGGGTCCTGCGGACCAGAAGACAGTGATCAATCTGTTCGGTTCGGTGCCGATCTTCGTGAATCTAGGCAAGAAGTACGTCCAAACCCTCGCTGCCTCAGCGTCGGAGCGGACGTTCAAGGCGGGCGACGTGATCGTGAAGCAGGGCGACGTAGGACTCGGATTTTTCGTCGTCGCGGACGGGCAGGTAAGCGTAGAGAAATCGGGCAAGGTGGTCGCGACGCTCGGACCGGGCCAGTTCTTCGGAGAAATGGCCCTGCTCGACGAGCAACCTCGGACGGCGAACGTCAAGGCGGTGACTCCCGTCCGATGCTACGTTCTCGCCCCGTGGGAGTTCTGGGGATCCGTCAAGCAGGACCCCGAAGCCCTGCGGACGCTGCTTAGGGAAACCGTGAAGCGCCTCCGGCATTCTCCGCCAGCGCCCGAGGATTGAGAAAGTACTCCAGCGAGGGATTCGGAACCAAGTACTGGGTGCAACTTCCCCTGCGGCTCGCATAGCAAGTGAGGCCTTAATCCGCGAAGCGACGAATTTGTCTGCGCCTCACCGCGCCACCAGCGGAAAGCAGGCGAGGGTGGAAACGGCAGTGCCGAATTTGCTTCCCTGTAGTGGTTCTCCTCTCGAAGGACTTTTTAGCAGTTGCTCGGTTCACCGGCACAGCTTCGGTATATGGCACGCACGGCCCAAGAGTACTTCATCCCCAGCCCGAGCGTCGAACGGGCGCGCTCTCTGCTCCGCCACTGGCTCCAGATCCATGGATTCAGAATTCTGAATGAGAACACCGATGGTACCGTTCGGCGGTACCACGCTCCCGAGGTGGTTCTCCAGGATAGGGTCGGAGCCCACCTGCCGATCCAATGTGCGCCAGGCGGTTTCCTCTGGATGAACCCCACCGCGTCGCTCCCAGACTGGCCCGTGGCGTATTGCTTCTATCTGACTCCCCACCCGAACGGAGTTCGAGTCCGTGGAGAGTTCTTCTTTCCGGGGGTCCAGGCAAAATCCCTTTTCGATAGGGGTACCGAACTGGAAATGGCTAATTCGATTTACAAGCGCGCCGGGGTCCAGCGAAAGATAGCCTATCCTCTGTTTGAGGCGTTCGGGGATTTCATGACTTCTCTGAATGCTCCGTTGAAGTAATCGTAGCTTGCAACCCGTTCCTCCCCGCCGACGACGCTGCCGGTGGCTACGCCGGAATTTGGGTCGAAGCGCCTGCTTCCCCACTCATCAGGCAAAGCCGACGATACACCCTGGACGGTGACGGATCGTCCGGATGGCCTAGGCCTTCGGAGGGGAAAGACGATGCTCGAACCAATCGGCCGCCCTTTGAGCGACCTGCTCGAGGGTTCCCGGCTCCTCGAATAGGTGAGACGCGCCGGGTATGATCACAAGTTTCTTTTCGCATTTCAGGAGCTGCATCGTCTTCGAGTTCAGCTCCTGAATGACCTCATCGTTTCCGCCCACGAGGATCAAGGTAGGGCAACGAATGCGTGCCGCGGCCGAGTCGCCCAAGTCGCTGCGCGCTCCGCGCAGGACAATAGCGCCCACGACATCCGTCCTACGGGATGCGGCGATCATCGCGACCGCGCCTCCCGTACTCGCGCCAAAGTACCCTAGATGAGCCGGCTGTGCTCCCTTTCCCTCGGGTCGACGGGTGAGCCAGTCGGTAGCTGCAAGAAGTCGCTCGGTCAGAAGCGGGATGTTGAACCGGTACTCTGCCGTGACCTCGTCGATTTGAGCTTCGGGCTCCGCGAGCAAGTCGAGAAGGAGCGTGCCGATTCCGCGAGAATTGAGAACCTTCCCCACCTCGCGGTTGCGGGGGCTCTTGCGTCCGCTCCCGCTTCCGTGGGCGAAGATGACAGTGCCCTTTCCCGGACTCGCGGGTACAAGGTCGGCGTCGATCCACACCTTTCCCACTGGGATGCGAACCGCAATTTCGTTCGCGTCACCTTTCGAAATGGGCAGAAGCCGACGGAGCGATCCGGGAGTTGCACGGTCCTGGGAGGGCGCCGATTCACGCATGGGCTATGGGTCGAGCCGGGACCGCTTCCCGCAGCAGTTGGCAGACCTCCTCGTCCTCTACCGGTTCGAAATTGCGGTACCATTCTCCGACGGCAAAGAAGGAGCCTGGCACGGCGAGCACGACTATATCGTCGACTTCGCGGCGAAGGAGTGCGTAAGTCTCCGGCGGGCACACCCCGAGTGCCAGAACGATCCGTGAGGCCCGTAGCTCGCGGAGTGCCTGGATCGCGACGCGCACAGTGCCTCCCGTGGCCACGCCGTCGTCGACGAGGATAACCGTCCGGTTGGCGAGCTCAATCCGCGGTCGGCCTTCGCGGTACCGGCGGATCCGCCGCTTCACCTCTTCGATCTCTTCACGGATCACAGGCTCGAGGGAAGCGGCTGAATACCCAGCCGCTTTCAATCGGGGTTCGTCCAGCCATCGGACATCCCCTTCTGCCACCGCGCCGAGGCCGTACTCCGGATTGAAGGGGGCCCCGATCTTTCGAACGACGAGAATGTCGAGCGGTGCGTTCAGCATACGGGAGACCTCAGCCGCCACAACCACTCCGCCCCGTGGAATGGCGAGGACGACAGGATGCTGCCGGCGGAATTGGAGCAATCGTTCGGCCAGTCGGCGACCGGCTTCTTTCCGGTCCTTCAAGATTTCAGGATAAGCTGCCTCGGCCTTCATTGGTCTCTCACGCTGAGTTTGAAGCCATTAGAATGGGGAAATCCCGCCGTAAAACCGGCTTTACCCACTTAGGCTCGCCGCCATATTTCGGTCCCGCATTGGTTCGGTAAAGCCATTCGTCGGGGCGCCTCGCCTCCGTCACTACAAGGCTCACGATCGCCGGGCGGATCGCCTTCCGAGCAGATTCTGGTTGAATACATTTCGGTACGGCGTCAACCCGGTTTGACCGCTGGCGGATATCGTCGGTTCGACTCCATTTATTGATGGCAGCAACTCAGTTGGCGGCAACGAGGTCTTCCAGACCGAGTCATCGGGCCCGGCACCCGTCGACGCCTTCCATCCCTCGGATCCGGATTCCTCTTCCGTACAATGTGACCGTTGGCGATGTAATGAGTCGGGCACCGGTCACCGTCGGGCCGGGCGCGTCGCTGTTTGATGCACTCGTCCTGATGAGGAGCCACGATATCTCGGGACTACCGGTGGTGGACGCCGCTCGACATGTCGTGGGAGTGCTGAGTCAACACGACCTCGCGAGAAGCCTGGGAGTGGCGCTCAGTCTCCAGGATACCAAAGGGCTGCTCGACGTTCTACTGGCCGGTTTCCGAAGCGACTCCGAAAGGTTCCTGGCGGTCTTCCGGAAGACCCTCGAGGCGACCTCGGTGGCCTCCACGATGTCGCGCCCGGCGTTCGTGGCGCAGGTCGGGGCCCCCCTGGAGCTGGCTATGGAGGTAATGGCGGAGAATTCCATTCACCGACTCCCGGTGGTGGAGCGGAATCGGCTCGTCGGGATCGTGACCCCGACGGATCTCGTCAGTGCCGCCTTGCGCGCGCGCCCGGGTAAGCCGGAAAAACCGACGTAAACCGAGGGATTCCTCATGAGCGGTACCCGTCGGCATCGTCGCCAATCTAAGCGCAAGAAGAAGGGAACCAAGCGCACCAGGGCAACTCTCCTCCGTCGAGAATTGGGCCGAGTGAGGCCGTTTCTAACCGACGTCGAGGAATCCGAAACAGAGTAGCCCACCTTCGGGCTGCGAGACCGCGTCGGGTCTATAGTCATTCCTAAACCGTGGGGGCTCCCCCGGCGAGACCGCTAACGAGGCAACGGAGTTCAGATGTTGAACGTGATCTTCACTTCGGCCGGTTCCTGGCCGACCGTCACAGTTCCAGACGAGTGAGATGCCGCATAGCCATTCACGCGTTTCACAGAGTATTCATAGGTCCCCCTGGGAACTCGGAAGGTAATGCGGGGGTCCGTGGACCGGACGGACTGTCCCCGCAACGTGGCCGTCCATTCGGTCTTCGGGGGCAGTCCCGTCTCTGTGAAGATCACGGTCCTTTGGCGACGAACCAGGAACACGAACAGGAGCAACGCCAACAGTATCGCCGCCAAGGCCCCGATAATGGGATACGTGTACGACGGGGGCGTGGAACTTGAGCGGGAAGCGGGGGTCACCGTGACGGTGGCTTTGGCCGTCGCGGTCACGGGCAAGGCAGCGCTGTCGGTCACGGCCACGCAGTAGCCGGTGGTCGCGCTCAGCGCCGGGGTCGTGTAGACCTTGGTGATCGCCAGCACCGTTCCACTGCACGAGCTCCCTGCGTACCATGCGTAACTGTCCGCGCCGGTGCAGTGGAA
>JASHQC010000019.1 GCA_030037735.1 Thermoplasmata archaeon
CTCTATTACGACCCGTGCGTCGGAGCAATTCGATCAGCCTGGATCGGACCTCGAGCGCGGGCGGTGGGACGTGCCGGCTGTTAGCAATCCGGACCTCATAGTCGCGAAGGCGACCGGCAATGTCCGGCTTGGTTTCCGTGAAGAGCTCATTGTGCCATTTGAGAACGTGAGCTAGGTCGATCGGCTCGGGTTCGGTCATCAGTCGTCGTAGCAAGGTCGCGTGCTTCTGAGACTCGACTACATCTTGATACGGCTTGGACGACGGAGAAACCCCTCGAGTCAGAAGCTTTCGGGTCTCTTCGAAGGTGAGGCTCGATCCCTCGATGCGATTCGTGTTGTATGTAAAATCGATAATGAACTCGTTGCGATCTTGCTCTTGGACAGACCGGGGTACAATGCGGAGACGCTTTCGATATCCGTCTTTGATTCGGTCGAAGAGTTTGAACCAGGTGTCGCGCCAGATTTCCCTCTCTAACAACTCACGAGGTCGATTCAAGCTCGGTGGGATCGTTGTCCCCAGGTAGACCTCCTTCTTCCGAATCCTGCCTTCCCAGCGAAACGTTTGAACGAGATAGTGATAGACGCCTCTGCCTCGACGGACTGACTTCACGACGGCCATTTGGCCTCCACATAATTGACAGAATATATCTAATCATCGAAAATGTGGGGGGCAATTCCCTCAGCGACTTTCGCCGAGCGGCTGGGTGCAACCGTTGTGGCACCGATCCTGTAGAGCCCCAATCCCTGGCGATGGCCTAGCTCGAGCCACCTACCATGTTTCATGACCCCTCCCTTGGCTTTTTAGGTCGTTTCAGGATTGTGAGTCAGATGGAAGGGGAACCGTCCGAAGCGCTCTTCGAGAGGATGAGCGTCGAGCAGATGGACGACGTACTTGCCGTGGCCTCGCGAGTGATCCAACCTCGCGGTGGAGCGTCAGACTGGACCCTTCAGAAGACGTACTTCCTCGCGTGCGTGGAGTCGATAGAAGATCGCCTCACACTCCTCCCAGATCCTCGTTTCTTCTCATGGACCCACGGGCCGTGGTCGAAGGATCTCCGTCAGCTCATGGACATGGCTGCGTCGGTGGGGGACGTTGATGTGGCCTTGGTCCCATCCAAGTATAGGACTGTCACAAGAGTCTACAAGTGGCCCCGGAACCGGGCGGTTCCCCCGATGTCAAAAGTGGAAGATGCCCGGTTTCTCGACGATTTTGTCAGCCGAACCTCGAAACTCAAGGGTGAGGAACTCACTCGGTTGGCGAAGGGGACCCTTCCGTTTAAACAAACAACTCAAGGACATCTCATTGAGCTAGAGAAGTACCTGGATTCCAGGAAAGCGGCGCTCGAAGGACTTTCGAACGACGAGAGCCTCGCTAGGATTCTTGCCACCCGCGGACGCTAGCAACGGTGGTTTCACTGCCGAGAGCACGTCCTGTTCGGACCCCTGAATACCTGTCCGACATAGCCCGGAATGCTCCAGGCGACGACCTCTGGCGACGAAGACTCAAGCGGAGAGAAGACGCAGTTATCGAGAATCCCGAGCATCACGGATATCACCTAGGTGGGATCAATCGTTGCCGCTGGGCGGCTCCGATTGAACGGTACTTCATTGTTTACGAGATTGACAAATCCTCATCCCAAATCATCGTTCGCTTTGTTGTCTTTCACAAGCCTTCGAGCTGAACGCCAGTAACTGAGGCTGGTTGCAACGCTTGTTGCAAACTGCCTGGAGTCCGAGTTTCTAGCGCTCTGCGACCAGATGCAACGGCCCAAGCCCCTCAGTTCTTTCTGTAGGGCGGGAGAAAGGGGTGGTTTTCCAAATTAGACCGTCCGCAGGGTTCTTCAATCCCCCGGCGGTGAGGGAACTCGGGTGAGGGTGGCTTCGATGCCGAGAAAGTGGCCAGGTCCCAGCTACGAGGTCCGTGCGACGTTCAAGGCGCCCTTGGAGTTCGTCTACCGGTGGTGCACCGACTATACCCCGCAGGATGCACGATTGGAGGGAGAGAAGTACACCCGCCGCATCCTTCGACGCACTCCGCGCGAGGTGATCTACGAGGATCTCGAGGAGACCAAACAGGGCTGGTTCTGGTCGCGGCATGACGTTCGTCTTTTGCCGCCCAACCGTTGGCACTCGGATTCGGTTGGAAGCCACCGCGCGTACGCCCTGGATTACCGGCTCACGGAACTCCCAGGGAACCGGACCCAGTTGATCTTGAAAGCTCGTCGCCGCCCCTACGGGGTTGGCGGTAAAAATCCTCCGAAATCGGAGTGGGAACACTCCGTCGCAAAAAGTTGGAAGACGTTCGGCCGGTTCTTGGAGCGGGACTACCAGAAAGTTCGGTCCTAGCGTGCGACGCTGAGGGAAGAGCGAACGGACGAGGAAGTGAGGAGAGTCGATCCCCTATCGGGGTCGACGACCTTCCCCGTTTCTCGGGGGACCGGATTACCGGAGTTGAGGCAAATACCGGCTCAGGCGGCCTTAGCCCGGCTTGCGTGCGACAACGATTACACCCTCGCCGGGTATCGAGAGGCCCTCGGACGTTTTCCACGGTACAAGGTTCTCTCGGGTCTTGCGGAGCACCTCCTTCTGAACGTCCTCCGGTTCCTCCGAGAGAGAATGGCCGATGGGAGTCGCCTTCAGAAGCGATTGTAGGTAAGAATCCTCGTTGTCGAACTTGAGGGAGTATTCCCGTCGCTCCTCGATAGCGTTCTCGAAGCCCGCGCTTTCTAGAAACGCAACCATCTCGCCCGGCCCCCCGGTCTCGTACGGAGTCGGGATGTAGCCAGTCTCATCCGGTTCGGCGTGCTCGAGCATGGGCCCTATGATCGCGTGGATCCACGGTACCTTGTCTCCGGTGCTCCAGACACTCACTGCAATTCGACCACCGGGCCGGAGCACACGAAATGCCTCGCGGGCGACCTTCTCCGGGTCCGTGAAAATCTGGAACCCGAAACTGCTGATGACGGCATCGAACGATTCGTTGGGAAATTCAAGGGCACCGCAATCCATCACACGAAAATCGACATTCTCTCGTCCACGGGCACGCGCCACCCGTTGGGCTATCGACACCATGTTTTCTGAAAGGTCGATGCCGGTGACGTGCCCTGTAGCTCCCACTTGTCCCGCGATGGAGATCGCAGGCTCTCCCGGTCCGGTACCCATGTCCAAGATTCGCTCCCCCGGCTGGGGGACGAGTCGACCGACCAAGTCGGAACGGAACGGTTCGAGATTTCTCAGCAGTCCAACGTACGCCTCGGCGCTTTCATTCCAGGTCACTCGGGTATATTCCCGATAGTATTCGTCGGTGTACTTCCAAGGCATCGGTAGTCCGAGCCGGCCGTCAGTTGGCGAGTGCTAAAAATCTTTGGAAACGCTGAACGGACCCAGGTGCCTTTGAGTTCCCAAGAAGGCGGGCTGCATTTCCCCGGAGCGGGGTTCGGAGTGCGAATCCCGGTGGAGGGCTGTGGCTGTAACGCGAGTTGCACCCGAGCACTGCCGACCGGGCCCTTCCGTCAGCACTCGGAATCCGACTGGGATCAGGTTACCTCCTGGGCAGTTCGTATCTCAGGAAGACGGTCCCGTCCTTCAGCCCCTTCACTTCCCGTAGGAGAAAGTCGTGGCGCCCCGGCGTACCCACCGGAATGACGTCCTCGACGAAATCCGGTTCATCGACCGTCTTAAAGAGCGGCTTGCCTCGCCCGACGATCGAGGGCTGGATCTCGATGAGCATCTCGTCCACGAGATCGTCAGCTAGGAAGGACTGAGCGATGCGCGGCCCGCCGCCGAGTGCGATATTGCCGCCTTCTTTTGTGCGGAGGTGCGCTAGTTCCTCGGCCGGCGTCCCGCGCACGATTTGCGTGTTCTCCCAGAGCGGTTTCTGGAGAGTCTTCGAGAAAACGATCTTCTGAGCGCGGTCTGCGAAGCGAGAAAACTCGCGCTCCCATTCGGACGCGTTCGGATCGTCCTTGCGCTTCGGCCAATACGCCGCCCACCTCGGATACGCGACCGCCCCTAGGATGATCGTATCGATCGAGCCCAGCCGTGGCTTCCACATCGGGTCGTCGTCGGACTCTGTGAACGGCGGTTCTGTGTAGACCGGGAATTGGGCCTGACCATCGATCGTCATGAACATGCACATCTGGACCTTCCGCATCCCGATACCTTGGGGCCACATGGCTGGAAAGGCAGAAAAACAGTACCTCAGCCAATCGCTTGCACGTAGCAATCGCTCCAAGAACCTTCGGCGGCGAAGGTCAGGTCGCAAGGGGTCGATTGTGTGTGGCGCGTGTTGCAACCAAGCCATCGCCGAGCGCCTGGGGCCTTGCACCCAGCCGCAGAGATGCAGGCCCACCGGTCCTTGCCGTGGCGCGTGGGATACGGGCGGTTTGAGGAGCTTTGGGTATGCAGCCTACTAGCGAGGTTATCCCTCGAGCTTCAGAAACTTGAACGTTTATGGGCCCGATCCACTGCGTCTACGGGGGCTTCGGGATGTTCGGCGGTATGGCCTTGAGTACGGCCAAGGAGGGAAGAGAAGAGGCGCTCGCTCAAGCGGCTCTCGAGCACGCCCAGGCATTGCGCCGGCAGCCCGGCTGTGTGGGAGCCTGGGTCCTTCGTGAGCGAGCCACGAGAGCCCAAGTCTCGTTGTCAATCTTCGCCACTGAGGAAGCCTTCAACGAGGCGGCTAAGGCAACGAGGTCCGTGATCGCGGGGCACCACCCTGAGCAGCTGGTCGAAGGCGCGTTCAGCTTTCGCGTCTTCGACGTTGATTGATTGGAACCGGCCGGTTCTCGCCAGAATACGGCTCCCCGGGGGAGTCCTGGCACTCCTGCGGGGCCGCCAACACGACAATTTATCTGTCAAATCTTCCTAAGGGCGAGGCGCGGATGCCCGATGCCAGCGGCCCGGTAGCTGCGCACACTCAGTTGGCTTCCGTTCCGCTCTTCGCGAGTTTGAATGAGTCACAGCTCCGCACCCTGGCGTTCCGGGCGGAGGAGCGCAGCTACCGAGATGGGGACACCATCATCGCACAAGGAGACGACGGGAACGCTCTCTTTCTGATCCTCTCCGGTAAGGCGCAAGTGACGAGGTCGAAGCGACCCGTAGCAGTCCTCGGGCCGGGGCAGTATTTCGGTGAGATGGCCCTGCTGGATTCGCAACCCCGGACGGCGGATGTGACGGCCGAGGGCCCGGTGCGCTGCCTCGTGCTCACGGCCTGGGAGTTCTGGTCCGCGGTGGAAACCAAGCCCGAAGTGCTACGCGCCATGTTCAAGGAAGTCTCGCGCCGACTACGCGCCTCTCCGGCTGCGTTCAGCGAGTGATCGGACATCCGGTGGGAGGGTGGGTGGTCTCGCGGCCGGAAGCGGGGCTTACCCCAAGCGCGAGCGTCGCGACGGACCCGAGGGGATTCGCCCCTGGATAGGTCAGGATTCCGAGCCGGTGAGGCGGTCTCGCCCCCCGACGCCTTCCGGGTGCGCAAGCTCCCGGAAGATGGGTCAGCAGACAGGACCGGGTGGGTCCACGACCGCCCAGAGGCACGCCGGGTCGGATGCCAGCGGATCCGAGCTGTGGGCGTAGGCACGAGCACGACTTCCGCCGCAGAGGGTGCGCTCGGGACACGTCGTTCCGCACGGTCCGCTCAGCTCCCGACCACGGATCCGTCGGAGGAGTCCATGCGTACGGTAGATCTCCGGTAGCGAATCGGTCCGAACGTTGCCCAAGGGGACCGGAAGGAGACCCCCCGGCTGGACGGTGCCGTCGTGCGACACGAAGATGATGCCATCCCCGTCCAGGGTGCCCCGTCGCCCCAGCGTCGAGCGTCCGGTAGGGGGGCCCTCGCGGGCGACGAGCTTGGAGGAGAGCTCGCGGTAGAGCGGTGCGTTCCAGTATGGAGAACCGTCCCTTTGGTGGAGGACACGCCGGACGAAGGGGGCCTCCACGGTTCTCACCACGAGACCGTACCGGGAGGCGTCGTAGAGGAAGTTGGCTACGCTCTCGTACTCGTCCGGTCGGAGGTCGAGCTCGTGCGTTGCCCGGCCGACCCGGACGAGGAAGAACACCTCCCAGGTCGGCACTCCCCACGAACGGAGGTGGTGGAAAATCCGGGGCAGCTCTTCGACGTTCGGGCGCATTACGGCGGTATTGATCTGGAGCTTCA
>JASHQC010000020.1 GCA_030037735.1 Thermoplasmata archaeon
ACCGGGCTCCACTTCGAGGACGTGCGACGGCTGCTCGAGGTCCTGTTCCGGTTGAGAGAGGGGGGGAACACGGTGGCGGTCATCGAGCACAACTTGGACGTCCTCAAGTCCGCGGACTGGATTATCGACCTCGGTCCCGAGGGCGGGGACAAAGGCGGCCGCCTCGTCGCCGAGGGGACCCCGGAGGAGATCGCCCGGGCACCAGGCTCCTACACGGCGGAGTTCCTTCGGCCGGTGCTCCTGTCGGTGCCGGCCCTGGCCCGATGAAGAGCGCGCCGGACCCCCAGCCCGGCTTTGTTCCCGCGAGTCAGTGGACCTACGGACCCGAAGAGCGGTTCCGTCCCGGACCGGACACGCCCGGCGTCTACCTGTTCCGGAGCTCGGATGGAGAGGTCGTCTACGTCGGAAAATCGAAACACTTACGTCGACGGGTGTTGGACCACCTCAGCGTCCGGGTCGAGAAGGACGAATGGATCCTCGGACGTAGCACCAGCGTCGAGTTCGTGCCGACGGCGAACGAGCGCGAGGCCCTCCTCCTCGAAGCCACCCTCACCAAGCAGTACCAGCCGCCCTACAACACGCTCCTCAAGGATGATCGGAGTTACCCCTACCTCGCCGTCACGATGGGGGAGGCCTTCCCCCGCATCCTGTTCGTGCGGCGGCCGCGGCGGGGCCGAGACTCGATGGTGTTCGGTCCCTATACCAGCGCGCGGGAAGCGCGGAGCGTCGCTCGGCTGCTCTCGGAGACGTTCCAGATCCGGCGGTGCGTCCGCCTGCCGAAACGGGCGTGTCTCTACTACTATCTCCAGCAGTGCACCGCGCCGTGCATTGGCCTGGTCGACCGGACCGCCTACCGGGCCCAGGTCGACGATGCCGTCGCCGCCCTTCGCGGGCACGGCCAGGGCATCACCGACTCGCTCGAGAGCCAGATGAAGGCGGCCGCAGGTGCCCAGGAATTCGAGCGGGCGGCCCGGCTGCGCGACGCGATCCGGGGTCTGCGATCCCTCGAGGAGCGGCAGCGCGTCATCGGACCCGGGGACGGACGGGTGGACGTGCTCGCCGTCGCTTTGCCCCGGGACCCCGGCACCCTTCGCGTGGCGGTCGGCCTGCTCCGCATCGAGGAGGGCGAAGTGCGG
The DNA here is from genome assembly GCA_030037735.1 of Thermoplasmata archaeon. Classification (GTDB taxonomy): domain Archaea; phylum Thermoplasmatota; class Thermoplasmata; order Lutacidiplasmatales; family UBA184; genus JAKIWV01. The sequence goes on from JASHQC010000020.1 coordinate 1,137, forward strand.
CAGAGCGAGCCCCATGTCATGGGCTTCCCGGCGGATGACCCCCCAGAACCCGGCGAGCTGCTCCGGCAATTCCTCACTCAGTACTATGGCCAACAAACGGCGACGCCCTCGCGCATCTACATTTCCGGTTCGAAACCGGCAGGGGTCGACGAAGCGGTCGAGTGGCTCCTGAGAGACCGGCGGATCGAGGTCCGCTTCGCGCCGACGGGCCGACTCGCCTCTCTGGCCCAGCTCGCGCTCCGGTTGGCCACCAGCACGCTCGAGCAGGCCGCGCCGGCGGTTCTTCCGCGAGACGTCCTGAAAGCGCTGATGGACCTGCTCCGGCTCCCGCGCCTGCCAAACCGGATCGAGGGGATCGACATCTCGATCTTCCAGGGATCGGAAGCGGTCGGTTCCGTCGTGGTCTTCCGGGACGGGCGACCGCTGAAGGATGAGTATCGGCGGTTCAAGATCCGCACCGTCGAGGGGACGAACGACTTCGCCATGGTCGCGGAGGTGGTCCGGCGACGGCTGACCCGGCAGCTGGCGGAATCGGAGAAGCTGCCGGACCTCCTGCTCATCGATGGCGGCGCCGGTCAAGTGGCCGCCGCCTTCGGCGTCGTGGAGGAGCTCGGGCTGGCCGAGGAGGTTCCGGTGGTGGGGCTCGCGAAGCGGGAAGAGGAGCTCTATTTTCCCGACCGGAAAGGGCCGGTGGCCCGGAGTCCCAACGCCCCACCGATGCTGCTGCTCCGAGCGGTGCGAGACGAGGCTCACCGGTTCGCAGTGACGTACCACCGCACGCGTCGGCGAATGGGTCTGCGGCGCGAGATGGAAGATGCCACGGCGAAGAGGAGTGGGCCGTCTCCCGCGCCGAATCCCGTTTAGCTGCCCTTGGAGCGAGCGTTCCGCTCTGGCTCGCCGATGAACGGCAGACCCTGCACGCGCTTCGCCACTTCAGGGGTCGACAGTCGGCGGAGGTCCTTTTCCGGCTCCAGAAACGAGACGTCTAGCGCTTCGGCCGGAAACGGGGTGGAGGACCCTTCGGCTACGGCGGCCACCGCCAGCTTGAAGGCGGACTCTTCGTCCTTGACGTCATCGATCTTCTGCTCCAGGAAATCGGCCACCGCCCGACGGTTCCGCCCAATGGCGTAGGCTTTCCAGCCGATCGTCGCGCCGCTCGGGTCGAGTTCAATGATCCCGGGTCCGTGCGGCCCGAAACCGCCCAGCAAGATGGAGACCGCGAAGGGACGGGTGCCACCGAACTGGGTGAACTGCTGGAGGAAGGTGCCGAGCGCAGCGGCCAGGGTCGGATAGGGAGCGGTCTCGCCGTACAGGATCTTGTGGCGTTGCGCCTCGAGACGGAGGTGGTCGACCAGGATCCGAGAGTCGGCGATGAGACCGGCGGTCACGCACCCGATACCGGTGTCGATCGCGAAGCTCTTCTCGATCGACGCCGAGCGGGCGAGAGGGCTGGTGGGAAGGTTTCGGAAGGCCACGAAGACGATCCCGTCCGGGTACGTCACCGCCACCGCGGTGCCGCCCATCTGGATCGCCTGGAGCGCGTACTCGACCTGGAACAGCCGGCCGTCGGGCGAGAATACGGTGCTGGCTCGGTCGTACGCCATCTGGCCCGGTTGCATCTCCATTGATTGAACTCCCTCGGCTTGCTGCCTCGCGAGTAGCAAGGGGGATTTGACGGTGCGCCTAGATGGGACGGGGCTAACCTAGACGTTACTGGGTCGCGCGGGTCTATCGGACCGCGGAATCAAAGCGCTCGCCGCAGGAGGCCGTCCAGCCGCCGCTCGGCCACGGCGCGGCGTTCGGGAGGAACGTACACAGCGACCTTCCAGGCTGTCGGCGGACGCAATGCGAGGTCGCGCCACACGCTCGGGGCGCGGAAGGGGTAGGTCACGCGCCGGTCGCCCAGGAGGCCCACCTCGGCCCAGTCGCGAGCCGCCGCGCGCGACGAGAGTCCCGCCAGGTCCAGCAGGATGGACCCAGGAGGGAAGCCGAGCCGGTCAGCCAATGTGTCCTCGAGTGCTCGGCGTTTGGCGGGACGGGCAAGCAGTCGCCGGATTGGGGCACCCAATCCGAATGGGATCTCTTTCCAAGCCAGGGCCCGCTTGAAGAGACGGCGAGACCGAAAACAGCGTACCATCTCCGCGCTCCGGGGCGACGCGGCGGTCAGGTAGGCAAAGAACTCCCCGTCGGTCATCGCGAAGACCGAGCGAGGAAGGTCGGGATACTCGGCTAGGCGCTCGAGCGCGCTTTGTGCCATCACTTCGGCGCTGCGCACCGTTTTGTGGAAGTAGACGGACGAGTACATCAGCGCCCGTCCGACGAGGAACCCCTCGACGGCATTCCGACCTTTCTCGGCGAAGAGGAGTCGGCCGTTTCGCTCCCGGACGGTATCGAGCAAGCGGGCCGCATCGATGGTGCCGTGCGCGACGCCGGTGTAGTGCGCATCCCGCTGCAGGTAGTCAATCCGGTCGGCGTCGATCGCGCCGTGCAACATCACGCGGAGCGCCGGGTGGGAGTCTGGACCGGGCACCGGGTCGACCAGATTCGCGACCAATCGCGGAGAGATCCCTGCCCGCTCGAGGGTCTCCGGGATCGTCGCGGTGTCCGCCGGCGGGGGCTCGGTGATGCCCTCGAGCGACTCGCCAGTGATCCACGCCCGCGAGATTCGCTCGTGTCCGAAGCCCAGCACCTCGTGACACGAGGGTTCCAGAGTGTGCGAGAACGGTCCATGCCCCAGGTCGTGGAGCAAGCCTCCGACCGATACCGCAAGGGACTCTTCGGGAGGTAGTCCGAGCTGATCGGCCATCTGGCAAGTGACCCAGAATACTCCCAGCGAGTGCTCGAGTCGCGTGTGATTCGCGCCTGGAAAGACGAGGTGCGCGAAACCGGTCTGCCGAATCCCCCACAGGCGTTGAAACGCCGAGTGGCCAATCAGCTCGAGCGGGGCGCCCTCCACGGCGATGGTACCGTGCACCGGGTCGAAGATCGATTTGCGCGCGGGTCGACGCCGGTGGGCGGGCACGATGGAACGGACCCGCCGGCGGCCATAAAGCGCCCGGGGGTGTGCCCTGCCGTCGGCGGCTTTCCGCCGTCAACGAACTTATTTAACACATCATCGGCTCGTTCACGCCGGAGCAATGGAACCGTCCCCCGAGTCCCCCCCTCGAGGCACTTCGGGTGCGTCCGCAATCGAAGAGACCCGGCGACTCTTTCGACAGGCCGAGCGCTTCGAAGCCGCGCACGAAGCGGACCGCCAGCTCGAATCGCTCAAGCGCTTCCTCGCAAACGTCGAGGAGCACCGAAAGGACCTCATGGACGGATCCCCCGAGGTCGCTCACGACCTCGACCGGGCCGCGATGACGTTCTACCGGCACTCGCAACCTGAGCTAGCCCTGAGGGCGGTGGAGGTTGGACTTTCGCTGTCCCCCGGCTCCTCGGAGTTGCTTCATCACAAGGCGCTGGTGCTCCTGGCCCTCAACCGCCAGGTCGATCAAGCCGTGCTCCTGCTCGAGAAATCGATCGAAGCGAACCCGCACGACAAGCGCGTGTGGGCTACGAAGGGAGACGCACTAAAGGTTCTCGGTAGAAATGCGGAAGCCGTCGAGGCCTATCTCGCTGCCCAGCGACTCGAGGCCGCCTCCAGCCAGTACGTGGACCGGGCATTGAAGATCGACCCGAAGCACCCCGTCGCCCTCCGCATGAAGCTCCAGTTGGCACGCTCCGGCGGGGGAGAGCAGCAGGCCCTCGAAGCGGCCGACGCCCTTCTCGCGACTGACCCGGGAGACCCCGAGCTCCTGCTCGAGAAGGCGAGGCTCCAGGCCAGGCTAGGCCAGCTTCAGCCGGCGCTGGAGACACTCCAGCCCGTTGCCACGGACCGACCCGATGACCCCCACGTCCGGTTTCTGAAGGCCCGACTCCTGTTCGCGATGGGACGACTCGAGGAGGCGCTAGCAATCTACCAAGAGCTGGTGGAGAGGAAGAACCTGAACGACTCGGTCGCGCTCACCGAGATCGCGACGGACTTGGAAAGGAACGGACAGTCCCCCGACCTTCTCCTGGCCACCCGACAGCGATTGCGCGAGCTGGATCCGAGGAACCTCGCCAACCTCCAAGCGCTTCGGACGGCGGCCGTTGCCCGGAACCGGAACGACTTGGCCATCGAGGCGGCCCGAGCCATCCTCGACGCGTCGCCCCACAACCTCGACGCGCAGCGTTCCCTGCTCGACCTCCTGCTGGTGGCAGGTTCCTTCGAGGCCGCGCTTCCGACTGGGCAGGAAATCTTAACCGACCATCCTACGGAGGTCGCGGAGCTCAAGCGAGTCCTACACGCGGCCCAAGTCGCCTCGCGGCCGGAGGTCGTACGCCAGTTCGCCGAGGCGATTCTCAAGGCCGATTCCGGGGACAGCGAGACTCAGGCGGCGCTCGCCGCCGCCTTGGCCCAGACCGGCGAGAAGGAGAAGGCGCTCGAGCTCTACGCCCAACTGACGACGAAGGAGCCCAACGAGACGCGCTATCTCCTCGAAAGGAAGCAGCTCCTGATCGAACTGGGCCGCGCTCCCGATCTAGTGCCTGTCCTGGACTCGCTCTTTCGCCTGGACCCGACCCGCTACGACGTAGCTCTGGAACGGGGGAACCTCTACCTCGGGGCGGCCTACGAACTGCCGGATGGTTCGGCCGACCGGGAGACGGCCGCCCGCGAAGCGCTGGTCTCCTACGAGCGGGCCTCTCTCGACCCGACCCTCCGTTCCGCGGCGCAACTGGGCGTCGCGCGCGCCTCGCGGCTGGTGCACGATTCCCAGCGGGCGATCAAAGCGTATCGGGAGTTCCTCAACGACCCCGAGTACAGCCAGCGTGGAGACATCACGAAGGAGTTGGGGCACGCGCTGCGCGACATGGACCGTCAGAACGAAGCGCGCGAGGTGTACGAGAAGGCCGTCTCGCTTGGGCTTGAGGACGCGGACTTATTCTGGGGACTCGTCGAAACCCTGAGCCGCCTCAATGAAGAGGCCCGCGCCCTCCGCTTCATCGACCTGCTTCTCCAACGAGAGCCGGGCAATCCGGTATACCTTCGGCGAAAGGGACAGCTGCTCCTCAAGGCCGGGCGCCGGCCGGAGGGGCTCAATGTGCTGAAGGGCGCAATCCAAGCCGCGAAGGGGGACCCCCACGCCTACTTCGAGATCGCGGAGGCCCTCCGGGCACAGGGCACCTATGCCGACGCCATCACCTACTATACCGAGGGGCTCAAAGTCGACCCGAAGAGCCGCGCCGGCCGTCTCGGGTTGGCGGAAACCTATGTGGTCGCCGGCCGGTTCAGTGACGCGCTCCCGCTCGTCGACCAGCTACTGCACGAGGAGCCGAACGACCTACGCGCCTGGAAGGTGCGGGCCGACGCGCACCGGGCCTTGGGGCAGGACGCCGAGGTGATCTACTCTCTCAAAGCGATCCTGCTCCTCGACCCCCGAAACGTCGAGGCGATGACGGAAAAGTACTCGTTGCACCTCAAGAAGAACCAGCCCGCCGAGGCGTTCGAGACGCTCACGGACCTGCTCGCCACCGGCGGCCCATTGGCCGAAAATTCTGGAAGCTGGCTCGAGCACGGGGACTTGGCGGCCCAGCTCGGAAAGACCGACGAATCGAACAAGTCGTACGAAAAGGCCCAGCAGCTCGACCCGACACGTGCGATCGAGATCGTCACCCGGCGGGCCCGGGTGCGCCTGCAAGCGGGCCGAGCGGACCTCGCCCTCGAGATTTTGGACTCGCTTCCCGCACCGGACCCCGTACAGGCACCGGACCGAGCGCTCCCGTACCTCCTCCTCCGTGCGGAGATTCTGACGGCCCTCGAGCGGCCCCACGACGCCCAGGTGAGCTACGAGGAGGTCCGGAAGATCGATCCCCGATCCCCCGAAGCGATCCGGGGACTGACTCGCAGCCTTCTCGACGAGGGAAAGCCGGAGGACGCTCGCACCTTCATCCGAAGCGTGCTGCCGCTGCAGCCTCCTCAGGCCGATCTCTTCCTGTTGCTATCAGAGGCCGAAGCCGCGCTCGGCTCCCTGCCCTTCTCGACCGAGGTGGTCCGCCGGGGCGTCGAGGCGCTCCCGAAGTCCGGCCCGCTCTGGGTTCGCCTCGGGGAGCTCCACGTCCGTCAAGAGGACTGGGAAAAGGCGGCGGATGCCTACGCTCACGCCATCGCGCTCGACCGGACCGATCCCGAGTTGCTTCTTCGCGCCGGGTTCATCGCGGAGAAGCTCGGGCACGGGCACGAAGCGCTGACGCTCTATACCCGTGCCACCGAAATCGCGCCCGGGAACAAGTACGCCTGGTCGAGCCGGGGGGTCGCCCTTCTGATGGTGGGGCGCCCCGACGAGGCCCGGGCCAGCTTTGACCGTGCCCTGGCCCTCGATTCGGACTTCGAGGCGGCAAAGGAAGGGCGTCGAACCGCTCAGCAACGCACTCGGGATACGACGGTCGAGAAGTACGGGCGCGACGCGCTTCTGCTGGAGGCCCGGCTCAACCGGACCGTCACGAAGAACGACCTGTTCGTCACGCTGCACGTCCCCTTCGACCTCCTGGACGCCGTGCTCCAGATACTCTCCCGTTCCCCCCGGGTCGACGTCGACCGGCTGTCGGAGAAGGAGATGCAGGACCTCGAGGTCGCCTCGTACCATCTCATCAACAGCGCGCTAGAGAGCCGGCCCCCCGGGATCGAGAACCGAGGGCTCACCTTAGCGGACGTGGCCGTCCTTTCTCCGCCGACTTACACGCTCGGCCAAATCCAGCACCTCTTTGGGTACCTCCACGCCGTGCTCGAGATCGACCTGAAGCCGGAGAACCTTCACCTGGCCCCCGATGTGGAGGAGCTGGCGCGGAAAGCCCTCCTGCTCCCCGAGGAGCAGCGAAGCCTCTTCCACCTCGTCCAGGGACTCCGGGTAGGCGTCTTCAAGGCCCGCGTGATCAAGGCCGTCGAGGCCGCAGGTCGGGCGGTCCACGCCCCGCTCCCGACGCTCGACCTCGGCGCCTACACCCCCGAATTCAGGAGCGGCGCGGCGACAGCACCCCCGTCACACGGAGCGGGAAGCCCTCTCGCGGCCGCCACACCGGTGGTGAGGGAGATCCCCACCTCCCCGGCCCTGTCTCGCGACGGCGGCAGTTCGCGCGCCTCCCGGCCCCCGCCGCCCGCCGCCGGACCGGCGCGATGCGTCGGGTGCGGAGGTATCGCATCAGTGCTGCACGAGTGTGGAGCTCCGCTCTGCAAGCAGTGCATCGCACAGTTCCCTACGTGTCCGAAGTGCGGCCAACCGGTCACCACCGCCAACAGCACGTTGCTCGAGCCCGCCCCGCTCCCGCGCGCCGCGGCCAAGGAGCGCCGGCTCTCCTCTATCAACCCGTTCCGGTCCCTCTCCCGCCGTTCGCGTTCGGAGGAACATCCCCCGGCGGAGAAACCTCCGCGCCATCCCACGCCGGCCCCTCACGCCGAGCACGGTGGGCCTCCTCCGCCGCACCCGCCGGCCGCGACCTCCGAGCATGGAACGGCCCGTCACCCGGAAACCGGACCCGCCGACGTGCGAAAACCGGGAACGGTCGCCGCGCCCCCGGAAGAGTCCGCGCCGGTCCGCGCGGAAAAACCTCGGCGCAAGACCGATGACGAACCTCGCCTGTGAAACTCTAGCTCGCCCACGGCGGTGGTCAACGGTGATATAGAGGGCTGGGACTTCCGCTACGAAAGAACCCATGACCGCGTCTCCTCTACCTCCCCGTGGAACGTCGGCCGGCGGGATAATTGGCGCCATCATACTCGCGGTCGCAGCGCTCATCCTCTTCCTGGCGATCTACTTCGCGCTGCCCCAAGACAACCATTACCTTGCGCTTTCCACAATCGGGAGCGTGAGCCTCGTATTCGCCCTCGTGAGCTACTTTGGTCGTGCGTTCACGCTGGCCGGAGCCCTCCTCCAAAACATGTCCTGGGGATTCGCCGGACTCGGGTTCGCGCTCATCGTCGGGTCGCTCCTTCTCGGAGGCTCCTTCATCGGGCTCGTGCTGGAGCTCGTCTACCTGTTCTTCACGGTCATACTCATCGGGGCCTGGGCGTTCCTGGTTGTCTGGCGCCGCGGGACGCAGCAGACGAGCCAGCGACTGGAGGCTCATCGTCAAGGGTGGCGGGCCTCGACACCGGCCTCGGCTTTCGATTACACTACGGCACGGCCCAACACGCCGGCTCCCGCACCGGTCGAGCCGAACCAGAATCCTCCGGCCCCTCCGCCGGGAGTGGTCCGATGACCGCGGCGCCCTCGGCTCCCACCCCATCTCCCCCTCCGCCTCCGGCGGCTCCGTCCCTGGTTACATGTCCCGCCTGCGGCGCCTCTGCTCCGGCGGGGACGCGATTCTGCCCGGCCTGCGGTGCCGCCATGACGGTTGGCTCCGCATCGGCAGCCCCG
>JASHQC010000021.1 GCA_030037735.1 Thermoplasmata archaeon
CTCGCCTTCGCCGACTTTTCCGTTATTCTGCTGATCTTCGCGGCCGGGTTGGAGGGCGGGGTCTCCGGGCTCCGGTCCGCCGGCGTCTATGCGCTCGTGGGCGCGGTCGCCGGGAACCTGGTGCCGTTCGTCGTGACCTTCGTGGTCTTCTCGCATCTCTTTCCGACTACGATGGCGCTGCTGCTCTCGGTCGCGGCCGGATCGACCAGCACCGCTGTGACGGCTTCGCTCATCCGCAACGAGAAGCTCGGCGGCAGCACGGGGGCGAAGTACCTGCTCTCGACCACCGCGATGGACGACGTGGTGGGCCTGGTCCTCCTATCGGCTATTCTGACCCTCATTGGCGGGAAGTTCAACCTGGTCCGGGTCACCGGCAGCGTCGCGCTCGACATCCTTGTGTGGGTGAGCGTGCTGGTCGCCTCGGTCGTGGTGATCCCACGCATCTTCCGGCTCCTGGGTCCAAGGGAGACGTACAACCTTCCCTTCCTAATGCTGTTCATTCTGGCCGCCGTCGTGACCGCGGTAGGGTTCTCCACCGTCGTCGGGGCCTACATCGCCGGCTTGGCCATCGCCGAGAGCGTCGCGGCCAGCCGAACCCGGCAAACAGTGGAGGTGTTGGTCTCAGTGTTCGGTTCGCTCTTCTTCGTCGTCGTCGGGTTCGAGTTCAATGTGCATCTGCTGTCGAATCCACTCGTCTGGGTTTTCGGAGGGCTGCTGTCGGTGATCGCCACGGGAGGGAAGGTGCTCGCAATCTATCCGTTTGCATTCCGGAGGTTCCGGAGCCGGTCGGAGGCGTTGATGATCGCGGTGGGGATGGTCCCCCGCGGCGAGATCGGACTGATCGTCGGCGCGATCGGCATCTCGCTCGGAGTACTGAATCAGGAAGCGCTGGGAGCGATATTGCTCATGTGTCTCTTGACGACCGGCCTGGGCGGCTTCCTGTTCCGGGCGGCCGCGCGGGTCGCTCGAACCGAATACGCCCACGGCGGCGAGGAGTCGGTCGTCGCGACGACCGGGGCGACCCCACCGGCCTAAGTCAGCTTCATCCGCATGCGGTTCTCGCGGACGTCCGGCCCGACACGCCGGATCCATTCTTTGGTCCCCTCGGACGTACGTGGCGCAGTTTCAGGGTCCCTGTCCGGGATCGATTCGATATTCGTTCGCGGAGTTAATGGCCGGCCGTCACGGACCACGAGCCCGGGTCGGCCGCCGCGAGTACTTTGAGCGCAGTGAATGTGATCATCTTGCTCGGTCGACCGACCTTTTCCAACGCGAACGGGATAGGCCGTTGGCTTGGGTGCCTCGCGTACCAAGCGGCGATCGGCCCCTCGATATCCGGATGGACCGCGTCGAGATTCCAGGCTCCGTCCCTCCGGCGGCGGGAGCGGAGGAACTGGAGGGCGTACACCATCCGTGCGTCCCCCCCGAACCCGAGGGCCGTCATGAAATCGAGGCCCACGAGCAGGTCGTAGTAGTAGTGTACCGGGTAGTGGAAGCGGTACCACGGGTCGTATCGAGCGCCCTGTTTGTGAAGTTCTCGCTGGAGGAAGAATTCGGCCCCCTTGTCAACCGCCGAGCGCATGCTGTCCGTCCATTTGCTCCGCGGGTAGACCGCGAAGACGCTCAGCGCCTCCCAAGAATCGAGGTTTCTCCCGAAGCCGAAGCAGGACCACCCTCCCTTCGGGTGCGCGGTCTCGACGAGCCAGTCAATGGTCCGCCGGACCCGGGCATCGTCGGCATAGCCGAATCGGATCAGGGCTCGCGCCTGGTTCGCCGCCACGCAGTAATGGGGCCTCCCCGTCGAGCTGCCGCCGAGGCCTCCGTTCTTCGCAGCGAATCCGTTCATCCAGAACTCGCACAGTTCCGCGATTCGAGCGTCGGATCGGGACAGACCTAGGTCGGAGAGGACGAGCATCATCCAGTTGGTCGAGAGGTATTTTGGCCGGTACTGGCTCGTTCCGTCCGCCCAGCCCGCTCCCGGAGCGCTTCGCGAGAGGATCTCTGCGGCCCATCCGGTCCGGGTAATCTGCTTCTTCGCTTCGCGCACTTCAGCATCGTTGTCCTTTCGTCCCAGCAGTTCGGTCAACGTTCGATAGCGGAGCGAGGGTTGTTCCTCCTCGAGCAGCCAACCTAGGACCGCCTCGTCGGCTTTACTTGGGGATTTCGAAGGGATGGTTCGCGTGCGACTTGGCATCGGAACCGGCAACCGCTCTTGGTCCCATAACCACCCCGGAGGGGTCGCGAAACGCGCTCTCCGGTTTGAGCGCCGGCGCCGACCACCGGTCCGGTCTGCGAAATGGCAGGTCAGGTTCGGCAGGGACGAGGGATAGGTGCCGCGGGCCGGACTTGAACCGGCGACTTCAAGATCTTCAGTCTTGCACTCTCCCAACTGAGTTACCGCGGCGCCTCACACAGCCGCCGGAACCTGGCCGGCTATAAAGTCGACGTAGGCCTGACTCGAAGGCTCCGGACCGAAACTCCGCCCGACCCGCGGATTGAACGCGCGCGCGTGCACGTTCGGCCGGTTTTCTGACGGAAAAGTGGCTTGCCGGTATGTCGGGCTTTATTTAGTTCACCCGAACTCAATATCGCGCGGACGTGAAGACCCTCGTCGTCGCCGAGAAGTTCAACACGGCTCTCCGGATCGCCATCGTGCTATCCGACGGCCGGATGAAACGCGGGAAGGCCGGCAGCGTGCCGATCTTCCGCTTCGAGCGGCCGGACGGCGAATACGCCGTGCTCGGCTTGCGGGGCCACATCATCGAGCTCGACTACCCCGACGAGCTCTCCCGGTGGTCCCTCGGGAACCTGGCGCAGTTGCTGGAAACCCCGCCGCTTAAGAGGGTCTCCGAGCCCCGGATTGTGGAAGCGATCCGCTCAATCGTCCGAGAGTTCGACCGGGTGATCATCGCGACCGACTTCGACCGGGAAGGGGAGCTCATCGGTTGGGAGGCCCTCGAAATCATCCGGAAGGTCCATCCGACGATTCAGGTCGAGCGCGCCCGCTACAGCGCCCTGACCCGGGAGGAAATCGAAAGGGCCTTTTCCGACCTGCATGAGGTCGACCGTGCCCTCGCGGAGGCCGCGGAGTCCCGGCAAGAAATCGATCTCGTGTGGGGTGCGCTGCTGACGCGGTATCTCTCGCTCACCGCAGGCCAGGGAGGATCCGGCTTCCTCTCCGCCGGCCGCGTCCAGACGCCCACGCTGGCCCTACTCGTCACCCGGGACCAGGAGATCAAGGAATTCGTGCCCGAACCGTTCTGGACGCTCGAGGCCACCGGGGTGGCGGACGGCGACGAATTCCGGCTCCAGCACGAGCACGGGATATTTACCGACGCGGCCGAGGCGAAAAAGCTCCTCGCGCATTTGCACGGGGCCACCGAAGGGACGGTCGCGGAGTTCACGGAGGAGGAGGTCCGACGTCGGCCTCCAATACCGTTCAGTACGACGCTCTTCGTATCGGAGTCCACCCGTCTCGGCCTCAGTGCCTCAGGCGCCATGCGCGTCGCGGAGGACCTGTACACCCAGGGATTGATCAGCTACCCCCGGACGGACAACACTGTGTATCCGAGGGGCCTCGGCCTCAGGACCCTCGTCGAAAAGTTCGTCGACAGCCCGTTCCGTGAGGAGGCCTCCTACGTACTTACTCAAGCGTCGTTCCGAGCTACGCGCGGTCGGACCGAGACCACAGACCACCCTCCAATCTATCCCACCGGCGTCGTGGATCCCAAAAAACTCAAGCCAGACCACGCGAAGGTTTACGAGCTCGTCGTCCGCCGATTCCTGGCCACGGTTTCGCCGGACTGCATCGGACGGTCCCGGACCACCAAGGTCCGAATCCGGGATCAGGGATTCGACGGCAAAGGGTACAAGGTCCTTGACCCGGGCTGGTACCGCGTCTATCCGTACCAGCACCCCGAGGAGAGCGCCCTGCCCGCGCTTCGCGTCGACCAGTTGGTCCCGGTCAAGGACATCCGCCTCACCGAGGACAAGACCCAGCCTCCCCGTCGCTACTCTCAAGGCTCCCTCATCCAAGAGATGGAACGGCTCGGGCTGGGCACCAAGAGCACGCGACACGACATCCTCCAGAAACTTCTCGACCGCCACTATGTGCAGGCCCGGTATCTCGAACCTACCAGCACGGGAGTGGCCGTCACCGAAGCGCTCCGGGCCCATGCCCCGTTCGTCACGCTGCCGGACATGACCCATCGGCTCGAGGCCGACATGGAACTCGTGGCCGACTCCAAGAAGGCGAAGAGCGAGGTGCTGGAAGAGTCTCGGGAGATGCTCCGCGAGATCCACGAAGCGCTGACCGTGAACGCGGCCGCCGTGAAGGAGACGTTGACCACGGCGATGGACCGCCAGCACTTCGTGGGACCCTGCCCGAAATGTGGCGGAGCCCTTCGCATGCAGCGAAGCCCTCGCGGCCGGCGGTGGGTGCAGTGCGTGAACAACCCCGCCACCTGCACGGTGAGCTACTCGCTCCCTGCCGCCGGGTTCATCGAGCCGGCACCGGAGTTCCTTTGCCCCACCTGCCAGACCCCTCGGCTCAAGATCGTCTTCCGGGGGCAGCGACCGCAGTTATACTGTATCAACCCGGAGTGCGCCGAGCACCACAAGGCGTTCCGGGTCGGCACGTGCCCGAACTGCGGCTCCCCTCTGGCCATCCGGTACTCCCGGTTCGGCAAGCGGTTCGTGGGATGCACCGGTTACCCCAAGTGCGCGGTCACCTACCCGCTCCCGCAACGGGGGCGTCTCGACACGGAGGAGGCGCCCTGTCCGGTCTGCCGCGCACCCATCGTGACCGCGATTGAGGCCGGCCGCCCTCCGTGGCGCCTTTGCATCAATCCGGAATGCCCAACGAGGAAGTCCGCCGCTCGGGCGGAGGAGTCCGCTCGCCCGAAGACGCCGATCCGACGGACTCGGGCCCGGAAGGCGGTCTCGGAAGGCCCGGCCCCCTCCTCGAAAGCCACTTCCCGCCGTGCCCGCCCCGCCGCACCGAAGCCAGTGGAGCCCAACGTTCCAGGTCCCGAGGCGGACTCTCCGGCTCCGCCCTGAATGTCCGGTAAAACCGGACCCCACGCCGCGCGAGATATTCAAGCCGTTCTGCGGGTCCGGTGATGCCCGGCTCAGTGCGGCCCTAAATATGTCGGTCCATTGGGAGACCTGTGCCCTTGTCTCATCGTCTTCTGGACCTCGATTCTCGCACGCTCGAGCGGCGCATACGGGAGAACCCCTTGGTAATCGTCCCGGTGGGGGCTCTCGAGGCCCACGGACCCCACCTGCCACTCGGCGCCGACCAGATCCAGGCCGAGGCGACCGCCGACGCCCTTGCCGAGCGCATCGGGGCACTGGTAGCGCCGACTCTCCCGTACGGTAACTGTAGCGGCACGCGGCCGTTTCCCGGCACGGTGAGCGTTTCTCTGGGTTCGCTCTCTCGTATCATGAGGGAGCTGGTCGAGGAGCTCGCTCGGACCGGTTTCCGCCGTGTCCTTGTGTTGTCGGGCCACGCCGCCCAAGGCCACATGGCGGCGCTGCGGGAAGGGGCCGAGGAGGCCGTGCGGGCGATTCCCACCCTTCGTGTGGCCGTTCTGTCCGACTACGATTTCGTCTATGAGCTCCGAGGAAAATTGTCCCCACCGACGGACGGCCACGGAGGTCTCCTGGAGACTTCCCGCGTGATGGCGATGAAGCCGGAGTCGGTCGGGAGCGAACGACCCAAGGTGGAGTACCGGTACTCCCGGTTCCGGGTAGGAGACCCGTCGGTCGAAGAATGGCCCGAGAGCGTCATCGGAGACACGGGATCGGCCAGTCCGGAACTAGGTCAGCGGATCCAGGTCCATGTCCTCGACCGGCTCGAGGCGACAGTGCGCGAACTCCTGCCGGCGGCGTAACGGGCGACGAGGGAGTTCCATGGGCAGCCCCGATTCCTCCATCCGCATCCGGGGCGCGCGCCAGCACAACTTGAAGAATGTCTCCTTGGACCTTCCGCGGAACAAGTTCATCGTGATTACCGGGGTCAGTGGCTCGGGAAAATCCTCGCTGGCCTTTGACACCCTCTACGCCGAAGGGCAGCGTCGGTACATCGAGAGCCTGTCCGCCTACGCGCGCCAATTCTTGGGCCAGATGGACAAACCTGACGTGGACCTGATCGACGGATTGTCGCCGGCGATCGCCATCGAACAGCGCGCCGGCAGCCGCAATCCCCGCTCGACGGTGGGCACCGTGACGGAGATCTACGATTACCTCCGGCTGTTGTACGCACGGATCGGCGTCCCCCACTGCCCGAACGACGGAGAAGAAATCGCCCCTCAGTCGATCGACAAGATCGTCGAGGCGGTTCGCACCGGCGCCGCCGGAGAGACCGTCGACCTGCTCGCACCGGTCGTGCGCGGGAAGAAGGGCGAACACCGGGACACTCTCCAAAAGCTCCGACAAGAGGGGTACCGACGCTTCGTCGTGGACGGGGTCGAGGTTCGGCTGCCCGGCCCAGAAATTAGACTCGAGAAAAACAAGAAGCATACGATCGAGGTGATCGTCGACTCGCTCAAGGTCTCGGAGGAGGAGGCGACCCGGCTCACCGAAGGGATTACGCTGGCCCGTGAGCTCGCCGAGGGCCTGGTCATCATCCGGCGTCCGAAGGGCGTGCGCGAGAGTTTCTCCAGCTCGCGGGCCTGTCCCAAGTGCGGGTTCTCCATCGAGGAACTAACGCCCCGGATGTTTTCGTTCAACAATCCGTACGGTGCCTGTCCGGAGTGCTCCGGCATTGGGGCGACGCTCCATGCCGACCCGGGCCTGATCATTCCCGACAAGGACAAGCCGCTCACCCGGGCGATCGCGGTGTGGGGACTGACTCCGGACAGCGACTCGCTGGAGCGATTCGGCCGCCTGTTCAACTACGACCCGACCGACCCGGTCTCTATCCTGTCGGAGAGGGGCTGGAAGGCCCTCATGTACGGCGGCGACCGGTCGATCGGCGGTCCCCCCACGAACTGGGCCTCCCACTGGTGGGGCGGTGGGTGGTTCAAGGAGGGCCTGATCCACGCCGTGGAACGTCGGTGGAAGACGACGAAGAGCGAGGGAGCCAAGGAGTACTATCTGGGTTTCATGACCTTCACGCCGTGCCGTTCCTGCCACGGCAAGCGGCTCAAGCCCGCCAGTCTCGCCGTAACGGTCTCGGGACAATCGATCGCTGAGGTGGTCGCGCAGCCGGTGAGCTCGCTCGTGAAATTCTTCCGAGAGCTCGCATTGTCCGAGAAAGAGGAACAGATCGTCGGGCAGGTCGTGAAGGAGATCCGCGCCCGGCTCGGATTCCTTGACAACGTTGGGCTCACGTACCTTACCCTCGACCGTGCCTCGGCGTCCCTCTCGGGGGGCGAGGCAGAGCGCATCGCGCTCGCCACCCAGATCGGTTCGGGACTCGTCGGCGTGCTGTACATCCTGGATGAGCCGTCGATCGGTCTCCACCCCCGCGACCATGCGCGTCTGCTTTCCACCCTCAAGACGCTCCGCGACCTCGGAAACACCCTGCTGGTCGTGGAGCACGACGAGATGACCATGCGGGCCTCCGACTGGCTCGTCGACCTCGGGCCCGGCGCGGGTCAGCACGGAGGGGAAGTGCTCTACTCCGGCCCACCGGGCCAAATCGACCATGCTCCTCGGTCCCTGACGGCCGAGTACCTGGGACGGCGGCGTTCCATTCCCGTGCCCGAGCGACGACGGTTCGCCACCCACCGGTGGCTGACGATTCGAGGTGCCCGGGAGAACAACCTGCAAGGAATCAATGTGCGGATCCCGCTGGGGCTGCTTACGGTCCTGTCCGGCGTTTCGGGGAGCGGCAAATCCACCCTCCTCCAAGAGATCCTCTACAAGGCGGTGCGACGGCACCTCGGCCTCGGGCGCGAGACCCCCGGGAAACACGACTACATCGACGGCATCGACCAGATCGATCGCGTCTTGCTCATCGACCAATCGCCGATCGGCCGAACGCCTCGGAGCAACCCCGCGACGTACACGGGACTGATGACGCCGATCCGGGAGCTGTACGCCAGCCTTCCGGAATCGAAGGTGCGCGGCTTCGGTCCCGGTCGATTCAGCTTCAACGTCGCGAGCGGGCGGTGCGAGGCGTGCGAAGGGGATGGGATCATCTCCTACGAGATGCACTTCCTCCCGGAAGTTCACGTCGTCTGCGAGGAGTGCCACGGCAGGCGGTTCAATCAAGAAACCCTCCAGGTGCGGTTCAAGGGGAAGACGATCGCGGACGTCCTCGATATGACCGTCGATGAAGCGCTGGGGTTCTTCCAAAACCACCGCCGGATCGAGGGCCGGCTCGAGCTGCTCTCGCAGGTCGGCTTGGGGTACATCAAGCTCGGGCAGAGCGCCACGACCCTCTCCGGTGGCGAGGCCCAGCGGATCAAGATCGCCTTCGAGCTCGGGAAGCCGCCCACCGGCCGGACCCTCTACCTCCTCGACGAGCCGACGACCGGGCTCCACTTCGAGGACGTGCGACGGCTGCTCGAGGTCCTGTTCCGGTTGAGAGAGGGGGGGAACACGGTGGCGGTCATCGAGCACAACCTGGACGTCCTCAAGTCGGCCGACTGGCTAATCGACCTCGGACCGGAGGGCGGGGACGCGGGGGGCCGCGTCGTCGCCCAGGGGACCCCCGAGGACGTCGCCCGGGCGCCGGGGTCGCACACCGGCCAGTTCCTCGCGAAGATCCTCCGGCTGCCGACCCCGATCGCCCGCCGGGCGCGCGGATGAGCGGACGGCCCCCGGCCGAGCTGCCGGCGTTCGTGCCGGCGAGCCACCTCGCCGCGACGACCGGCGAGGGGTTCCGGACCGGCCCGGACGCCCCCGGGGTCTACCTGTTCCGTTCCCCGCAGGGAGAGGTCGTCTACGTGGGCAAGGCCCGCAGCCTGCGCCGCCGGGTCCTCGACCACCTGCGGGCGCGCATCGACAAGGACGGAACGATCCTCGCGCAGAGCGCGAGCGTCGAGTTCGTTCCGACCGTCAGCGAGCGCGAGGCGCTGCTCCTCGAGGCGAGCCTGATCAAGCAGTACCAGCCGCCGTACAACGTCCTCCTCAAGGACGACCGGAGCTACCCGTACCTCGCGGTCACCACCGGCGAGGAGTTCCCGCGGATCGTCCTGGTCCGGCGGCCCCGGCGTCGGGCCGGCCAGCTGCTGTTCGGGCCGTACACGAGCGCCCGCGAGGCGCGGGGCGTCGAGCGCCTGCTCGGCGATCTGTTCCGGCTACGACGCTGCGTCCGGCTCCCGAACCAGGCGTGCCTGTACTACCATCTGGGGGTCTGCAGCGCGCCGTGCGTCGGGAAGATCACCCCGGAGGCGTACCGCGCGGACGTCCAGCGGGCCGTCGAGATCCTGCGCGGCCGCGCCGCCGCCGTGCGCCCGATGGTCGAGGAGGAGATGCTCGCCGCGGCCCGGCGCGAGGAGTTCGAGCGCGCGGGCCTCCTGCGGGACGCGCTGGCCGGGCTCGGGGCCCTCGCCGAACGCCAGGCGGTCGTCGGCCGGGGCTCCGGCCGGGCCGACGTGCTGGCGCTCGCCTATCCGAGCGACCCGTCGACCCTGCGCGTGGCCATCGGCCTGTTGCGGGTCGAGGACGGCGAGGTCCGGGGGACGGAGCCCCACCTGCTCGCCGTGCCCGCGGACGACGTGCCGGAGCCCGGCGAGCTCTGGCGACAGTTCCTCACCCAGTACTACGGCGGCAAGATCGCGCTGCCGGACCGCCTGGTGATCGCGGGCGCCCGCCCCGCCGGCCTGGACGCGACCCTGGACGAGCTGTTCGGCACCCGTGGGGTCGAGGTCGACTTCCGGCCGACCGGGCGGTTCGCCTCCCTCGGCGCGCTCGCCGAGCGCCTAGCCCGGGCGACGGTCGACCAGGTCGTCGCGCGGCCCCCGCCGCGCGAGGTCCTCGGTGCCCTCCAGTCGCTGCTCGACCTCCCGACGATCCCGAACCGGATCGAGGGGACCGACATCTCGATCTTCCAGGGGTCGGAGGCGGTCGGCTCGCTGGTCGTCTTCGAGCGCGGGGCGCCGAAGCGCTCGGAGTACCGGCGCTTCCGCATCCGCTCCGTTCCCGGGACGAACGACTTCGCGATGATCGCCGAGGTCGTCCGGCGCCGCTACCTGCGACGCGCGGCGGAGGGCGAGCCCCTCCCGGACCTGTTGGTCGTGGACGGGGGGGCCGGCCAGCTCGGCGCGGCGCTCTCGTCGCTGGCGGCGCTGGGGCTCGCCGAGCGGATCCCGGCGATCGGGCTCGCCAAGCGCGAGGAGGAGGTCTACCGGCCGGACCGGGCCGAGCCGATGCGACCGAACCCGAACGCGGCGCCGATGCTGCTGCTGCGCGCGGTGCGCGACGAGGCCCACCGGTTCGCCGTCACCTACCACCGGACCCGCCGGCGGATGCGGCTCCGGGACGACGTGCGGGACGCCCTCGCGGCGGACGGGCGCGGGCCGGTCGGCCGTCCGAACGGCTGAAACCGACCCGGGCGTGGACCCCGGGGGAGGTCGCCGGCATGCAGGCCGAGGTCGGTCCGAGCTACCGGCGGGTCCTCCGCCAACGGTCGTTCTTCCTGCTGTGGGTCTCCCAGCTGGTCTCGCAGTCCGGCGACTATGTCTTCGCGGTCGCCCTCCTGTGGCTCGTCCTCGAATCGACCGGCTCGATCGTGGCCGTCACCGCCGTCTTCGCCGCCACGATCGTCCCGGGGGTCGTTCTCGGGCCGTTCCTCGGGGTCTACGTCGACCGCTGGGACCGCCGGCGGGTCCTCATCGTCACGAACCTGGCGGAGGGCGTCCTCGTCGCCGGGCTCTCGACGCTGGTCCTGGAGCACGCCCTCAACTTCCCGCTCATCCTCGGGGTCGTGCTCAGCCTGGGAGCCGGCGGCTCGCTCGTCCGCTCGACCACGACGGCCGTCGTGCCCCAGCTGGTCACGCCGGCGGACCTCGCGCCGGCGAATGCCCTCGCCTCCCTGTCGTCGTCGTTCAACCAGATCGTCGGCTTCTCGCTGGGCGGGCTCCTGGTCGCGCTGGTCGGCCCGGCGGTGCCGATCGAGTACGACGCCGTCACGTTCTTCGCGGCCGCGCTCCTCGTCGCCGCCATCGCCGCCGCTGCCGGCCGGCCCCCCGGGACCGTGGCGGGCCGAGCCGGTTTCGCCGCGGAGATGGTCGAGGGGCTCCGCTTCCTCCGACGGCAGCGGGCCCTGGTCGAGCTGCTCGCCGTCGGCGTGGTCGTGAACTTCTTCGGCAACGCCGTCTTCGCGCTGTTCGCCCCGTACGCCCGGAACGTCCTCGGGGCCGGCGTGAGCGGCTACGGCTTCCTGGTCGCGGCGGTGGCGGCCGGCGGGCTGGCCGGGGCGGTCGCGATCGGCCGGGCCGACACGCGGCGGACCGTGGGGCGGTACGTCCTCCTCGGCGGCTGCGTGGCCGGCGGGACCGTCGCCGCCCTCGGCCTGGCCCGGACGGTCCCGACGGCGGTCGGCATCGCCGTGGTCCTCGGGGTCCTGCTGAGCGTGATCAACGTGCCGCTGGCCACGCTGTTCCAGGCCCTGGTCCCCGGCCGGCTTCTGGGCCGGGTCGGCGCCGCCTCCGGCGCGCTCATCATGGCGTCCGGTCCGGTCGGGGCGCTGGTGGCCGGCCCTTGGGCGGCTACGACGTCGATCCCGTCGGTCTACGAGCTCTCCGGCGTCGTGATCCTCTCCGTCGGGGCGCTCGGCATCGCCGTCCTACGACGGCTGTGGTCGGTCACCTACGGCGACGTGTCGTGAGCGTCGACCCGGACGCGCTAGCGGGCCTTGCGCTCCGGGCTGCCGATGAACGGCATCCCCTGGACCCGCCGGGCGATCTCGGCGGTGGAGAGCCGACGGAGCTCGGCGTCCGGCTCGAGGATCGCGACGTCCAGCGCCTCCGGCTGGAACGGGGTCGGCGAGCCCTCCGCGACCCCCTGGACCGCGAGCTTGAACGCCGCCTCCTCGTTCGGGTGCTCGGTCAGCTTTTCCTCGAGGTAGTCGGCGACCGCGCGGCGGTTGCGCCCGATCGCGTAGGCCTTCCAGCCGATCGTCGCCCCGCTCGGGTCGAGCTCGAGCAGCCCGGGGCTCCGGCCCTGGAAGCCGCCGAGCAGGAGCGAGACCGCGAACGGCCGTGTCCCGCCGAACTGGGTGTACTGCTGGAGCAGGGTGCCGAGCGAGTGGCCGAGGAGCGCGTAGGGGACCGGCTCGCCGTACGTCAGGCGGTGCCGCTGCGCTTCGACGCGGAGGAACTCGACCAGCACCCGTGAGTCAGCGATCAGCCCGGCGGTGACGCAGCCAAGCCCGGCGTCGATCGCGAAGCTCTTCTCGATCGATCCGGCCTCGGCGAGCGAGCTGACCGGCAGGTTACGGTAGGCGACGAACACGATCCCGGAGTCGTAGGTCACCGCGACCGCGGTCCCGCCCATCTGGATCGCCTGGAGGGCGTACTCGACCTGGAAGAGCCGGCCGTCCGGGGAAAAGACGGTACTCGCCCGGTCGTACGCCATCTGGCCCGGTTGCATCTCCATCGCGTCGCAGACCCCCGAGTGGGGCGGCGAGCCGGGCGGGGGATTTGAACCTGCGCCCCACCGTCGCGCGTGCCCCACCTGGTGGCGTTACTCTACCGTCCGGGCCCGGGACCGACGGCGCGTCGATCGCGGCGAGACCGCCGGCCGCGGCAGGCCGGAACGGAACCCCTATTCCCGACCCCGGTCTCGGGCGGACATGCCCAGCGCACCGTCTACGCACCACGTCGAGGTCCCCGGCGGACGCCTTGCCTACGAGGCTGCCGGACCCGCGCACGCCCCCGCGATCGTCCTGATCCACCAGGCGATCGCCGACCGCAGGGTCTGGGACCGGCAGTTCGCCGCGCTCGCGAAGAGCTTTCGCGTGGTCCGTTACGACCTGCGGGGGTACGGCGGCTCCACCCCGTCCGAGCGGGAGTTCTCCCACGTTGACGACCTCCGGGCCGTCATCACGCAGCTGGAGCTGGAGCGGCCGTTGCTCGTCGGCGCGAGCATGGGAGGCCGGATCGCCCTCGACTACGTCGTGGCGCATCCGAACGCCGTCCGCGGCCTCGTGCTGATCGCGCCGGGGTTCACCGGCATGGACTACCCGATGTTCCCCGATGCCCGCCCGGCGTTCGACGAGGACGATCGCATCTCGAAGGCGGCGCAGGAGGCGTACGCCGCGGGGAACCTCGACGCGGCGATCGAGCTGTTGCGCGGGCTGTGGGCGGCAGCCCTCACCGGCCAGGAGCTGGAGCTGTTCCGTACCATGGTCCGGGAGAACGCCAGCGAGGCGTTCTCCGAACGCTCGGGCCAGCACGAGCGGCCGGTCCCGGTCAAGGCCGCCAGCCGGCTGTCGACGCTCGACGTCCCGCTCGTCGTGCTCGTGGGGGACCGGGACAACCCGTCGATGCCCCACGTCGCCCGGTACCTGGCCGGGCAGGTCCCCCGGGCGCGACTGACGATCGTGCCGGGGACCGACCACCTGATGAACCTGGGGGCGCCCCGCCAGATCGACGC
>JASHQC010000022.1 GCA_030037735.1 Thermoplasmata archaeon
GTGGCCAACCCCCCGAGTGGAAAAAGTTCCGCTTCTCGGGGAGCCGTGGTCTTGCGGAAAACCGGCCCGTTTCCAACCGCCTCGCACCAAAAGAGAAAGCAAGGAGCCTGACGCCCCGTCCGTGCGGCAGAAGAGGAACAAATCGAGCCGTACAGCTAAGCGCATGTGTTCGACGAGCGACTGAACGCAGGGAGGGAAGGGTTGAGTGAAACGAGATCGGGACCTCGGGGAATTCAAACGCTCGGGGGAGGGGGACTCGAGGGGTTGGTTGTGTCTTGCACGGGGGTGGGAGGGGGAACCGAGGGCGTTGAAACTGGTCTTCGCCCGGAAGGAAGGACTACACCAAGGATGACGAGAGCAATTCCCCCGATGAGCAGGATGGAGCCTACTGTGGGAATTCCAACCATGATGCTCAGAGCCACTCCGACGGAATCACTCGGCGACGAGAACGAGACCATCACAACGACAATCTCCCCGCCGTTGGGCTGGTCGATCGTGAACGTACCGGTCGTCCCGGTCTCGATGGATAGGCCGGAGAGAGCGCTAACGTTTCCGGAGTTGCATCGATTTGAACAGGCCGCGGCGGCGAGGGTGACGGTTGTTCCTCCACTCATCGTCCAGTATATCGTTACCGGAATAGTGCCTGTAAGCGAGTACCCGCCCACACTGAACACATAGCCGGGGGACGGCGGGAGAGGGCCTGAGCTCAAGGTCGGGGCCGGCTGAGGTGCCAGTGGAACCCACAGCAGGAGGACCCCGACCAAGAGTACCGCCACGCCTGCGACGGACACGACCCACCTCATCGGACCACCCTTGGCGGGTGGGGACCCGTTCCAGGTCAAAAGAACGCTTAGTCAAGGTAAGATGACATGCATCCGAGATTGGGGGAATGCGGCCTCGGCGCCGACGTTGAATTCCGATTAACCGGTACCCGATTCTGGTTGCGCGTTGCCTAACCGGATTCAAGGACTTATCCGTGACCCAGTTCCAGTGGACGCGGCAGTCGGCCCTCGGCGAGGACAACCCATCCCCGTTGAGCAACTTCGAAGTCGAGCATCTCCCTCGCGAGCAGGTCCGATTCGGGGTTTCCCGTAGAGATGTAATCCCTTGGTACACCCGCCTGCCGCGGCGAGAATTCATCCAGCGCTAACAACGCGTGTTGAGGGTCCGGTGAAAGAGTCGGCCAATAGGCTGCTCGAAACGTCGAGCGTCGCCCGCGGGGAATTCGCGGCGCCAGAAACTACCACCGTCCCCGCAGGAACGTGACGCCATCTCGTGAACGTCGTACAACTGGAAAACGGAACGCCCCTCGAGTAGCCGATCCAAGTGGCGCTTCGCGATGACGTGCCGCGTAGCGTCCAATCCCTGATTGATCGCGTCTTCACATTCAAAGATCGAGATGGAGGCCTAGGCCCGACCACCTCGTTCCGTAAGGACGTACGCCGCGCTGCAGCCCGGCTGCTCTCGAAAAGCCGTGGCGAGGTCCAATGCCGCGCGCACCGACCTAGCCTCTTCTCCCGAACGGGGCGTGCTCGTCGCGATTCCGCAGAACATGTGGGCTCCTGCCCGCAAGCCGGGTGCCTCAAACCAGAACACCTGGATTTTCTCTCCTTAGGTGTAGAGCCAACTCGTCCTCCACCCAAACATATTATCGGTCCCATCGCATCGGGAACGGTATGCCAAAATTCATCGATGCACATGCCATGGGAGGGTTGACACCGGAACTCTTCCGAAAGTTGCAGCAGGCCCCGGAGGACGAGTTCGGGATCACCCACCACGACATCCTATTCAACTCCAAGGAGAACCGATGCTACTGTGTTCTCGATGCGCCCAACCGCGAGGCGGTGGTCCGTCACCACGCAAAAGCGGGAGTGACCTGCGACTTCATCCAAGAGGTGCAGTCCGCCCGCGAGTGAACCGGCCTGAGACCCCTTCTGTTTAAGGCCGGGATCGATTCGGGCTCCCCGCAGAGGCAAGCGGGGTCGAAGGATAACCTCGGTTTCGGACCATCGACCTTCATGACTGGCGCGACCTCTGGGGGAAGAGCTAAGGGGACCATCGGACCCGTTTTCTGGGGTCTGACTTAATGACCTGAGTCCGATGGAGGAATGTGGGCGGATCGGAGCGTCGGCTGGCCGCCATCCTCTTCTCGGACATGGTCGGCTACTCGGCCCTCACCCAAAGGAACGAAGCCCTCGCGTTGCAGTTGGTTCGGGAGAGCGAGGGCATCATCCGGGCGGCCGTCGAGGGCTACGGTGGGCGAGAGGTCAAGACCCTCGGTGATGGGTTCCTCGCGGAGTTTGGAAGCGCTCTCAACGCCACGGAGTGCGCGATCGAGATCCAGCGCGCAATCCACGAGCACAACGGCCAGCCGGGAGCGGTGAGCTTCGACCTCCGCGTCGGGATCCATCTCGGTGACGTCGAGCATCGCGACGGGGACATCCTCGGCGACGCGGTCAACATCGCATCGAGGGTCGAGGGGCTCGCGGAGCCGGGGGGTGTCTGCCTCACGAGCGCCGTCGTCGAACAGGTCCAGAACAAGGTCCCGTATCCGTGTCGAGAGCTCGGTCTCGTCCCGCTCAAGAACATCGCTCAATCGATGTCGGTCAGTCGCATTCTGCTACCTTGGATCGAGGCGGGCGAAGCGGGGCTCACTCCGTGGACCGACCGACAACGCGAGCTTCAAACCCTCGTGAGCAGCATCGATGCGACCCGGCGTCACCAGGGTCGAATCCTATTCGTCCGAGGCGAACCGGGAATCGGCAAGACGCGGCTGGTTCAGGAAGCGCTGCGTCACGAGACGTCGAAGACCGTTCGAGTCCTCCACGGCCGCGCGCTCCAGGGGGAACCGTGCCCTCCGTTCGGGTATTGGGCCGAAGCGGCCCGGGAGTTCTTTCGCAACGCTCCTCCGGCCCTCGCGTTCAAGGTGTGCGGAGATTGCGGAGCCGAAGTCGTCAAACTGGTGCCCGAGCTCGCCGACCGATTGGGACAGTTGCCGTCGTCGCGCAGCCTCGACCCCGACCGGGAACGTCTCCGATTCTACGAGGGGATCTCGGAGCTCTTTCTGAACATCGCGAAGGAGTCGCCGCTCGTCGTGTTTTTCGACGACCTGCAGTGGGGGGATACCTCGTCGCTTCGCCTTCTCCAGTACATCGCTCGCCGACTTCCCGAGAGCCGATTGTTGATCGTCGCCACCTGTCGGGACTACGACCCGAAAGAGAACGCGGTCCTCGGCGAGGTCATCGAAGACCTCGACCGGCAACATCTCGGCACCTCGATGGCCGTTCCCCGCCTTCCGATCGAGTACGTCGAAAAGATCGCCCAGTTCATCCTGGGACCCACTCCGCCGACGCCGCACTTCACGCCCCTGCTCTTCCAGAAGACGGGAGGGAATCCGTTCTTCCTCGAGGAGGTGCTCCACAGCGTTCTCGAGAGCGGTCCGGTCGGCGGCGGTGCGGGTTTCCCGGCCGCATCCCTCCCGGAGCTCCAGCTCCCCGAGAATGTGCGCCATGTCATCCACCTTCGCTTGGGTCGCCTGAACCCGAAGACGGTCGACGTGCTGCGGATCGCCTCCGTCATCGGCGTCGAGTTTCCTTTTGAAGTCCTGCGCAAGGTGACCGGGGAAAGCGAAGAGACCCTGCTCGCAGCCCTCGAAGAGGCTCTCCAAGTCCGGGTTCTGAGGGAACGAAGGTTGGGGGGAGCTCAAGCTCTCTACTCGTTCGCGGACGACCAGATCCGCGATGCCCTCTACGAGGAGATCAGCGTGGTCCGGTCCCAAGGCTACCATCGCAAGGTCGGGGAGGCCCTCGAAGTCGCCGGGGTGGCCGAACAGTCGGAGGGCGCCGAGGTCCTTGCGCATCACTTTTTGCGAGGGAACGTCCCGGCCAAGGCCCTCCGGTACTTCGTCCGGGCCGGGGACCGGGCCGCCGAGGTGTATGCGCCAGAACAGGCGGTCAACCGCTACGGCGCGGCGTTGGACCTGCTGAACCAGCTACCGGACGAGATTCTGCGAGCGGACGTGCTGGACCGTCAGGGAACCCAATTCGGCAAGCTCGGCGAGGGGGAAGCGCAATTCGAGGCATGGGAGAAGGCCGCCGACGGTTACCGTCGGGCGGGTCACGAGCGGAAGGCCGGCGATCTCCTCCGGCGCCTTGGGACCCTCCGATTCCGGACTCTCGGCAAGCCGGAGGAGGGCAAGCGATTGCTCCTCGAGGCCCAGAAGCTCCTCGAAAAGGGCGCGGTGAGCCCCGAGCTCGTCCGTCTCTACCTCGACCTATTGGACCGGGAGGAAGCCGAAGGAAACGTGGCCGGGGCCGCGCTGTTCCTAGTGAAAGCGCTCGAGGTTGCGGACCGATTGAACGACCCGGGGGTGAAGGCCGAGATCCGCGTGCGGCGAAGTGCGGTCCCGCTCACGTACAACGAGGTCCAGTTCCGGCAGGAGTTGGCCCAGCATCTCGAGTACGGGCTCAGCCACGACCCCGAGATCGCGCTGCAGGCTTACTGGCAGTTCGCGTCCTTCGCGGCTCTCGGTCGAGGGGATTTCATCGAAGCTCGGGATTGGATTCGCAGGGGGATCTCCTTCGCCGAAAAGACCCGGAATGTCCATTGGGCTATGACGTTCAAAGGGGTCGCCCTAGCGTTCGCTTCCATCACGCTCGGGGACCTCGCGACCGCGTTGACGTCCCTGAAGGAGTACTACGACTTTCTCGAAGCTCACCACCAACCTCCCGACGGACGCAACCTGCGCCTCCTCGGCGAGATGGCCTTGCTGCGAGGGAGCCTCGAGGAGGCCGAACGATGGTTCGAGCGGTCGAAGGTAGCAGGCTCTCCCCTTCAGCCGTACCTCCAAGATGTGCTGCTCACCCTCGACCTCGCGCGACTCGAAACGCTGCGCGGTGAGTTCGACCGCGCCGCGGAGCGATTGTCGACCGCGATGCCCGCCGTGCGAACCTCCTCCGTCAAGGGGCTTTCCTGGTTCCTCGAGAACTGGTTCCTCGCTCTCCTCGTGGAGGTTCTGGCCCGACGTGGGGAGGTCGAACGGGCAGCCCCGTTCTTGTCCGAGCTCGAGAAGGCGGTCCGGGATATCGGGAGCGACGCCGGGCGTGGCTTACATTTCCGGGCCCAAGGCCAGTGCTATGTTGCCTCGGGGGAGCCGACCTTGGCCGCCCGTAGCCTCGAACAGAGTGTCGAGGCTTGGGCCGCGAGCGGGTGGGCGCTCGAGCTCGCGCGGACGCAAGTCGAATTGGCCGAGATCTATCGCACCCAGGGCGAGCTCGTGCGCGCGCGAGAGCTGGCCGAAAAGGCCTTGAAGGCGTTCCAGGAGATCTCGTACGGACCCGATTTCAAGCGCGCGAAGACGACCCTAGACGCCCTCGCGACCCCCTGAGCGATCCCGATTTCCGGGCGCCGAGCGACGGGCCCTCGCGGGACCCGACGTCGGCCCATCATCCCGCGGCAGGTCGGATATTCTGGTTGACGTGGAAGAAGTTCGACGGGTCGTATTTCTTCTTGATCGCGGCGACCCGGGGATAGTTGTCTCGGTAGGCCGCGCGGACCCTCTCCTGCCCTTCCTCCATCATCATGTTGACGTAACCGCCCCCCATCGAGTACGGGTGGAGAGCTTGCCAATATTCTTGAGCCCACTCCTTTGCCCTCTGGGCTGCCGCAGACTCCGGGTCGACCCCTACGATGACCTGTGTCCAGCGAGCTTCGCGGTAGCTCCACGCGGTCGCGTGCTTCGGCACTCGCGACGGGGCACCGTCGATCGGGTAGAGATGCATGGTCGAGTGGAGCGTGGGCAGTCGCCGCGCGTACTCGATGTGTTGGGCGATCGCGCTGTCGCTGATTTCCCTCACGAAGTCCGTCTTCCAGTACCACTGAAGACCCGGAGCGTAGAATCCGTCGAACAAGCTTTGGAGTGCCGGGTACGGCAACTCCTGTACGCCGGAGAAGGCGAGCGAGCCGACTTTGCGGAACGGCGCAAGGAGGCGCTCCGCCGGCGTGAGGCGGCCGAGGTAGCACCACATGATGAAGCACATCTTCCGCATGTGAAGCTCGCGGGGGAACAACGGGGACGGGGGGATTGTGTGAAAGCCGAACCAGCCGTTCAGCTCCCGGGGCGCTCGCCCGATGAACTCCCGATAGAGCCGGAGCACCGCCTCAGCGTCCTCGAGGGGCCAGATCATCGGTCCTCCCGCCACCGTGTCCAC
>JASHQC010000023.1 GCA_030037735.1 Thermoplasmata archaeon
CGAAATTCGCACCGGCCTTCGAGGAAACGAACTTCTTCGGGTCCGTCAGGGCATAGCGGGCCCGGACGGTAAAGAAGCCCGGCCGGCCGTCCGGGGTTCGGTGGGAGAAGCTCCACGTTCCTTCCTGGTCGCGCGTGGACAGGAACACCAGGGAGCTTCGCAGCACGGACCGGGAAAATCCCGGCGCCGGAGGCCGAGATCGGGCGGCGGCGAGCGGCGCGGCGTCGCGGGAGAGCCGATACTCCCCCGGCGGGAAAGCATCGAGCGGAGCGTTCCCCGTACCGATCAAGAGGGCGGTCTCTTCTGGGGGCACCCGTATCTGGGCGCCGAGCGGGATCGAATGGACCGGGGCCCGGAAGACCCAGTTCGGGCCATCGAGCGTCGGGGGGGCCGGAGGTTCCCAGAGGGCCGTGAAGACCTCGCCGGCGTCGCGGAATGTTCCGTCCGGCAGTCGCTGGTCCAACCAAGCGACATCGGCCAGATTCGCCTCGTCCGTCTCCGAGATCTCCTGGCGGGCCGCGGCGAGGAGCTGCGCCTTCGTCGCCGGATACCGATCGTAGCCCGGACTCTCCGTCCCCGCTCCGCCGAGAAAGTTGTTGACGGACGCCGGCGCCTGAGGCAGATCCAGTCCGAAATACCACGGAAGGCACTCATGACCGCACGTCGCGCACCGCTTCGGGCCGCTCAGCGAGCAGGCGCAGGCCGCGCCCGGCGCGGAGCAGCTCGAATTCGTGCAGGCCGGGTCGCTGGCGCAGGAATCGCACATCGGCCGCCGGAAGCTAGCCGAGTCGGTTGCCGCACTCCCCGCAGAAGCTCACGGTCGGCGCGTTCTGGTGGTGGCACTTCGCGCATTCCTTGAACCCCAGCCCCGCCCCGCAGTTCTGGCAAAACTTTCCGGCGCCTGAGGGCTTGCCGCAGGTCGGACAGATCGTGACCCGGTCGGTCATGTCGCCATTGAACTGGGCCTGTTGCTTGACGGCGGCCTGCATCTGTTCGACCCGCACCTGGGCCTTCGCCGATTGCATCTCGGCCGTCAGCGAGGGCGCGTCCCGGGTGCACAGCCCCGCCTCGTCGTTCCAGTCGTCCGCGCAGACGTACTGCCGGCACTTCGGGCATTTCTTGAAGTGAATCTTCGTCTCGCTAACGGCCTGCTGGAAGGCGTTGTCGTGCTCCCGATGCCATTCGGCGGACATCCCTTTGAACTGGCCCGCCGCGCCAGCGGCCTGACTGGCGCCGTAGAGGGAGCTCGAAGCGCCGCCCGTGATGCCGCCCGTCATGGTGCCGATGGCGGAGAGACCGGAGCTGAGGAAGCCGAGCTTCCGGGCGGAGGCCCCGCTCTTGGAGGGAACGAACGTCGTATCGTACCCCGATCCGCACAAGTCGCAGTGGAACTTCCACTGAAATCCCTTGTCGCCACTCAGGTCATCCACATTCCTCGGAGCATCCAGCAACGCCATCGGATCGCCCTCCCGTCGGTCGGCTCCGGCACTCACTTCCGGTATCTAATCTCTTGTTGGCGGGCCGTGGCCGGTGCGCCGGTTTTATTGCGCTCGCGTCGGGGCGGACCCACTGAAGCTCGGGCTATCCCGTCGATCGCGACAGGCGGGAGCCCAGTCCGGATGGCCCGGGAAAGTGACTACGCACCCCGCGCTTTCCAGAAATCCTTGAGCTTCGTCCCACACCGGGCGCACCGTTTCTCGCCGGGCGCGATGACCGACGCGCACGCAGGACACCGGTAGCGAGCGACGGTGTGGCACTTCGTGCAGATGTCATCGTCCGGTCCGATCGGCGCTCCGCATCGAGCGCACGAGATCGTGAGAGGCTTCGTACAGGTATTGCACACCGTCCAGCCCGGCGCCACGGGGGCGAAACAGTACGGACAGACCATCTGCAGCGGATGCGCGTGGGTGCAGAACGGGCAGACGTTGGAATTCTCCTCGACGAGATTCCCGCAAAAACGACACGGCCGTTTGTATCCCGGCATCTCGACGGGATATGGCACAGTCTATTTCCAATCCGCGCTTCGAGGCACCACGGCCCGAATCGTTCCGGTCCCGGGGTGCGGGCTTCTGCGGTCGCTCGGGGCGCGACCAAGGCCCTCGACCGGACTCCGCGGATTCCCTCGGACCATTCCCAAAGCGATTCCGGTTGGAGGCCGGACCATGCGACGTTCGGGGGAGTGGAGCAACCCCCCTCTTGGATGGCGGAGAGCGGGAGCTTAGTGGTTCTGCCTCCGGGGTTCCGTTGGGTACGATCGATCTGGAGTGGGCGCACGAATAAGTTCCAGCAAACCTTCCCCCGCGCGCCGATGACGGTGACTCTCCGAGGGGTCCTCAGCGTCCTGGCTGCCGGATTGGCCGTGGAAGCGTTTGGCTCGGCGTACCTGTTGATCGGCGGAGGGTATTCCTTCGAAGCTGCGGGCGTGATCCTCGGTCTCGGCCCCCTTCTCGCGCTCACCGGAGTATTGACGCTGTGGGCGGGACGACGGATGTGGCACCGGGTGTCGGGTGGGAGTCTCCGCGCCTCGGACGTGACCTTTGGGCTGAGCTTGGTGGCAATACTGACCGCGCTGGGACTCCTGGGCGGGTACGCGTACGAAGGGACATCCGTTCTCCCGACCGTTCCCCTGTGGGGACTTGGCCTGGCGGTGTGGGCCTCGCTGTGGCTCACCTTCGCCACCTTTGCGCTCATCGCCCGCAGCTACACCGGCCCCCGGGGGCGCGTGGCGATTGGACTCGGCTTGGGCTGGGCGGCCGTCATCACGTCCTGGATCGCATGGACACTGGCTCAGGAGAACGGCCCCATCCTCCAGGCCATCGAGACCCACTCGATGCGAGTGGGGGTCCTTGTCGCGCCGCTCCTCGGGCTGACCAATTACCTGTTCCCCGCCTACGTTCTCCTCTGTATCGGCTATCTCGGCGCCATCCGTCGACTGTCGGTCATCGGTGTACAGGGTTCGAGCCCCTTGACGCCCACCTTGGCGGCCGCCGTCTGACCCGATGCGAAAGTTTCTCCGCCGAATGATGCGCCCGGAGCTAAGCCGTCAACTCCCGGGGGCGGGCCGCGAGCCCACCGGGCCGCCCTCGCTCGTTCGGGCCGAGGGGAAGGCCGGATGAGGCGCCCCGCGACGCTGGGCCTAGACCGGCACCTCGGAAAACGAGAACGCGTACAGGAATTTGTCTCCTGGTGGTCCCCCCAGCCGGACGTCGACCAGGTCACCGGGGCCGATCCACTGGGGGGACGGGTAAACCACCTTCGAGCCGGCCGGGTTGAGCGCCGGCCCGGTTTGGTAGGTCGAGTACCCTCCGGTGGACTGCACGCGATCTCCCGGAGGAAAGGACGCGATCTCACAGAGGAGGAACCCATCGGAACGACGGACCGACCGGGCGACCCGGGCTCCGGCGCCGGGCGAGACGACGGTCCGGAGGTAGGCGTTGTGCAGGTACCACTTCCTCCCCGGTGGCGGGGGTCCTACCGGAATCTGGTGCTCGGTCCCGGCGCCCCGGTCCCGTGCCCATTTTACGACGCTGGTCCCGGGGCCGGCGTCGGCCCACTCGAGGTGGAGCGTCGCGGAGTTGCCGACGGCCAGGTCGCATCCGAAGATCACCTCGAGTCCCGAGTTGAGCGTCAGCGGTTGGGTCCATGGAGTCCAATTCGCGCCCGGATTGGGGGAGGATCCCACTCCGCCGGCCCCCACGAACGTTCCCGTGGTCCCCGGTCGAAGCGGGGTCACCGTGCAGAGGAAGTCGAGGTTCGGATTGAACAGCGTTTGGTCGTCCTGCGTGATTCGGGCGATTCGGGTGAAGAAGAACGTGTGCTGACGCCAGGCGGCGGGCACCGGGGCATGGACGGCGATCTGGGCGCTCGTCACCGTGACCAGGCGGCCGGCCGGCGGACTCAGCACCGTGGCGACATCGGGGACGTGCGGAGCCTTCGCGGTCAGGACTCCCTGGTACACACTGTCGTACCTTCCCGCCGGCGACACCGGGCCGCTTCCGGAAACGCCGGATCCGCTCATCGCCGACCGGAACGGCTCGCGGCGATTTAGCTTCCGTGCGCCTCCGCCCCGAGTTCGCACGACGAGGACGGGCAGTAGGATGGCGACAACCTCCGGTACTATCTCGATGCGGAAAATGCTCCGTGGGTTCCTCGCGAGGCACCCCAACTCCCCGACGGAAAACGCCTTCCTCTGGAACGGACGAAGATACTTCCTGCGATCGATCGGAGCGCTTGCGGCGCCCGGCCCCTGACTCCCCTATTTTTGAGGGTCGCTGCGCATGTTGATTTACCGGCAACCTTTGTCTTGAACGATGGCGCGGGGGGGCCGGTTATCCCTCACCGAGGCTCAACAGAGACTTCTCGAAAAATGGAGCCGAGGAGGGTCGACTCCGTATCGGCTCGTCATCCGGGCCAAGGTGGTGCTCTTGGCCGCCCAGGGGTACTCCAACCGGGACATCGCACGTCGACTGAGCATCAACCCCATCACCGCCGCCCGATGGCGATCCCGGTTCCTGCTGCTCGGAACGGAAGGCATTCGGCGCGAGGCGCCGCGCCTCGGATCTCCGCCCCGGCTGGCCGAACCCGTCGTCCGAGCGATCCTGCACAAGACGCTGTTCGAGCGCCCGGCACCGGGAGCCCGCTGGTCGACTCGCTCTCTCGCCCGTGCCGTGGGCGTGAGCCACTCCTCGATTCGCCGGATCTGGACAGCGCACGACCTTCATCCTCCGCGGTCCCTGGTCGCGACGTTGTCTCGGGGGTCCCGATTCCAACCCCGGTCGGTGGACTTGGTCGGAGTCTACGTCAATCCTCCCCGGAGGGCCGTGGCCCTCTCCCTGAGGACCGAGGAGCCGGTCCGCCGGGGAGAGCGGGCCGGGGGGAAGGCTCCCCCCTCCTCCCGCTCGCCGCCCGTGGGCCGATCCTGGTTGACCGACCTGCTGGCGATGCTCCATCCGCTGGATAGTCGCGACCTCAAGGGCTCCGCTCATCGCCTGTCGGATTCGGAGTTCCTGTCGTTTCTCCAATCGGTCAAAGCCCGGCGGCAGAAACCGGAGCGGATCGAGCTCCTCTCCGATTCGTCCCCCCCGACGGCCCCGAGTCCGCTCACTCGCTGGGTGCATCGGTACCCCGAGTTCTCCGCCCCGGTCCAAGTCGGTGGCGCCTCCGTGCGGCAGCTGGTCAACGAGTGGTTTGGGGATGCCGCCACGCATCCCCTGAGCTACCGAACGCCGGCCAGCCTCCCCGACCTGCGCACGGCGATCGACCGGTGGGTCCGGGACTCGAGCGGCCGGCCCCGACCGTTCGTGTGGACCCGGTAGGGCCGCATCCCGGGGCACGGACCCACGGTACACAAATCGGTTACAGTGCCGCTTCGGCCGGTTGATTATACTCCATTCCGATGCCCAAGGGATTCGCTTTCGAGGAGTGAGTCGGAGAGCG
Organism: Thermoplasmata archaeon; assembly: GCA_030037735.1. GTDB lineage: Archaea > Thermoplasmatota > Thermoplasmata > Lutacidiplasmatales > UBA184 > JAKIWV01. The sequence goes on from JASHQC010000023.1 coordinate 5,437, forward strand.
TGGAATCACATGAGCGAGAAAGAGCGAACGCGCCGGTGGAAGGTCGGACTGGTCATTGTGCTGGCGGTGACAGGATTCGCGTTTGCGGGGGTGGTGTCGGCGTCGACGAGTATGGCGGCGCACGGTACCGCGGCGACGGCCTCGAGCTCGACGGCTGTGCCGGTACAGGGTAGTGCGCTCGCAAAGGTCAGCGGCCCCTCCCTGACGAGTCAAGTGACGCAGCAGGCCAGCCAGTACGGCTACACGCTGACGCCCGATCCGACCGCCTTCAATCCCTCTCAACAAATGACCTTGCAAGTCTCGCTGGGGTCGTCTCAGGCGCTGGACAACTATGTCCAGCAGGTCCAGAACCCCGCGAGTCCCCTCTTCCACAACTTCGTTAGCTTGGGAACGCTGGGGAACGCGTTTGGCGTTTCTCCCGGCCAGTACGCCGCGGACGCGAGCTACTTCGCCAGCTACGGTCTCAACGTCCTACCCGACAGCGCCCGAATGTACCTCACGGTCACGGGCACGATCCCGCAAGTCGAGGCGGCCTTCCACACCCAGATTGCGTCCTTCAATGAGCAGTACTACTCCCCCGGAGCCTGGAACCCGTTGTTCGGCTCCGCGAGCGCCGGGCTCAACAGCACGACCAACCGGGTCGTGTACCTGAGCACCGGCAGCGCCTATCTCCCGCGTTCGATGGAGGCGGGCGGCGTGGCGGGGCTCAGCACCCTGTTCGCTGCACCCGACCTCGCTACGCCGTTCGTTGGGCTCTCGCCGGGGACCAGTCTGACGTCCCTCGGGTTCACCACGACCACGCCGACCCCCGCGCAGACCATCTCTCCGACCCAAGCACTGGGCGGGGGGACCGGATTGGCCTGCGCGACGACGAACTACACTTGGGCGAGCCTGGACGGCCTCAACTGGCAGTTCTTCTTCCCTTGCACGATGCCGGCGCTGTCCGGTGCGACGAACCTGTGGCACGGGGTCGGCACGATCGACAGCGAGCCCGACCGGGGGCAGGGGGTCACGATCGGCATCATCGACGTCGGATGCCCATTCTACAGCGACCTGCAGCAGTTCGATCAGCAGACCGGCGTGGACCTGCTCGGGCACCTGACCGTGATCGCCATCAACACCTCGTTCGAGTACTTCAACAACAACAATCTGACCGGGTGCACCTACAACGGAGAGGTCTATGGCTGGACGGGGGAAACCTCGCTCGACCTCGAGTACGCCGCGGCGATGGCGCCGCAGGCGCACATCGACCTGATCTCTGTCGGGGACGC
>JASHQC010000024.1 GCA_030037735.1 Thermoplasmata archaeon
TTGGAGCGGAAGCTCCCCGGTGGCCCCGGGGCGTCCCCAGCAGAGTCGCCCCCCGGGCTGCAGCACCTCACCGTCCAGGCTTTCCTGGGAAAGGTGGCCGCCCGGACCCCGACGCCCGGGGGCGGGAGCGTCGCGGCGATCGCCGGGGCGATGGGGGCGGCGCTCGGCGAGATGGTGGTGGCGTACTCGACTCCTGCCAAGCAGAATCCTACCGCCGCGCTCGCCGCTCTCGCAAAAGAACTGACAGAGGGCCGCGGCACGTTCCTCGAGCTGGCCAACGCCGACACCGATGCGTACGAGGCGGTCCGATCCGCCCGCCGCGAGAAAAAGGACAAGGCCGGAAACCCCGCCGCTCAGCAAGCCTTCGTGGAGGCGCTCCGGCACGCCGCGGAGGTCCCACTCGACACCGCCCGTCTCGCCCGTCGCCTGCAGAACCAGCTGGAGGCGCACCGGGAGCAAACCAACCCGGCGCTGGGCAGCGACCTTGTCTCGGGCTTGGCCTTGCTGCGGGCCGCTGCTCTTTCCGCTCTTGCGAATGTGTCGATCAACCTGACCGACCTTCGCGAAGCGGGAATGCCCGTTGCAGATCTTGAAGCGGAGCGCGACCGCCTCAGCGGCCCGCCATGACGGGGGACGGGGGCGCGCCGGCCCGGCCCTACGTCCACGTCAACTGCGCCGTCTCGCTCGACGGCCGCCTAGCCTTTGCGGGAGGAAAGCGAGCGATGCTCTCAGGCCCGCAAGATCTCGCGCGAGTTCAGGGGCTCCGGGCGGAGCTGGGCGCGGTACTCGTCGGCGTGGGGACTGTCATCATGGATGACCCCTCGCTCCGGGTCCACTGGGAGCTTCTCCACCGACCTCCCGGGCCGCCGCCGGTACGGATCTGCCTCGACGGTCGCGGTCGTCTTCCGGCGTCCGCCCGGATGCTCGACGGAACGCAGCCCACGATCGTGGCGACGACCGACAGTTCAAAGCGAGGGTACCCTTCCACGGCTGAGACGCTGGTCGCGGGACCCGGCCCCGAGGTCGACCTGCCGTTGCTCTTACGCGGGCTGGCCGGCCGGGGTCTGCGCGGCGTGCTGGTCGAGGGAGGGGCGCACGTCACCGCGAGCTTCCTTCGGGCCGGGCTGGTCGACCGGATGACGGTGTACGTCGCCCCGGTCCTGATCGGCGGCGCCGAAGCGCCGTCGCTGATGGCCGGGCCCGAGAGTCACACCCCCGAGGAGTGGGTCGAGCTGCTCCGGGAATCGGTCGAACCGCTCGACGACGGAGTGCTGATCTCGTTGCGCCCGCGAAACCGTCCGACGATTCCGCCGCCCGCACCGTTATAGCCGCTCCCGATTCCGAGGCCGCGGGAGGGGGCAGTCCGGATGAAGCTCGTGCACTTCGTTCTCGCCGACCAGTTCCATTTCGGTATGATCACCGATGCCGGGGACTACCTCGACCTCGACACGGCCTGCCGCGACTACTTCGGGGTCAATCCCGTCAAGGGAGCCGACCCGAGCCGGTTCCGTGACATGAAGACGTTCTTCACCGGAGGCGCCGAGTCGGTTGCGATCACAAAAAAGATTCAGGAGTACATCGACCGACGGCGGGCGATGGGATGGACCCCCCGCGCCGCGACGGGGGCCCGGTTCTTTTTCAAGCCGGAGGAGAGCATCAAGCTGCTCGCGCCGGTGACCTCGGGTGCGAAAGTCTACCTTCTCGCATCAAATTCGAAGAGCCATCTCGCCGAGCAGAAGATCGCCGCCCCTTCCCGCCCGTACCTCTTCACCCGATTCTTCAACAGCCTCGTGGGTCCCAGCGAACCCCTGGTACTGAGTCCCCATGGCCGGTTCCCCGACGTCGAGCTCGAACTCGCAGTCGTCATCGGGCAACGGGGGAAGCACGTTCCGGCGAGCCGGGCGATGGAGATGGTGGCGGGGTACACCATCACCCTCGACATGGGGTACCGCGACCTCCAGTACCCGCCCGACGGCGCCGTTGATTGGGTACAAGGCAAAGGTTTCGATGCTACCATGGCCGTCGGCCCGTGGGTCGTTCCCAAGGAGGAGGTCGGTTCGCCGTACCCGCTAAAGATGGAACTGAAGGTCAACGGCACCGTCCGGCAAAAGGGAGACACGACCGACTACCTGTTCCGTATTCCCGAGATCGTGGAGCATCTCACCCGGGGAGTGACCTTGGAACCCGGTGACCTGATCTCGCTCGGAACCCTCGGAGGGGTCCCCGGCTTCGAGTTCGGCAACGAGAGCCGGAAACTGAAACCGGGCGACGTGATCGAAGGGACGATTGAGCGGATCGGGGGCCTCAAGGTCGCGGCGAAGGCGGAGGCTCCCCCGCCGCCGCCGGACGCGCCTCCCCCCGGAGCGTGAGGAAGAGCGCCGTCGAGCGGGGCACCGTCAGCGTCTCGCCCTCCTTTCCGTGGGTTGGCTCCGGCCGCGTCGGGTAGTCGATGTCAGTGAGCAGGCGCACCTCGACGGGGGCCAGCCCGGGGAAGGGGAACGGTGCATCGCGGAGTGGTTCGAAATGATCCAGCTCGTCGCGCGAGAGCGGGAGAACACGGAATCCGGTGCCCCCGTGGAGAGAGCCGGGGAGACGAATCAGCCGGTGGATGTCCGTCGTCACCGGCGCATCGGTCTCGCCTTGCACCTGGATCCGGGCCTGGTCGAGGATCTGCGCTAGGAGCGCCGGCGGAAAGTCGATAGTGGCAACGTCCAACGAGAGCCCCTCGCGAATGCGACGGCCTTTTCCCTCCCGCACCAGCCGCTTCGCCCAGTCCCGGGCGACCGAATCCGAGGCGCCGGCCTCTCGCATCTCCCGGGCGGCCAGCTCCACCCCTCCCTCGTCCCATCGGGCCAAGATCTGAAACAGCGAGCGCGTGAGACGGCCCGACCAGCCGGGCGCGTCCGGCGGGGCGAGGCGCTGGTACGGTCGTTGCCGGGAGCCCGCGGGTCGGTCCGCTTCGGCGCCGGCGAGCTCGCCGCTGAACCCCATCGACAACGCCGGCCCTCCGTCGGCCTCGCGCAGCTCGTGTACCGCTTCCCGCGCGTCCACCCCCACCCCCAGAATGTACTCGACCAACTCCCGTCGCTCGCCGCTGGACAGCGGCAGGACCGCGTCGGCGTGCACGTGGGCATGGAAGCCCCGGCCCCCCGAGAAAACGATTGACACATCCCGGGCGTCGAACCCGAAGTCCCCCAGCAGAAAATCGTCCACGAGGTCTCGGAATCGCCCCCGTGCCAACGCGAGCTGCTCGGCGTACGTTCTCCCCTCCGCTTGGCGAAGGTGGTCCGCGTCCAGGTCGAAGATCAAGTCGGCTCCGAGCCACTCCTTCGCCGCCATCGTCGTGGCACTGGGCGTTCGGTAGTACGCCGAGGAGTAGTAGACGTGACGCGGCGCTTCCTCCTCCAGGAAGCCCCGTAGCTCCTCGGCGGACGGGAACGACGCGTGCCGGCGCATGAGGGTCTGGACCGTGAAGGGAAACGCGGCGAACTCCCGTCGCGTGAATCGGGACGGGGGTTCGATGCGCACGGACCGGTAGTAGGCTTGGAATTGCCGGTGAGACCATTCCAGCGTCGGGGCGTCCAGCGTCGGGGTCTTCGCCAAGGAGCCGTCACTCCTCGCCGGGAAGTTCCGAGGGTTCCAGCGCTTCCGCGCGATTGGCCTCGTTCCGGAGACGGGCGAGGAGATGGAAGACCGTCGAATGCTCGCTCCCCTTCAGGAGCAGCTCGACCGCCTGGGTGGCGCGCTCGAGCTCCTGCTCCTTGCCGATCAGCGCGACGGTGCTACCGTACACGCTCACGAAACAGCCGGACAGCTCCTCCAACCGGGACCGGGCGCGACCCGCGGTACCGATCAGGCGGGACCGGATACGCCACAGCGCCGATTTGGTCTGTTTCCCCGTCACCTGCTTGATATCGATGACCCCGAGGTACGTGTCGTCCTGAAGCAGCCGCATCGCCCGATGCGGCGAGAACCCGCGGCCGACGGCGACCACGATGTCGCGGGCCTTGAGCGCTCCCAGCGGGTCATCCGTGTCCACGTTCGAGACCACGACCATCCCCTCGTACGCGTCAATCTCGAGGTGCGACTTCGTTCTCTCTTCGATCTGCCGCCGTGCGGAGCCTCCTGGGCCAATGAGTGCACCGACCCGGTCGTCGGGTATCCGGGCGAACAGCACGCTCACGACGCCACCTCCGCCGGCCACTGGGAACCGCCGGCGGCTTCGAAGAATTCCTTCGGGGACGTTTCGACACCCAGACGCCGGAAGTACCTCGCGAAGTTGGTGGCGTCCCGCTGCAGCAGCTCCTTTGCCTGCGGATGTTCCGTGGAGATCGCCTGCGCCACGTCGATTAGGACGGGACGGTCCTCGAGTACGAGCACATTGTAGGGGGACAGGTCCCCGTGGACCAGGTGGGCCCGTACCACCATCCGGTTCAGCTGGGTCGTAAGGTCCGCGTACACCTCCGCGGGGTCCTGCAGGACTACCTCCTGCATCGGTGGGGCCGGAAGCCCCTCCACCCCGATGAACTCCATCACCAGGACATTGCGGAAGCGGGCGAACGGCTGGGGGACGCGGACGTCAGCGGCCCGTAGCTGGGTGAGCACCGTGTGCTCCCGTCGCGTCCACGCGAAGATCATGCGCGAGGTGTTCCCCATCGCGCCCACCTCGCGACGGAGCCACTCGATGATATACGGAGGCAAATGACGGAAGATCGTGTTCCCGATGCGATAGATCTTCACCGCCCGGTACCCTCCTGCCGCCGTAGCCCGGAAGACGCCTCCTTCCTTCCCGGTCGAGATCGGGTAGTCGATGGTCTGGAACTGCCCCTGATTGATCAGCCGGCCCACCGCCAGCAGGGTCGCGTGGTCGAAGAACTCGTCCACCAGCTTTCGCTGCTGGCGTTCCTTGCGACGGTCCTCCACCCGCTCGGTCCGGGTCGGATAGAGGAGCTCCTCGGGATCCGGCACGGGAAGCGAAGCCCGCCGCAGGGCCAAAACGGTTCGCCCCGTCTGAGAGGTGCCCCGTACCACCGCGACCGACATCCGAACCCCTTATGCGCCCTTTTCCCATCCACCGACCCGGGTCGCCATGGTGGACTTCACGAACTTGGGGATCAGTGCCATCCTCATCATCGTGGGCAGCGCGCTCTTCGCCTTCGAGCTCATCCACCCGGGCGCGTGGCTGCTGATTCCGGCCTCGATCATGATCGTCGCGGGGCTGCTCTACATCTTGCTCCCGAATGTGCTCCTGAACTCCTTGTACGGGCCCAGCATCATCGTACTGGTGGCGCTCGCCGCTGCCCTGGCCACCATTCCCTACTACCGCTGGGTGGCGCCGATCCATAAGCCGATGAGCACCACCGTCCAGTCCCTCGAGGGACAGACGGGCATCGTCGTCACCCCGGTCATCCCGGATTCGTTGAGTGGAAAGGTGCAGATTCAATCGGAGGTCTGGTCGGCCCGCAGTGACCAACCGATTCCGGCCGGGACCAGGGTCCGCGTGGTTTCCGGAGAAGGCGTGAGCGTTCTCGTGCGGCCCATCGATTCGGGCCGAGCGGACAGCTGAGGAAAGGAAGAACCATGGTCAATCCGTTTGAGCTGGCCCTGATTGCCGTCTTTGTCGTCGCGATCATCCTGATCATCATCAACCGGATGATCTACCAGATCCAACCGTACCAGAACGGTATCGTTACCCTGCTCGGATCGTACAAGCGGATACTCAATCCCGGGCTGAACATCGTGAGCCCGCTCGCCTTGGTGATTAAGATCGACCTCCGGACGCAGGTCCTGGAGGTCCCCCGTCAGGAGGTTATCACAAAGGACAACTCGCCGACCAACGTCGACGCCATCATTTACATCAAGGTCGTCGACGCGCCGAAGGCGATCTTCCAGGTTCAGGACTATCACATTGCGACGGTGGCGCTGGCGCAGACCACCCTCCGGTCCGTCATCGGTGACATGGAGCTGGACGAGGTGCTGTACAACCGGGAGCGGATCAATGCCCGGCTCCGGGACATCCTCGACCAGTCCACCGACAAGTGGGGCGTGCGGGTGGAGGCCGTGGAGATCAAGGAGGTCGACCCGGTCGGCCCCGTCAAGGCGGCGATGGAGGAGCAAACCTCCGCGGAGCGGCAGCGGCGGGCCGCGGTGCTGCGTGCCGACGGCGAGAAGCGGTCCGCGATCCTGGTGTCGGAGGGGCAGAAGCGGTCCCGAATCCTGCAGGCCGAGGGGGTCCGACAGTCGAAGATCCTCGAGGCCGAGGGGACGCGGCTGGCCACCATCCTTGAAGCCCAAGGGGAGTCCCAGCGGCTTCGAATCCTGGCGCTCGGGGCCGGAACGCTGGACTCGAAGGCGCTGACCGTCCTGTCGCTGGACACGGTCTCGAACGTCGGCAATGGCCAGTCGACGAAGATCCTCTTCCCGTTCGAGTTCACGCGACTCGTCGAAGGCGCGTCGGAGTACCTCGGGATGTCCCGGACCGTCCCCGACCGGAGCCTGAACACCATGGACGAGCTCGAGTCGCGCATCGGCAAAATGGACGATATCCTAGGCCCCATCCCGAAGCAAGAAGAGCTCACGACCGAGATCAAGTCCATCGAGGACGAGATCAAGGCCGAGTCGGACGAGTCGGCCGCCATGGTGGGGCCGGTCATGCAGGGCGGCCCGGGTCGTGGCGCCTCCCCGGACCTACCCGACCCGCTGGGACCGCGCCGGGCCGCTCCTCCCCCCTCGTTCGGCGTGGCGCAGTCGTCGGGAGCCAGTCCGTCGACCGACTCCGGTGAGGGAGCCCACGACTTCACAAGCCCCACGGACCCCCGGAAGCGGAGGACCCCCCCGCCGAGCTAGGCCGCCCGGCTCTCCCGGGCCCTTCGCTCACGCACCAAACGCTTTCGGCTCCGCACCAAAAACGAGGAGGAGTCGTTTGTCATAGGCGGGCCCCGAGGGGGTCCTCCGCCGGTGGTCGGGGTCGAGGCGGGCCGTCCCCTCGAGCTCATCGGCGGAGTGGTGGCGTTCAACGAGGAGCGACGGCTCGCCGTGGCCGTGGAGTCGCTCCTCACCCAGGAGCTCCCTCCCGGCGTGCGGTGGCGAACGATTTGGGTAGTGCCGAGCGGATGCACCGACCGCACCGCGGAGGTGGCCTACGCGCTCGCGGCGCAGCACGCCGAGGTTCGGGTCCTCGTGCAGCCGGCGCGGCAAGGTAAAGCCTCGGCGCTAGGGGAGGTGTTCCGTGAGACTCACGGCGATTACCTGGTCCTGCTGAACGCCGATGCCGCGGCGCGACCCGGAGCGGTGTCGGCGCTGCTAGAGACGGCCCGCACCCTCATCCCCCCGTTCGCTGTCATGGGCCATCCGGAGCCCGCGCAGGTCCCTCCGGCGGGCGTAGGCACGGGGCTCCGGCTGCTGTGGAGGCTGCATCACCGGCTGCATGCCGAGCTGCTCGCGACTGGCGAAGGTACCCACCTCTCGGACGAGCTGCTGCTACTCCCCACCTCTCACCTTCCTCCCCTACCGGAGGAGGTCGTGAACGACGGAGCGTTCATCGGGGCTTGGTTGCGGGCCCATGGCGGCCGGTTAGCGTACGCGGTAAACGCGAGCGTTTCGATCGAGGTCCCTTGGAACCTAGCGGACCACATCCGGCAACGGCGACGGATCCACGTCGGTCATCAACAGGTGACGACCTTGGTCGGCGTGGCCCCGACGACGATGGGCCGCTATCTGCTCCGTCGGCCGGGTCGGGCGCTGGCACTTCTCGCGGAAGAGATACGGACTGCTCGGGGAGGGCTGGCGGCGTTCGCGTGGCTCATGGCCGGAGAGCTTCTCTCCACGCTCGCAGCGGAGTGGGACCAGCTCCCTCCCCGACGCAGCCACCGGTTGTGGACCCCTATTCGGGGGGCAACCGACTTGCCGGCCGCATTCGATAGGAAAGCCGTTCGAACTTCCGCGTCGCGAGCGCCATCCGATCGAGCCGGGTGATCGTACGGAAGCTCTCCCCGTCGCGACCAGACCGCTGCAGCCGGTGGTTGGACCACAGGC
>JASHQC010000025.1 GCA_030037735.1 Thermoplasmata archaeon
CGCAAGCCGGTGTTTGAGGGGAAATAGTTCCGCCGCCGTTCAGTGGGCCTCCGCGACGTGCTGCTTGTACTCCGTCGCCGAGAGGCCTTCCGAGGGGCCGAGCGGAGCCGTCGGGTGGAGGCGGAATATCCAGCCGTTCCCGTACGGGTCCTGGTTGATGAGCTCCGGGTGGTTCTTCAACTGGTCGTTGACGGCGGTCACGGTGCCAGCCACCGGCGCGTACACGTCGGAGACAGTCTTCACCGATTCCAAGGTCAGGACCGTGCCGTGGGCGGCGACGATCTTGCCGATCGGCGGCAGGTCGACGAACACCACGTCGGTCATCTGGTGCTGGGCATAGTCCGTGACCCCCACCAGGACCTCCGTCCCGTCCGGGCGGAACCATTCATGGTCGGCCGTGTAGCGTAGCGCTTCGGGGACGATGGTGGGATCGCTCATGTTCCTTCCGTCCAACTCTGGGAGTACCGGACCTGGTCCGGCGTGAGGTGGTCGAGTCCGATCTCGAGCGGTCCGATGGCCGCTTCCGCGACGGCGCGGTCCAGCGCGGCGGGTACCGGGTGGACCCGAACCGGCAACTCGGACCCGTGGCGCACCAGGTACTCCACCGACAGCGCCTGCAAGGCGAAGCTGAGGTCCATAATCTCTACCGGGTGGCCCTGTCCGGTGGCCAGATTGAGAAGGCGGCCGTCCCCGAGGAGATAGACGCGTCGGCCGTCGGAGAACCGATACTCCTCCACGTTCGGTCGGACGATCTCCCGGTGGGTCGCTAGGGCCGCGAGGTCCGGCTTGGAGATCTCGACATCGAAGTGGCCCATGTTCGCGAGGAGGCACCCGTCTTTGATCACCTGGAGGTGTTCCTTCCGAACGATCCCACGGTTGCCGGTCGTCGTGACGATGAGGTCGGCTTCGGACGCCGCCTCGAGGAGGGGGCGGACCCGGAATCCCTCAAGCCGGGCCTCGATGGCCCGGATCGGGTCCACTTCGGTCACGATCACCTCGGCCCCGACCCCCCGGAGCATGGACGCAATCCCCTTTCCCACCCACCCGTAGCCCGCGACGACGCAGGTTCGACCGGCGACCAGGAGATTCGTCGCCGCGAAGAGGCCGTCTAGGAATGACTGGCCGCTCCCGTACCGGTTGTCGAAAAGGTGCTTCATCGCCGCATCGTTCACTACGATGGCGGGCCATCGCAGGGCGCCCGACCGCTCCATCGCTCGCAGCCGGGTGACGCCCGTGGTGGTCTCCTCCGTGGAGCCCAGGACCGGGCCACGGTCCGACCAGGTCGTGTGCGCGAGGGCGACCAGGTCCGCCCCGTCATCGATGATTACCTCCGGGTGGAATTCCAACAGGGCGCGGATTCCCGCGTGATACTCCTCGATCGATTCGCCCTTCCGGGCCCACGTGGGCACCCCCGCCTCGACAACCGCGGCGACGACGTCGTCATCGGTCGACAGAGGATTTCCGGCCGCCATGCGGACCTCGGCGCCCCCCGCCTGGAGCGTCAAGGCCAGGACACACGTTTTCGCTTCCACGTGCAGGACGGCCGAGACGCGCTTCCCCGCGAGTGGATGCTCGGTCGCGAAGCGCCGCTCGATTCCCCCGAGCACCGGCATATGCGACCGGGCCCACGCGATCTTGAGCTGTCCGAGCTTGAGGTTCCCGGTCACCGACGCACCGGGCGTCCCGAGTACGCTCCGAAGTTAAAGCTGTCCTTTCCCGCCGTCCTGACGGCCAGCGCAACGCGGTTGCGTGACGAGGTTTTGTCTCTAACCCGTCACGGAACCGCAGAACGGACAGACGAGGAAGTCCGCGTTGATCTGCTTGCCGCAGTTCGGGCAGCTCTTCATGCCGACCGCCGATGCGACGGGGGCCGCGGCCGCCGGGGCCGCGGCCGGCTGCGGAGTCGGAACCGCCGCTACAGGCGCGGAGTAGACGGGCGCCGGAGCCGGTCGAACCGGTGGGGCCGGGCGGGGCGCCGGAGGCCGGGCTGCGGGAGCGGCGGCGACCGGGGCTCCGCCGGGCGGCGGGCGCCGGGACGGTGCGGCAGGGGCCGGGGCGGCCTCGGTCATGACCGGAGCGGTCATGCCGGCCCGGGTGCCTTGGGCTTGCTGGAGGCGCCACTGGTTGAACGACACGTACGACTGCTGGCGCTTCCACCAGTCCCAGAAGGCTCCTTCGCTGTAGTTGCCGCCGAGCTCCTTCTTCCCTTCGGTACGGAACCGCTCGACAAAGTCGGCGTAGCCCTGGCGCTCGGGGTCGGCGTTCTCAGGCCCGGCCCGGGCGAGCAACGTCGCCGCGCACTCGGGGCAGACCGCCGAAGCGGCAGGGATCGTAGAGCCGCAGCGGCTGCAGCGGACGAGGTCGGACTCGAACTCCGCCCCGCACTTGGGACAGACGGTGGCGTCCTCCGGGATGAGGTTGCCGCATTCGCCGCACTCGACCAGACGGCCACGAGCGAATCGGCCCAGCAAGAACATGGAACCGAAGACCGCGGCGATGATTCCCGCCGCGATGGCGAGCCACTCCCAGACCTCGAAGAACAGAATCTTCATCGTGAGGAAGTTGGGCGTCGGGGCGGTCCCCGCCACCGTGATCGTTCCGTACGTCTGTGCGTACGTGCGGCCGTTGTATGAGACGGAGAGCTCGAGCGTGTAGGTGGCGCCGTGGGTCATGCCCGTGACGGCGGTTAGGTCGGTCTCGAACGTGGAATTGTTCAGGACCGGCTCCGTGAGCAGAGCATAGGAGCTGGTCCCGCTGATGGCGTACACGGTGAGCACGGCGTGCCCTTTTCCGGCGTAGTGCGCGACGCCGGTAGAGACGAGGAGGCTACCGTTGTAGGGCAGCTTCCCCGTCGGCGCCGTATACGTGAGCGAGATGAACGCGGGGGTGATTGTCATCGCCAACAGGGTCGAGTTCGTCCCGCCGTCAGGGAGTCCGCCGTTCCAGATCGCCGTCACGCCGAAGCTGACCTGGAACTGGGCCTTGTTCTCGACGCCGGTGATGGTCTCGTTGACGACCCAGTTCAGCGGGACGGTGGCGTTCTCGCCCGAGGAGAGCGGCGTGGTGATGAGGCCGCTGGTCGCCACCACGACGGAGCCGAGGGCGGTGGGATAGCTCAGATGGATGGTGTAATTGTTGGTCGGGGCCGTCCCCAGGTTCCTAACGGTCACATCGACCGTCAGCTCCTGGCCGATCGCCACGGTCGAGTTGGCGACGTTCGCGACGAGCGAAGCGCTGTGAGTGACGCCGAGGGAGGCCACATAATCCGGGAATCCGGCGGCCTGCGACTTGTAGGGTGTGCCGGGAGAGATGACCTGCGGATACGGAGTGAGGGAGGCCGACACGTGCGTGACCTCCCCGGGCTGCCCGGGGGGTACCGTGACAGTGACGTTGTACACACCCACGAACTGCCCGGTGGGGAGCACCGACGGGGTCAAGATCGTGGAGAGGAGCATGCTCCACGCCATTCCTTGGCCGCCCGACACAGATGGGGCGAGGCCGCGGGCCTCGAGCGCCTCGGAGACGTAGGCCGCGAGTACCGGGTCGGTCGTGGCGAGGTCGTTGTCTGTGGCGACAGTGGCGGCGAGCGAGGCGTTCGTCCCCGCATATGCAACGGAGGTCGTCCCGTTGGCCACCGGGATCTTGTTGAGCCCGCCGGTGATCGGAACCTCGAGCCACTGGTAAAAGTAGGCGCTGCTGGTCCCGCTCGGAATCACGGCGGAGGAGTCGTTGAAGGGGGCGTAAGGAGCGCCGGTCACCGTGACGTTCCCGACGAAGGCGTTCGCTCCGCCGGAGACGAGCAGCTTGTTCGAGAACCAGGGAGGCGGCGGAGGGGTTCCGATCGGCACAGGGGTTCCCGGCACGGCATTGAAATTGAGGCCCACCACACTGTCCACGGCGGTGATCTGCGTGTTGGCGCCCGTCGCCGTGATGTTGTACTGGAAGTCGGGGCAGAGAATGACCGAGAGACTGGTGACGTTTACGTTCGAAATATCGAATCCGAAGTTGACCTTGTCTGTAGAGGCGGTCCCGAACTGGCCGGTGTCCTGAAGGAAAGCCGGTACTCCGGCGGTGTTGATCGCACTGAGGGCGCTGGAGGATAGCGGCACATCGATGGTCGTACCGGAGGACGCGGCGGGGAAGGTGACCGAGCCGAGCGAATACGCGGTCCCGGCGAAGGTGAAGCTGTTGCCACTCGAGGACGTGTAGGAATTGCTGCTGATGTACCCCACCTGGATGTACCCATTGAGCAACGGCGTGCCCTCCCATGCGTAGGCCTGGGCGATGCCCTGGGCCACCGGAGGCTCTAGATCGAAGCCGGCCCACTGGTAGTCGGGGCTTTGGGTCTCGTTGTTGCCGACGGCGTCGGGGCCCGGGATTCCATTGGCGGCGTAGTCGTCGGCGTAGTAGTTGTTGACCACGCTGTCGGCGATGAGGATCTGGCCACCGGCGGTGGCTTGGAGCGCGGGAGAGTACTCCTCGTCATTGAGCACCGCGGGGGAGAGGGTCTGGGTTCCAACCTGGGAATTGTTCGTGCTCCGGCTCTCGTTTAGGAAGAGGCTGCCGCCCGAGCCGACGGTCACCCATCCCGGGAAGGCGAACGAGCTCTGGTTGCTGAGGACCATCTTGCCCGTGACCGAGACGTTCAGCTTGACGAAGGCGTTCAGCACGTAGGGATCGGTGGTGATGCTGGACTGGGAGAGGGTGACGGTGCCCGCGTCGCTGAACCAGAACACATTGCTCAGCCGCTGGGCCACCGACCCGGAGACGCCGATGAACTGCACCCAGTCAATGGTAAGCTTCTCTACGACGAGGGTCCCGCCTGCCTGAACTGAAATATTGCCCGCTTCATAGTAGGTGGAAGACCCCGTGGTGCCCGGGCTCAGGACCACGGTCTGGCCGGATGGCACGGTCAGGTCTCCGTGCCCATAGGAGGAGTCGGTCCGGAGCCCGCCGGCAGGGGATCCGGCCGTCGAATATTGCAACGGCGCGTGGGCGAACGTGACCATCAACGCGAGAGAGCTCAGAACTAGAACGGCCAGAACGAAGGCGACCGCCACACGATTCCCCTCGCTAAACTTCATGACTGGGCCCCCATTTTTGCGAATGAATTGGGACCGGTCTTGGTCCGCAGGCTTTAGTTTGGTTGCTCCCGGTATAAAAATCAATCTGGCCCAATACCGCCGGTGGCGTTTTCTCGAGGTGAAACCGGGCCTTCCGGCCCGTTCAGCGACCCGGGTCGCCCGTCCGGAGCACGACCTTGCCGAAGACGTCCGGGGCGCCGAGTCGGTGGAACGCCTCGACGCCTCGGTCCCATTCCCACTCACTGTCGATGATGGGAAGCAGGTGGCCCCGGACAAGCTCCGCGTAGACGGCATCGAATTCGGCCCGGCTTGCCATCGTGCTCCCCCGAAGGGACCCCTGGCGCCAGAAGAGGGTCCGGAGATCGATCTCCACCTTTGGGCCCTGCGTCGCGCCGACGACCACTAGGCGGCCCCCGCGGGCCAGCGCCCGGAGCGATCGCGATACCGTTTCGGCGCCGGCGGAGTCGAAGATTACGTCGATCCCCCGCTTGTCGCTCCATTCCCACAGGAGACGGTCGTGGGGCTTCTCGGTCGTGACGACCAAGCCCGCTTCCGCCCCCAAGCGGATGGCTTTCTCGACCTTCGCGGGGTTGCGGCCCACCACGACCACTCGCCCCCCGAGTCGGTGAGCGACCTGAATCGCCGCGGGAGCTAGGGCTCCTCCGGCGCCGATGACCGCGACGGTTTCGCCGGGCCGGAGCTCTCCCACGCTCCGCAGCGCGCGCCAGGCGGTCTGAAACACGAGCGGGGCCGCAGCGGCCTGCCCCCAGCTCCACACCGGCGGTTTCGCGTGGAGATTCCGCGCGGGCACGACGATGTACTCGGTGGCGGACCCTTGGGTGTGCTCGCCGAGTATCCGGAAGTCGCGGCAGAGCGACTCCTGGCCCTTCCGGCAGTACTCGCACGTGCCGTCCCAAAGTCCGGGATTCACTAGGACTTCCGCCCCCGGAACGATGTCCGTTACTCCTTCCCCCAGTCGGTCGACCACTCCGGAGGCATCCGACCCCAGCACATGGGGGAGCTCGATCGGGATGCCCGGAATCCCTTCGACCACGAACCGATCGAGCCGGTTGAAGGCGGCAGCGCGGACGCGAACGCGTACCTCTCCCGGCCCCGGTTCCGGCGGGGGGACGTCCACCCAGCCTACTCGGTCGAGTCCGCCGTGGGCCGAGAACCCTAGTCCTTTCACGCGACGCCGTCCCGTTTCCACTGCCAGCGAGTTTCGCTGCCCTGGTCCTCCAGCACGATGCCCGCCTGGAGAAGGGACTGGCGGATCCGGTCGGCCTCGGCGAAGTCCCCCCGGCTGCGGGCGCGAGCGCGCGTTTCGATGGCCAGCTGGACCAGGGTGCTGAATTCCGCCGGGGCTTTGGCACCGGTCCGCTCGGGGAACAACCCGAGCACTTCCGTGGCCCATCGGTACGGGGCTCCGAGCGTGACGAGAGAAGCCCCCGAGAGGCCCTCCAGCTTCGACCACCATTCGTTGATCATGCGGCCCCATCCGTACAGCGCGGCGATCGCCTCACGCGTCTGAAAATCTTCTGCCAGGATCTCGTCGAGCCGGGTGGGAAGCTCCGTCGCGGTCTTCGCGATCTCGGGCGGAAGCTCCCGTCCGGGGCGCGTCAGTCCCCCCCGGAGCAGTTCCTCCCGGAGCCGCCGATAGGGAGCGACCAGCGACGCGTAGCTCTCCCGGGCCTCCTCGAGGCTCTTCCCCTCGTCGTAATTGAGCGGGCTCCGGTACTGGGCGTTCAGATAGTAGAACCGCAGGACGTCCGGCCCGAACTTCCGGATCCCCGCGTCGAGGCTGACGACGTTCCCCACCGACTTGGCCATCTTCTCTCCGTGCATCTGGAGCATCCCGCCGTGCATCCAGTAGTTCACCAGCGGTTTCTTCCCCGAGGCGCCCTCGGCCTGGGCGATCTCGGCCTCGTGGTGCGGGAACTTGAGGTCCGTGCCCCCGCCATGAATATCGTACTGGTCTCCCAGCAGGTGGGCCGTGATCGCCGTATCCTCGATGTGCCAGCCCGGTCGGCCGGGTCCCCATGGGCTGGGCCAGGCCGGTTCCCCCGGCTTGGCGGCCTTCCAGAGCGAGAAATCCTCTGGCGCGCGCTTCTTGGGGTCGATCTCCTCCCGGGTACCGAATCGGAGCGCCTCGAGTTTCTGGCCGGAGAGCTTCCCATAGTCGGGGAACTTCGAGACCTCGTAGTAGACGTCACCGTCCACGACGTAGGCAAATCCTCGGTCGATCAGCGTCGACACCTGGTCGATGATCTCCGGTATGTAATCGGTGGCGAAGGGGTACAGGTTCACGGACCGGGCATCGAGCTGGTCCATCGACCGGATCCACCCCTGGAAGTGGAACTCCGCGAGCTCGAGCGGGTCCCGACCTTCGGCCCGACCGCGGTCGATGAGACGGTCGTCGAGGTTGGTCACGTTCTGCACGTAGAAGACATGGTACCCCCACCGACGCAGCGCGCGGGCCACGACGTCGAAGGTGACCGCCGTCCGACCATGCCCGATGTGGGCCTCGGCGTACGGCGTCAGGCCGCAGACGAAGAGTCCGACTCGGGGGCTCACACGGGGGACGAAGGCCCGCACTTCCCTCGAAAGGGTGTCGTAGACGCGGAAGGCTCGGACCACATCACACCGCCCGAAGGCCGCGC
>JASHQC010000026.1 GCA_030037735.1 Thermoplasmata archaeon
GAGCGAGCCGAGAGGTTCTTGGCGAAGGGGACACCCGTGGTTTTCGATGGGAACTTCTACTGGAAGGCGCAGATCGCGGACCTGGTGGGTCGACTGGACTACGTCTACTACATTTTCACCCTGAACGCACCGCTGGCCGTCTGCATCGAGCGCGACAGGCGACGAGGCCCCTCTCACGGACGCGAGGCCACTCGAGCAGTCTACGCGAAGTCCGGCCGATTTGATGCGGGCGTTGGAATCGACGCGACCCAGCCGGTGGACCGGGTAGTGTCGGCGATCGTCGCGCACCTCCGGAGTGCCGGAAGCAAGATCGCGTCCGAGAAGGTCGGCGATGGTCCGGCCCGGCGCGCTCAATCGCCGGTGACGTCCTCGAGGAACTCGGAGAGCTGGCCGAGGAATTCCCGTGGCTGCTCGAGCACCGGGTAATGGCTGCTCCGGGGCAAAATCCGCAGGTGGGCCGTCCGGATCCGGTTCGCCATGTCGATCGAGGCGTCGAGCAGGTAATCGTAGCGGCCCACGAGCACCAGCATCGGGAGGAAGATGTTCGAGTAGTACTTCCGGCCGTCCCAACGGGCGATCGTCCCGTCCAGGACGAATTCGTCCCCGGTCCGGGTCAGCATCGCGTGATAGACCTCCTCGTTGACCTTCGTCGCCCTCAGGTCCGCCGGCGGCGAAGCCGAGAACCGTTCCGAAAACGGCGCCATGATGCGCGCCGCGAGGTCGCGGTACTCCTTGCTCTTGAAATCGCCCGCCTTCGAGAGTTCGCGGAGGCGCAAGCGAAGGACCGGCGAGGTGTGTTCGAGTACGTACTTGAACGCCGCGCGGAGGTCCGCAGCGCCCCCTGCCGTCGCGCACATGAGCAGCGAGGTGAGCTTGTCCGGGAACCGGTGGGCGTACTCGAGCGCAGTGAATCCGCCCGCCGAGTATCCCAGGAGATGAAGCTCCTTGATGTCGAAGGCCCGACGGATGGCCTCGACGTCGTCGGCCTGGTTCTCGATGGTGTAGGCGCTCGGGCGCGCGGGCCTCCACGACCGTCCCACCCCCCGGGGGTTGAACAAGATCACCCGGAGGTGCGAGTCGGCGAGCTTCAGAATGGACCGCAAATAGTGATAGGTGAATCCCGGTCCGCCGGGGTGCACGAGCAGCGTGGCCGGCCCGGCCCCCCGGGAAACGTACTCGAAGCGGCGGTTCCCGGAGACCTTGACGAACCCGGCCGGCGGCATGGAGGCAGCATCGGTCGGCGGACTTTAACCTCACCGCTGACCGCTCCGAGAGCGTGTCCGGCGGGAGTTCCGGTCTCTGGACTTCCCGTTTTTGCCCAATCGGTGCGGCTCGCAGAATCCCGAACGAGGGAGATATCAGGTCGCGACGTGCCTGGTACTCTGGGAGAAAGGCGAAGAGAACCGTGACGACTCCTCCGGCCATAGACCAGGCCCGGATCACCGCGCGCCGGCAGCTTCGCCGCGTTCTCGGAGTGCTCGCCCTCTTGGACACGAGCGTGCTCATCATTGTGGTCGGGTTGGCCATCGCGTGGACGCACTTCCATTTCCCGACCCTTGACTTTCTCGTCCTCGTATTCGTCACCGTCGGCGCGGTGCTCGTCGCACGCGTCGCGCTCGGAGTTCGGCTCAAGCGACGGTCCGGAAATCTCTGAACGGCGAGCGACGCGAAAGCGAGTGCGGGCACCGGGATTTGAACCCGAGTTATAGGCTTGGCAAGCCTATGTGATAACCAGACTACACTATGCCCGCGTGGCGTCGGCCATTATGCGGGCGGTCTAAAACGGCTCCTCTTGTCGACCTCCCCTTGCGGAGCGGTACCCGGGGCGCGGAGTCGAGTCAGGCGATGCTTAGGGGAACTACCGGGCACCCCACCTCCACCTCCGGAAAAGGGTGAGGTTGGTTAGGCCGCAGGTCTTGGTCGGAAGGGCCTGAACTCTTCGCGGAGGAGTCCGAAGAGAATCATGTCGCGATAGCGACCGCTCACGACCCGATCTTGACGGGCCCGTCCCTCCACTCGAAAGCCCAATCGACGGAGCACCCGCATTGACTGGGGGTTGTCGGGAAAGACATCCGAGTGAATCCGGTGAAGTCCGAGTTGTCGGAATCCGGCGGAGATCACGAGCGACGCCGCCTCCGAGGCGTACCCCCTTCCCCAGTGGGGGCGGGCTATCCAGTATCCGACATGGGCATTCCGGTGGTCGAACCGAATCCGGTCGAGGCCGCATCCACCGATGAGTTCTCCGCCACTTCGAAGAGTGATGGATAGGTTGTACTTCGAACCCTCCTTCAGTCCCTGCTTGCTTCGAGAGATGAACTCACGAGCGTCACGAATCGAATAACCGACCGGCAAATGGATCGGTCGGGTGACCCGGCGGTCTCGAAGAGCGTGCGCGATGGCGGAAGCATCGGAAGGCTGCGGGATTCGGAGGAGCAGGCGACGGCCGACGATGGGTAGCCGTAGACGGGGTGGACCGGCCCGTGCCGCCATAATCGCCGAAGGTGGATATCGAGGTTAAGATATCTAAGGCACCTCAAGACAGTCAGGGCCTGGTCGTGCCCCAGTCCGAAATGGGTCCGTGATAAGCGCTTGACTCGGTCCGGCTCAACCGGGCACGGTCGGCTTCTGCCTCGATTGAAGTAACTCGATCCAGATCCCGTTCGGGTCCTTCACGAAGGCCTCATTCCAACCCCCAATCTCCTTCAGACGGAAGACCACCTCGATTCCTCGCCGCGCAAGTTCTGCCACCGCGTCGGTCAGGTCGTCGCATTCAAACGCCAAATGATCGAGGTCCTCTCCATTCGAGTATGCCGGCCCGAACCGACTGCCTGCCGCATACCAATTGAGCTCCAAGAGCTGAGTGGAAGACGGGCTTCGCAGGGTCACTACCTTGCCCTCAGTCGTTGGAGTTGACTCGAGAGGCTCGATCACCTGCATTCCGAGGATCTCGGTGTAGAACCGTAGGGATTCCTCCATGTCCTTGACCCGGATTCCGGTGTAGGTCATCCTGAACAGCATGGTAAGTAGCGAATCGCCGTCCCGCCATAAGACCAACAACGCGCCGACAACTACTGCTGCCCACCCGATATGCGGAAATGCGAGCCCAAGGAACTCGGGAAGCAACGGGCTTATTCCGTCGCATCGGCCCGGCATGAATCACCGGAGCGGCGTTAATACGGGCGGCTGACTCGCGCTGACGACCTCCGGCGCCGGACCCCAAGCGGGACCGTGGAGATGGGCGAGGATTGAACCGAATGGGCGCTCAGGACCTCTTCGTGGAGGGTGAACCGGTCCTCGTGCGGCGGCGGGAGGGCGATTCGTTCATCCTCCCTTTGCGCGCAGCGCCACAATCGGTGGAAGGGGTTGGGGTGATCGACCTGTCCGGCCAGATTGGCGCCGTTCCCGGGGGAACCATCGAATGGGCAGGCGCTACGTATCGGGTGCTGCGGCCGTCGCTCGCGGACATCCTCCGGCAGCTGCGACGACGGGCCCAGATAATCACCCCCAAGGATGCGCAGCAGCTGCTCTTCCTCGCGCAAGTGGCCCCAGGGGCCCGGGTGGCCGAGGCGGGCGCCGGCAGCGGCGCGCTGACCGTGGTCCTCGCCCACGCGGTCGGCCCCGCCGGCCACGTCGTTTCGTATGATCGCCGAGCCGATTTCCTGGAGGTGGCGCGACGGAACGTCGCCCAGTCGGGGCTCTTGGACCGGGTTCGCTTCGTCGAGCGCGACGTGGCGGTCGACGGATTCGACGAGTCGGAGCTAGATGGAATCGTACTGGACGTTCCGGAGCCGTGGGGTGTGCTGGAAGCGGCCCGCACTGCGCTCGCAATCGGCGGAGCGGTGGCCACGTACACCCCGACCTACAACCAGCTCGAGCGAACGGTGCGGACGCTCCGTAGCCTCGGGTTCGAAGAGGTGCGGAGCATCGAGCTCCTCGAGCGGACGCTGCACGTGGGCGAGGGGGGCACCCGGCCGGAATTCGACATGCTGGGCCATACGGCCTTTCTCACGGGCGCCCGGCGGGTGAACTGACGTGTTCACCTTCGGGCTCGAGGTGGGCGGCTTCGTCGGCGTCGTTATCTCTGCGGGATTTGTCTACTTCGAAGTCGGAAAGTTCGCCGCACCCCAAGTACCCACGTCCCGGTTCAACGAGAGCAAGGCGCTCGCCGCGTACATCGTGGGCCTCTTCATCGGCATTCCCCTCGCCGTGGTCTGGATATTCTTCGAAGTTTCCGTCGCCGGCGGCAGCGCCATCTCCGCGGTCATCGACGTGGTGCTGCTCGTGGTCGCAGGGGAACTCGCCCAGATGGCAATACTCCGGACCCACTTCTTCGGGTTCACGTCGGCGGACCCGTTCTATGCCCTCACCTTGCGAGCCGGTATCGGCGGGTTGCTGGCCCTCGGCACGGTCGCAGACTATCTGAGCGGCAAGGCGACTCCCCCCGGCATCGCCCTGGCGTTGACTCAGTCGGTGGCCCTCGTCCTGATCCAGGTGACCGGGGGTCTGCGGGCCCTGCTACCCGTCCCCACCGCATCGTCGGTCCTTCGCCAGCGTCTTGCCTCCATCTTTCTCCAAATCGTACTCTACGTACTCGCCGCGCTGGGTGAGTACTACGGAGCCTTCTACGGGCTAGTTGGCGCGGGCCTGGCCATTGCGGGGGCCGCCTACCTGTACTGGGATGCGCGGCCGACCGTCCTAGCTCCGCCTCGTCCCCGCGCCGCTCCGGCCGGGATCCCACCCACCGCGGGCCGTTACGACCGGCTCCCATCCGGCGACGGGAAAGGTAAGCGCTCCTAGGGGGATTGAATCCGAAAAGAGGGGTGGGAAGGAAAGGGTTCGGATGGGCAGAGTCTACCCTACGGAACGCCCGGGAACGTGAACGTGGGGAACACGTTGACCGTGATCGCGATCACCACGAGCAGGACGACGCTCGCGATGAACAGGGCGCCATTGAGCCGGCGTTCCGACGCGATGATTCGCCCCTCGTCCGCCGAGGAGGCGCTCGACGCCCGCAGTCCGTAGTGGAGCTTGACCGCCGCTCCGAAGCCGAGAGCGGCCAGGCCGAGCACCGCGAGGATCTTCGCGATTAGGGTCGCGGTGGCGGCGCTGGAAAGCCAGCTGGTGCCGCAGGCCGAAGTGTAACAAGATCCCGGAATCGAGACGGCTGCGACCAGCACGATCGCCCCGACGAATACCAGGAGGAAGCCGACCGCCCGCGAGGCGAACGAGATTGCGCCCCATGGGTCGTGTCGCATATTCGGCAGGTAGGAGCCGCCGGCCGGCGCCCACATCGGGGGCGGCGGCTGGGCCGGAGTCGGCGCGGGAGCGCCGTACGTTGGCGGTGGGCCTTGGGCTGTTGGGCCGGTCATACGACCGGTTTCCGCGGGAATAGTACTTAAGCGTTCGCACGGGAGAGGGAGGCGAAATCACGGCCGGGAGGGTGCCGGAAGGGGTCCGCGGCTAGCGGGATTCGCCCTGTACCGTCCGGACCGCCCAGCTCTGGGCGCCCTCGGGTGAGAAAGCGAAGTCCATGACGCGCCCTCCCGAGGCGACGACCGCCTTCGCCACATCCTGCCGCCTCCGGAAGTCGCAGAACAGGAGCAAATAGCCCCCGCCCCCAGCCCCGGTGAGCTTTCCTCCCAGCGCCCCTGCGGCGCGGGCGCGGCTGTAAAGCCGGTCGACCTTTAGGTTGGAGATCCCCTTCGTGAACCGCTTCTTCGCCTCCCACCCCTCGTGAAGGAGGTGCCCCATCTCGTCGAGGTTCCCAGTCAGGAGCTCCTTCTTCATGCTCATGGCCAGGCGCTTGGTCTCTTCGAGCGCCTCGACGGTATCGGGCCTGCGCTGGCGGAACGACCGGGTCTGCCGCTCGATGATGTCGCCGGAGAATCGGGTGACGCCGGTGTAGCAGAGCATCAGGCGGTAGTTCAGCTCGTTCAGGATCTCCGGGTCGATGCGGAGCGCGTTGACGACAGTGGTCGACCCCAAGAACTCCATGAAGTTGAATCCCCCAAAGGCGGCGGCGTACTGGTCTTGCCGGCCGCCCGGGTCCCCCAGGTCGATCCGTTCGATCCGGTAGGCCCGCTCCGCGAGCTCGTACGGGGTGAGCGGGATCTTGAGGTATCTCGAGAACAAGGCCACGAGCGCCACCACCATCGTCGAGGAGCTCCCGAGCCCGGTACGGGGAGGCGCATCGGAGTGGAGGAAGATCTCCCAATCGCTGTCGGTCCGGTGGAAGCCCTTCAGCGTGGCCTTCACGAGGTCGAGCTCGCCGTCGTAGACGAAATCCCGCGGCGTTCGATATTCCGCGGCGACATCGAAGTCCAGGGATTGCACCCGGACCCGTCCCTTCCCGGGCCGCGTGGTGAGCGTGGCGTACGCGTACTTGTCGATCGTGCAGTTGAGGACGGCGCCCCCGCGCTCCTCCGGAAACGGGGACACATCGGTGCCTCCACCGGCGAAGGAGATGCGCAACGGTGCCTTGGCGCGGAAAATATCCATCGAGAGGCCCGCGACGGCTCCCAAGGTTGATAAACGTGCCCCCTTCGTGCGGGGCCGATGCCCCCGCGCACGCCGAAACAGACGGTCGACCGGCGAGTCCGAGACTGGTTCCGGAGGAACCGGTTCGTGGTCTCCGTCCTCGTGCTCGCGGTGGGAGTGTTTCTGACCGTCCTCGCCGCCGGCGCCTTCACCGGCCTCTCCACGGTCCAGCCGTTCACCGCGATCGACACCGTGACCGCAGCGCCGAACGGACCGAACTACAACCTTGCGTTCGTGGTGATCGGTCCCATCGTATCGATCGTTGGCGCGGTGCTCGTAGGGGGGTACCTTCTGTCGCGACGCCGATTCGAGCATCTGATGAAGACCAAGAGCAAGGCCGAGTTCCTCCGGAACCTGGACCAGATCGAAGAGTTGCTCTGGGACCTGACGCCGGCCGACGAGCAGCGGTACCTGGACAAGCGCGCCGAATTCCGCCTCCGGTAGGGGTCCATCCGGTTCGCGTTAAGTACGCCGGTCCGGTCCCACGGGTCCGATGGCAACGCCGGTCGCGCCGGGCGGCCCGCACGACTTCGTCTTCCGGAAGCTGACCAAACCGGAGGAGTTCCGACACGCGGAGGAGCTGCAGCGGGAGGCCTGGGGGCTCGTCGAGGAGCCGCCGACGTCGAGCACCATCCAGCGGGCGATCCAGGATAACGGGGGTCTCATCCTCGGCGCGTTCGCGGACATCTATCTGGCCGGGCTCACGATCGGGTTTCTCGGCTGGGACGGAACCCAACTCTACCACTACTCCCACATGACGGCGGTCCGGCCGCAGTACCAGAACCACCACGTCGGGTTCCGGCTCAAGGCCTACCAGCGAGAAGAGGTGCTCAAGCAGGGTCTCGCGCTGGCCCGCTGGACGTTCGACCCGCTCCAGAGCCGTAACGCGCGGCTCAACGTACGGCTCCTAGGGGCCCGACCGGACCACTACTACGTACACTACTACGGGGCGATGGGCTCGGAGCTGAACCGGGGGCTGGAAAGCGACCGGCTCCGGGTGACGTGGGCGCTCACCGACCCCGCCGTGGAGGCCCGGATGGCGGGTAAGCTGCCGACGGCCGAGGAGGACCTCGCGCGCTGGAAGCCGTCCCAGGCGCTGATCGAGACCTCCGTCGCCGACACCGGCCTGCGGATCCCGACCACGGTAAGCGAGCCGTCCCAACCCACCGCGCATCTCGAGATTCCGTTCGACCTTCAGGCGATCCGCAGCCACGAGGCCTCCACTCTCCGCACCTGGCGGCATGCCGTGCGCGATGCCTTCCGGGCCGCGTTCGACTTCGGATACCGCGTCGACGATTTCTCCGTCCTGAACGTAGAGCACGAGCGCCGAAGTTTCTACTTCCTCTCCGCCCCACCCGCCTCTCCTGCCGGGTAACTCGATGGTTCGCCTGCACCGCGTCGAGCTGGACGAGCTCGAGATGCCCCTGGTGGAGCCGTTTGAGACGAGCTTCGGAGTCGAACGACGACGGCGTTTCCTGATCCTCCGACTCGAGTCGGAGGACGGCGAGATCGGCCTCGGCGAATGCGTCGCGGCCCGGGATCCCCTCTACTCCGGCGAGTCGGTCACGACCGCTCGCTGGATGATCGAGACGTACCTCCTGCCGTTGCTGTGGCGGCAGGGAGCGCTGGAGCCGCTCGTCTTTCGCGAGCAGTCGCGGCCGTGGCGTGGGAATTCGATGGCGAAGGCCGCCGTCGAGCTGGCCCTCTGGGACCTCTGGGCCCGTCGGCGGCGGCAACCGCTTGCCCGGGCGCTCGGCGGTCACCGCCGCCGTGTAGAGGTCGGTGTCAGTGTGGGAATCCAGCCGACGGTCCCGGCCCTCGTGCGCCGGGTCGGAGAGTATCTCGCCGACGGGTACCGACGGATCAAGATCAAGGTCCGACCGGGATGGGACCAAGGCCCGGTGGCGGCCCTCCGGAAGGAGTATCCGGATCTCCGGTTGTGGGTCGATGCGAACCAGGCCTACCCACCCTCTGCCGCCCCGACGATCCGCCGCTGGGCTTCCCGATACGGCGTGGAGCAGGTGGAGCAGCCATTCCCCGAGCACGCTCTCGCAGCGCATGCCGCTCTGGTCGGGGGAGCCCGATTCCGCGTTTGCCTGGACGAATCGATAACCGACGCCGCGACGCTCGAGGCCGCACTCGAAATGCGTGCCCTGACGAGTCTAAACGTGAAGGCCGGCCGCGTCGGTGGCTTGGCCACCGGCCGCGACCTCGGACGGAGGGCCGCTCGGGCCCGGATGCCGGCCTGGATTGGAGGCATGTTGGAGACCGGGATCGGGAGAGCTCACAACGTCGCGCTGGCCAGCCTGTCACCGTTCACCTTCCCGGCGGACCTCTCGGCAAGCGACCGGTACTACCAACCGGACCTCGTGAAGCCGACCTTCGAGCTCGGTCCGGGGAGCACGCTATCGGTGCCCACGGGCCCGGGAATCGGCGTAGAGGTGGTGGAGTCGGTGTACCGGAAACATCTCCGCCGGCATCGGGAGTTCCGTCGTAAAACGCGATAAGCAGACTAACTAGTAGGGAGGGTATGGCCGGTCGTCCCGCCTCCCCGCGATGGCGTGGGCCGCCGGCCGTGGCGTGGGTCCTGGTGCTGGCCGTTCTAGTCGGCGTGGCGGCGGCCTTCCTCTCCCGCCCCGTTCGAGCCGCGCCGCCCTCTACCGTTAGTTACGGGCCGCTGACGTGGAACCACTGGGGCGAGCTGTTCGCCATTCTCGCCCTCATCGGCATCGGGGTCTGGCTGTTCCTCCTCCTGAGGGACCGGGCGAACCGGGCCCCGATCCCCGGGCGGGTCGTGGCGACCATCCTGGTCGTCGTGCTGATCGGAGTCCTTTTCGTCGAGCTGGTGGGGTTCGTGCACGTCACCCCGCTCACCGCGTCGGGGAATTCCACGGCGCCGCCGACCACTCCGCCGGTCGGGAACGGATCCGGGAACGCCACTCCCACACTCTTCGGAACCCCGAGCGTCCCGTTGCCCGCCTCAGTGGGCATTGCCGTCGTTCTGGGCATCGCGGTCGTGGCCGCGGTCCTGCTCGTACCGTACGCCATCGCGCGGACGGAGGAACGCCGACGAGTCCGCGAGGCCGCCGAGAAGCCGGTCCCGGAAGCCCAGGCGGCCCTTCAAGAGGCCCTCGATCGGCTCCATTCTGCCGACGGCTCTGATGCACGGGC
>JASHQC010000027.1 GCA_030037735.1 Thermoplasmata archaeon
GGATGTCGTCGCTGATCTGGTCGAGCTCCTTCATGAGCCGGTCGATGTCTGGCTCCTCCTCTAGGGCAGGAGCCCCTGCCGCTGCGCCGACGGTGGCCGGCGCTCCCGGCTCAGCCCATTCGGGACCGGTTTCGACCGGGGCAGCCGTTTCGTCGTAGGTCGTTGCGCCCGCGGCCATGCCGGCTCCGCCGATGGCCGCCGCGCCCGCGGGGGCCATTCCGCCCCCTCCCCCGGCCCCGCCCATCGATGGGCCGGTACCCTCGCCACCGCCCGGCGGCTCCTGCCAGGCCGGGACGCCACCGGCACCGCCGGCGGCTCCGCCGCCGCCGCGCTTCTTGCGCCGCTGGAAGACCAGGAGCCCCACGAGGGCCGCAACGATCGCGGCCACGAGAACGCCGATGAGGGCGTACTCGAGCGTGGTGTTCGCCGGGGCCTTCGACGTGTATTGAGAGTTTACCTGCGCGGCGCCCACCCCGATGTTCGGAGTAAGGGCTGCCAGGACGATGACGACGAGCATGGCCGCCCCGAGAATCCCGGGAATCATGCGGCGCATCCACTTGGGAGACTTCATGCCCAGAGAGACCGGAGACCGGTCACTTTCAACACGACGGTCCCTGTGTATTAAGACTATCGCGTTCTTCGAGTCGGCGTAGCCAGCCGCGGGTTATATTGCGGCCCCGGACGCCCTTCCTTGCCCCCGGGTCTCTTTTCTACCTCCGACTCTGCTAGGCAAGACCCGTGGCAGTGCCGTACTCGGACCTGTTCCTCGGACTGCTCGGCGCGTACATGGTCTACTCCGCGTGGGCGCGCCTGGATTCCCGATACCTCATCGCCGCTGCCCTCGTACTCCTCGTCGCAGCGGCGGTGGTGGACGCGGCCGGAGCGACGGGTGCGGCGAACACTCTCGCCGTCTACGTGTTCTTCCTTCTCGGAGGAGGCGTGGTGTTGCTCCTCGTGGACCACGTCCGCGACGAAGGCACGCCCGGCGCCTCGAAGTCGAGGCTCTCAGAGCGCGGTGGAGGCCGACCCAAGGATCCAACGTCCCACGCGACGGACCAGCGGTAGGGGCCTCCCGAGGAAGTGTTCTGCGGCTTCGAGTAATAGCCGGTCCCCTCGGTCTACGCTCCGCGTCCCCAGCACGACGCCCACGAACAGTAGCGCGATGGCGATCACGATCGGCGGTAGCATCCAGTACGACGGATGGAACGGCACGAGGCCGAAAAGGAGGGCCAGCGGTACTCCCGTCACTCCGAGAGGCAAAAGGTAGTCCCGTTCGAAGGGATGCAATCCCTCCAGGATCCCGAGCTCGACGGTCGAGAGCAACGGAAACAGCACGCTCGAAACCGCCCACGCGACCGCCGCCCCGGCGGCCCCGTGGGAGGGGATGAGGGCGAAACTCAGTCCGACGTCGGCCCCGGCGGCGACGATGGTGTTGAGGAGCACCATCTGAGTTCGGCCGTACGCGATCTGGGCGGCGTTCGCCGGTCCAAATAGGGAAGCCGTGAATCCGCCGACCGCCACGATCCGCAGCGGAAGGATGACGGTGGTGTAGGTCGACGGGTAGACGAAGCCGAGCGATTCACTAGGGAAGAAGAAGAAGACCAGGAAAAGGGGAAGGGCCACGACAAGGGTCCACTTGGTGGCCGTCGCGTACGTCTGGCTGAGGGACGCAGAGTCCCGGTTCCCGAGATACCGGGCCGCCACCGGGAGGAAGATGTACCCCACCGAGCTCAGACCGAGCCCCAGCAGGCGGGCCAGCGAGAGCGTGGCGGTGTAGTACCCGACCTCGGCGCGGTGGATGAGCCCCAGAACCAGCGTGTCCGCCGAGCCGCTCACGCTCGTGAGTACCCCGACGACGAGCAGCGGAAGCGCGAAGGCGAGGAGCCGGTGCCCGTACCCCTCTGTAGGTCGAGCCGACGGGAGCAATCGACGGACCCGGAACCGGTAGTAGAGGAGGATTAGCGCGAGCACCACCGCCTCCGCCACGAGGTACGATACGAGCGCGCCCACGTACTGCTTGCCGAGGGGGAGAAACGTCTCGGTCGAAACTAGGAACACAATGAACAGGGCCGGGGTCAACACCTGTACGAACACGGCGTTCGGCAACGCGTCCTCGAATCCCTGGAAAATCGCCGCGACGAGCGTAGCCGGAGCGCCGAGCGCCACCAGCCCGGCGAAGAACTCCAGCGTGATCGAGAGCTGGGGGTCGTGATACGTTGGTCCCAAGTAGAGCGCGAAGAGGAACAAGCCGACGCTCACGGCTGCGGTGACCGGCAGAAGGTACCGGTACGCGTTCCGGATGATCGCGCGACGGTCGGTCGGCTGCGTCAAGAACGCAAGATTTCGGGCGACGGCCTGAGGCAGCCCAAGCGTGGCCAATGCGGAGAGAAGTCCGACGACCGTGAGGCCCAGCGAGAACGTGCCCCATGACGCGACGGTCAGTTTACGAACGAGGATGACGCGCGAGAGGAAGGTGAACCCGATGGACCCGAGGGTACCCAGGAGCATCACCAGGGTTCCGCGCGTGACGGACGTCAGCCCGTCACGGGTCCGGTCGGAGCTGTCGGGCACTGGTGAGACCGACGGTTCGTGGGGTCTCGAGGATTAATACGTGCCGGGGTCAGCCCCGGCGGCCGTAGGAGTATAACCGTCTACCGGTTCCCGGCGCGGCGGTGAGTCTGCCCGGACCGTCCGGCCTCACGTGGGCCCTCGAGCTACTGTTGTTCGCCGGACTCTTCTTGCCCGCCGGAGAACTCCTCCGGCGATTGGCTGCCCGATGGGTGGCGCTGTTCCGTGACGTGGGCTGGATCGAGCGGCTGCTGCTGGATCTGTACCTTGGCGGAGGAGGTCTCTACGTGCTCGCCGTCGTTCCCGTCGGACTGTTCAGCCTGCCGCTGGTCATCGCCTATGTGGCCGGCGCCGCGGCGATTCTGGTATACGTGGTAGCCCGGAACGGGAAGGTCGCGTCGCGGCCGCCCGTCGGAAAACCTTCTCCGTGGGAGTCCGCCCTTCTGCCGGGCCTTCTGGTGGTCGTCGCCACGTTGGCCGTTTTCGCCATCGAAGTGTGGGTCGCGGAGGGTAGTTCGACCGGGAACAGCTACGACACGAGTCTCCTGTCCGACTACGTCGCATTGCTGCTGCTGCATCATCAGGTGCCGGTCTCGCTGGCGCCGATCGCCCCTCAGCTCACTTCGTACCCTCAGGGCGCGACGGTCTGGCTGGCGGCGGCGCAACTGGTTTTCTCGCTTCCCCCAGCAAGGGCTCCCTTGCTCGTCACGCCGCTCTTCTTGAGCCTCTCCCCTCTCGCCGGGTACGTTCTCGGACGCCGACAATTGGGTTCCGCCTGGGCCGGTGGAGCCGTCGGCCTGACCTTCGCTCTAATCGCCTCGTGGACCCGGGTGATGGTCGCGACGAGCAACGACTTCGTGTTCTCGTTCCCGCTCGTCCTTTGGCTGCTCGCTCGCCTCGACATCTGGCGAAGGTCCGGCGCTCCCTCATGGCCGGACACAGTGGCGTACGGTGCGGTGTTGGGATACTCCGCCGCGCTCAACCCCGTCGGGGCCGAGTGGCTCTTCCCCACTCTCGTGATCGTCGGTCTGCTTAATGGCGGTCTTCGCCGCGCGTACCTGTGGGGCGCGGTCCCTCGGTGGGTCGGTGCGCTCGCGACCGGCCTTCTCTTCGTAAGCCCCACGCTCTGGACCATCATTGCCGGAGGGGGAACCCTGTTCGCCTCATCGGGCGGGGTCGCCGTCCCCGCTCCCACCGGGCTTCCGGGCATCTCCCCCGCCCAACTCGTCGGCTCGATCGATCCCCTCCTCTTCCGGACCGACGACATCTGGCTCTCCCCCTTTCCGGCGCTCCGGCTCGAGCTCGCCATTCTTCTGGTGGCCGGGGCGGCGGTCCTCGTCTGGCCGGATCTATTCCGGCGACTTGGGCCCTCGGGAACCCCGTTGAGACATCTCGTGGCCGTGACCATCGGGGCCGCCATCGCCATCCTTCTCATCGAGGTCGGAGCCGCGCTAGGGCTCCGCGCGTTCAACGGGCTCGCGGCGATCAGCAGCGCCGAGGAGGTCTCGATCTACCTCTTCGCAATCTATGCGCTCCTCGCGGCGATCCCAATCTATTTGCTCATCGATTTCGCGATGCAGGAGCCCCGGGAGGCCGATCCTTCGGCGGAATCCGTCCCGCGGTCGCGGCCGTTTACGGTACGACCCCGTCGGTCATCTCTTACCGGCCCCCAGGTGATCGGTCTGGCGCTCGTCGTAGTCCTTCTCGGTTCGGGCGTCGCCGTGACCGCAGTGGACTTTCCGCCGTACCTTCACGGACTGTACGAAAGCTACGGGCGGGTGACCACGGCGGATTTCGCGCTATTCGCTTGGGCCAGTCACAACCTCCCCACTGGCTCCCGGGTCCTCGTCGCCCCGGGCAGTGCGGCGCAGTTCCTTCCCGGCTACGCTCGCGTGGCGCTAGTCTTCCCGGTCCAGCAAATCGCCCAGAATGCGAGCTACGTGGACCTGGACCGGCAGCTGGTCCACGGGCAGCTGAACTCCACCGGGTACCGAGAGCTCGGATGGCTCCGCATCCAGTACGTCGTCGTCACGGGGAACACGACCAACCTCTGGGCGCCGTTCGACCCCTCGGCGCTGACGACCCCGCCATTCGACCTAGTGTTCCAACAGGGCGACGCGTACGTGTTCGCCTATGGAGGAGGCACCTGAGGCCGCTCGATCAGAGGAACTCGTCGAGGATCGATTCCTTGCCGACCAGGCCGCACGGCTGCTTGACGGCCGGTCCGGCCTGGAGCACTTCCTCCAGATCCTCGTACGTCGGCCGGTCGGTCTTGTAGAACAGCCCCGTGGGGATCTTGTCCCCCCACTCCTGGGCCCGTGCGAACGCCTTCGTGATGTCTGACGGGTCGTGCCCGGCGCTCTCGAGCTTGTAGACGCGCTGTCGGAACCAATCGAACGTGTTGAGCTTGTTGTACGTCACGCAGGGCGAGAAGGCATCGACGAACGCGAATCCCTCATGCTGGAGCGCCCCGGCGATCAGGTCGGCCATCTGCTTCACGTCGCCCGAGAACCCGCGGGCCACGTACGTCGCTCCGCTCGCCAACGCGAGCGCGATCGGGTTGATCGGGTGCTCGATGACACCGGCCGGCGTCGACTTGGTCTTGGCGCCCATGGTCGACGTGGGCGAGGCCTGACCGGTGGTCAGGCCGTAGATCTCGTTGTCCATCGTGACGTAGGTGATCTTCACGTTCCGGCGCATTGCGTGAACGAAATGGCCGGCTCCGATGCCGAACCCATCGCCATCGCCACCGGTAACGATGACGTGGAGGCCGTGGTTCGCCCATCGGATCCCCTCCGCGAGAGGCAGCGCGCGTCCGTGGATCCCGTGAAAGCCGTAGGTGTTGAGGAAATGCGGTAGGTTCGAGGAGCACCCGATCCCGGAAACGAACACCGTTTCGTGGGGCGGGATCTTGAGCCGCTTGAGCGCCATCTCGAGTGCGGCGATGACGCCGAAGTCCCCGCAGCCGGGGCACCAGGTCGGCTTGGTGTCCGACTTCGAGACCAGCACGGGGAGCGAGGTGGTGCCCGTGGCGGGCACCGCACTAGTGACCATTGTGTAGCACCTCGAGGGCCCTTTGGGCGATCTCCATGGGAGCGAACGGTTCGCCGTCGTACTTGAGGAAGCGGTTCCGGAGGTCGATGCCGGTCTCGGCCCGGATCAGATGGCCGAGCTGCCCCGAATAATTGGCCTCCACGAGCAGCGTCTTGGGCGCCTGCGTGAGCATCGGGACCAGGATGCCGGTCGCCATCGGGTACACCTGGGGGATCCGTACCAGGTTCGTCGTCACGCCCTTGGCGTTCAGTAGTCGCATGGCGTCTCGGACCGCCCCTACGGTCGACCCCCATGCGACGAAACTCAGCGACGAATTGGCCGGGCCCTCGAGGTTGGGCACCGGGCCGGCGGTGCGAAGGCCCTCTAGCTTGCGCATCCGCTTGTCCATCATCTTGGCGCGCTCGGCCACCCAGATGGGCACGCCGGACAACACATCCGAGATCAGGTGGCCGCGCTCGTCATGCTCGTCGGAGCCGGCCTTGAACTGAAGGCCCGGCTGACCGGGAAGTGCCCGAGGAGAGACGCCGGATTCCGTGTACGCGTAGCGCCGGTACTCGCCGCCGTTCGATTCGACGGTGTAGAGGGAGGGGATCGGGCCCGGGAACGGGATCTCCGCCCGATCCACCGTCATGATGCTCTCGGAGAGGTGGAAATCGCTCGCGACGATGATCGGCGTCTGCCAGTCCTCGGCGAGCTGGAACGCTTTCACCGTGTACTGGAACGCTTCGCTCGGATTCGACGGCGCGAGGATCGCGCGCGGGAAGTCGCCTTGCCCGGCGCCGAGCATCATGTTGAGGTCGCCCTGTTCCGTTTTGGTCGGGAGGCCGGTCGAAGGGCCGCCGCGCTGCGATTCGACCACAACAAGCGGGGTCTCCGTCATGCCGGCCATTCCAATGCCCTCGACCATCAGGGCGAACCCGCCACCGCTGGTCGCGCACATCGACCGGACGCCGGCAAAGGAGGCGCCGATCGCCATGTTCACGACGGCGATCTCGTCCTCGGCCTGCTTGACGACGATCCCGAGCTGCTGCGCGTGCGCCGCCATCCAGTGTAGGATCGTGGAGGCCGGCGTCATCGGGTAGGCAACGTAGAACTTGCATCCGGCCGCCGCGGCACCCAAGGCGATTGCCTGGTTTCCCGTCATCAGGGGCTTCGGGGCGCCCACGGGGCTCACCGCGTGGTCGTTCGCTCCGGAATTCTTCTCGGCGAAGCGGTAGCCGTCGCCGGCGGCTCCGATGTTCCAGTCCGCCACATCTCCCTTCTTCTTACCAAACGAATCCGAGAGAGTCTGCTGCAGGACGGACAGGGGAATCCCCGCCAGATAGGCCGTGGCGCCCATTCCTGCCGCATTCTGGAGAATCGATTGAGTGGAGTACTTCCGGGCGATCGCGAGCGTGGGCACGGCGAGCTTCTTCGTCCCGACCGGCAGCTCGCTGTCGGCGAGGTCGAACTTTTCCGGGTCGTAGACGATCGTGCTCCCGGCGTTCATGGTCGGGAGATGGATCTGGGCAGTCTCCTTGTTGAGCGCGAACAGCACGTCGGCCTGATCACCCTGCGAATAGATCGGGTCGGTCGAGGCCCGCGCTTGGAACCAAACGTGACCGCCCCGGATCACGGATTGGTACGCGTTCAAGCCGAAGACATGGAGTCCCATCCGGGAGAGCGACCGCCCGAGCACGTCGCCGACGGAGGCGATCCCGTCGCCGGCGGCGCCCCCCGTACGGACGGTTATCTCCGGCATCGGGTCCGACGAGGCGGCAGAGCATACATATCCGTTCGGGGTGGTCGGCACTACCATGCGATTTCCAAGAACGTTCGCAGGACCCCGGGGCGGCGCGTGAAATCCTCCGTCCGCCTGCTGTTCTTCGCGACGGCGAGGGAAGCCGTCGGAGCAGCGGCGATCGACCGCGAAGTGCCGGCCCGGGGAGCGATCCTTCAGGCCCTCCTTTCCAGCGTTGTGGAGGAGCATCCGCGGCTCGAGCCGGTCCTCAAGGTGTCCCGCGTCGTCCGGAACGGGCGATACGTGAGCGGAACTCGAACTCGGGTCCGGCCGGGCGATGAGGTCGCGATCCATCCACCGTACAGCGGGGGGTAACTCAGGTGACCTGCGAGATCACGTCCCGCCCGCTGTATCTGGCCGGCGTCGAACGTCACCTGGGGGACCCGGGGAGCGGCGCGGTCGTGCTGTTCGTGGGACGAGTCCGGCGAGAGACCGATCGTGGTCGTCGGATCACGGCCCTCGACTACGAGACCGACCGCGCGTTTGTGCTGCAGCAGCTGGGGGACCTCGAGCGGCAGGCGATCCAGCGCTTCGCCGTCCGGCGCGTGTATGTCATTCACCGGGTCGGCCGGATCCGGGTCGGGGCCGCCTCGGTGATCATCGCCGTCGCCGCGGCGCATCGCGCGACGGCGTTCCGGGCGGCGCGGTTCCTGATCGAGAAGCTGAAGCGAGAGGTGCCGATATGGAAGGCGAATCGATGGGCCCGATCACCAGCCGCGCGTCGACGGCGAACGCCCCCTCCCCCTCCGGGCAGACGATCACCGGGTTAAGGTCCAGTTCCTGCACGCGCGGGAGATCCAGGGCGAGCTGGCCCACGCGCCCGAGGATGCTGTACAGCGCCGGGAGGTCGCTCGGTTTCTCCCCCCGCACGCCCTGGAGCAACGGGAACGCCCGCACGGAGGCCACCATCTCCTCGGCCTCGGTCTGGTCGAACGGGGCCAGCCGGAACGTAACGTCCCGGAGCACTTCCACGTAGATCCCGCCCATACCGAAAACGATCACCGGTCCGAATCGAGGGTCCCGCTGGAGGCCTACCAGCACCTCCTTCCCGCCGTGGATCATCTTCTCCACCTCGAAGCCCTCGACCCGGGCCGCGGGCGCTTTGGCGGCGACCGACGCGCTCATCTCGGCCCACGCGGTCCGCAGCTCCGCGGCGGTCGGGATTCCCACCCGCACCCCGCCCACCTCGGTCTTGTGGGAGATGTCCGGCGACGCCACCTTGAGCACCACCGGATAGCCTGTCTGGTCCGCGAACTGGACCGCTTCCTCGACGGTTCGGGCGAGCCGGGCGGAGGCGAACGGAACGCCGTAGGCGGAGAGGAGTTCCCGCGCCGAGAACTCGGGGAGCACCGTCGATTCCGCGGGGGGAATGCTGCCCAGCACACGGTCCACCGCGTCATGCCGAACGGAGTACGGGCGGAACGGACGCGACGGCCGGGCCCGGCGATGCTGGTAGCGGGCCAGGCTGGCGAGCGCCACGACCGCCTCTTCGGGGAAGGTGAAGGAGGGAACCCCGTGATCCTCGAGGGTGCGGACCTCCTGCGTGAGGTCCACCAACCCGAATACGCAGGCGACGACCGGCTTCTTCAATCGCCCCCGGGCGGTGAGGATCGCCTGCGCCAGGGCGGGACCCTGGAGTTCGCCGACCGGCGTCGCGATCACCAGGCATCCATCGATTTCGGTGTCTTCCAGCAACTCCTTCAGCGTCGCGCCGAACGACCGAATGGAGACGTCAGCGGTCGTGTCGACCGGATTCGTGATCGCGGCGGAGGGGGAGAGGAAGGCGCGCACACGACTTTGCACGCGCTCCGACAGTGGCGCCAAGGTCAGGCCAGCGCGCGCGGTCGCGTCAGCGGCCACGATGCCGGGCCCGCCCGAATTGGTCAAGATCGCCATCCGGAGCCCCTCCATCCGGTCTCCTGTCGAGAAGACCTTCGCCTCCCGGAAGAGCTCTCCAATGGTATCGGCCCGGAGCACGCCCGCTTGCTCGAACAGGGCGTCGTACAACCGGTCCTGGGCCGAGCGCGCGATGGAACCCGTATGGCTTCGAGCGGCCCGCTCCCCCTCCGGGGACCGTCCTCCCTTGATCACCAGAATGGGTTTCACCCTCGCGACCTCGCGCGCCGCGTCGAGGAAGCGACGCTCGTTCGCGAGGCTCTCGATGTAGAGAAGGATGACCTGGGTGTACGGGTCCGTCGCGAGGGAGCGGAGGATGTCGGTCTCCTGCACGCCGGCGCGGTTCCCCACGGAGACGAAGCGAGAGAATCCGATCCGCTCCGAGATCCCGTACCGGAGGATGCCCTCGCAGAGGGCACCGCTCTGCGAAACGAAGGCGATGTTTCCCTTCGGCGGGAGCTCCACCGAGAAGGTGGCGTTCAGGCTCACCTCCGGCGCGGTGTTGATAACGCCGAAGCAGTTCGGCCCCACGAGGGACATTCCGTACTTCCGCGCGGTCGCGATCAGCTCCTCCTCCCGCGCGATGCCGGCCCCGCCGATCTCGCGGAAACCGGCCGAGACGACCACGGCCCCGCGCGTGCCGCGCTCACCCAGCTCGGCGATCACCTGCGACACGACCGCAGCGGGAACGGCCACCACCGCGAGCTCGGGGGTCTCGGGCAGCGCGTCCACGGACGGGTAGCATCGGACCCCCGAGACGCTCTTCCAGGACGGATTGACCGGATACACGACGCCCTGGTACCCGGCCTGGAGGATGTTCCGGAAAAGCATCCCCCCGACCGATAAGGGGTGGTTGGAGGCCCCGATCACCGCGACCGAGGCGGGGGCGAACACTTCGTGCAGCGTGGACGGCTCGGACGTACGGGTTCCTCCGGACAGACTACACCCCGTCGCACCCTGACCGCGTTAAATAGCATTCGTTAACTCGCCGGGCGCTGCGATGCCGGCCGGACCCCCACCCGATGAGCATTCCCGACC
>JASHQC010000028.1 GCA_030037735.1 Thermoplasmata archaeon
GTCGGCTTCAACGTCCGGGGGATCGACAAAAACGATATCCGGCGGGGCGACGTGGTGGGGCCCGCCAGCCACCCGCCCACCGTCGTGGAGAGTTTCACGGCGAACATCCAGGTCCTCAACCACCCGTCCGTGATCACTGTCGGCTACACCCCGGTCTTCCACGCGCACACGGCCCAGGTCGCCTGCGAGTTCACTGAGCTCCAGGCCCGCCTTGACCCGAAGACGGGGCAGGTCGCGGAGAAGGACCCCACTTCGCTCAAAACCGGGGACGCCGCCGTGGTGAAGATCACGCCGAAGCGCCCCCTCGTGCTCGAGAAGTACAAGGAGTTCCCCCAGCTCGGCCGGTTCGCCGTGCGCGACATGGGCCAGACCGTCGCGGCCGGCGTCGTGGTCGAGGTCAAGAAGCGGGAGGCGTAACGCCCTTAAGCGTCCGCGTGGCTTTCCACTTACCTTGGAGTGTCGATGCCACAGCGGGCCCGTATCGCATTGAGCGGCACCGACCCCAAGAAGGTCGACGCCGTTTGCTCGCAGATCCGAGAGATTACCACCAAGACCGGCGTCGCGATTGCCGGGCCTATCCCGCTGCCGACGAAGCATCTCCGAGTGCCCATACGCAAGGGTCCGGACGGCGGCGGCACCAGCACGATCGACCACTGGGAGATGCGGATCCACAAGCGACTCATCGACATCGATGCCGACGAGCGGGCGCTGCGCCAGGTGATGCGAATCCAAGTGCCCGACGGCGTGAACATCGAGATCGTGCTGAAGTCGTAAGGCCGCTCGGTCCGTGTTCGTACGCCCGGCGCGCCCTTACCTGGCCGGGGGGGCCGCTGGTCTCGTCGTCCTCTGGGTGGTCTCGGCCGCAATTCATGGGCTCTTTATCCCGGGAATCGCTGCGGCGGCGGTTCTGACGGCGGTCTGGGGCTTCTTCGCGATCTTCTTCCGGGACCCCGAGCGCACGCCGGGGGACGGCGTTGTCTCGGCGGCGGACGGCCGCGTGAAGATCGTGGCCGAGGAGGAGGGCCGGTGGCGCATCGCCGTGTTCATGAACGTCACCGACGTCCACGTGAACCGGTTCCCGCTGGATGCGGAAGTGGTGTCGATCGACGACTCGGGCGAGGGATTCCGGCCCGCCTACGCTCCCGACGCCACCCATAACGTCCAGCGACGGTATCGACTGAACACCCGGTACGGCCGGGTGGAGGTCATCCAGATGACCGGGATCGTCGCTCGCCGGCTGGTAAGCCTGGTCCGGCCGAGTGAGGACCACTTCAAGGGCGACCGGCTCGGCATGATCCTTCTGGGCTCCCGAGTTGACGTCCTGCTCCCCGTGGGGGCGTTCCGTCCGGCCGTAAAGCCCGGCGACCGGGTCTGGGCGGGGCGGTCGACGGTCGCCGTGGAGCGGTCATGACCTCGGCCAGCCGTGTCGGAGCCAACCTCTCGACCCTCGCCAACGCTCTCCTCGGAGTCGGAGCCGTCCTCTACACGCTGGCAGGGAACAAGCTCTGGGCAATGCTCCTCATCGGCTGCGGAATCGGCTTCGACGGCCTCGATGGAATTCTGTCCCGTCGGGCAGGCGGCCCGCCTTCCCCCTCGGGACGAATCCTCGATTCTGTCGCGGACGCGATCACGTTCGGCCTCGCGCCCGGGGTGCTGGTCGCAGTCCACACCGAGCACGCTTCCCTTTGGGCGCCCTGGAATACGTACTCGGTCCTCGTGGGAGGGTTCGTCAGCGCACTGGCCCTGGCCCGGCTGGTCTATTTCACCTGGCGCGGTTGGCAGCACCCGCACTTCGTCGGGGCGTCGACGCCGCAAAACGCGCTCGCAGTGATCGTGCTCGTGCTCTTCTTTGACGCGCCCGCGTTCCTCGGGACGAATCCGCTCGCCCTGCTCCTCGGCGCAGCGTTGCTGGCGGTGCTGATGATCGCCCCCATTCCGTATCCGAAGCTCCGACGAGGGGTCCCCCTCCGGTGGGCGATGCTGGGAACGGCCGTGGCCCTCGGAGTCTGCCTGGTGCCCTTACAGTTCCGGCCCGCAATGGGAACCCCCTTCTTCATCGTGGGTGAGGCCGCGGCGGTGGCGGCCGCCGTCGGGCTGGCGGGGTTTTACGTCCTCGGGCCGCTGACGGCGGGGGGTCCCTCCACCAGTACGGAGCCAGGGGTGATGCATGGCTAGCGGGCGCCCGTCGATTCATCATGTCCCGTTGACTTCGCGCGAGGCCCTCCTGTTCGAAGCCGGCATCAAGCTCGGGGGAATCTTTCACCAATACCTGGGCATTCCCGTTTCACCGAAAACGGCCGGCGCCCTGGCCCGGTCCATCGAGTCCGCTGTGGCACTCCAGCCGTTCGTCGAACGGGTCCGAGTGCGGATTGTACCGGCGCGGGCTGGCCCCGCGGGCCGGGGACGGTTCGGCTACCGGTACGTCACCGCGGAGATGATCGAGGCGCAAGTCACGCTCCGGGACGGTGCAACGCGCGTCGTGGCACGTCTCGGTTACCGCGCCGATCTCCGGTTTCCGTTGATGCGCGTCGAGTCGGTGTCGGGCGACCGTCGGGAGAAGCGGCCGGCGCCGCCCTAGGGCCCTCGCTCGGCGATCGGCACATAGTGCAACTCCGTCGGGCCTACATAGAGCGCGCTCGGCCGGATCAGGCGAAGGTCCTGGTACTCCTCGAGTACGTGGGCCGCCCAGCCGGCGACCCGGCTGACGGCAAAGATCGGCGTGAAGAGGTCCTTCGGAACCCCGAGCAGGGAGTACAACGATCCGGAGTACAGGTCCAGGTTCGAGTAGAGACCCTTCTTCCGATGGACGACCTCCCGCTCCTTCTCGAGCATCTCGTAGGCGTGGAGGTTCCCGGCGGACTCGCCCACTCTGTGCAACCACGCCCGGAGAATCGTCGCCCGGGGATCCTCGACCTTGTACACGCG
Source organism: Thermoplasmata archaeon (assembly GCA_030037735.1). GTDB lineage: Archaea > Thermoplasmatota > Thermoplasmata > Lutacidiplasmatales > UBA184 > JAKIWV01. Next base: position 2,926 of record JASHQC010000028.1, read on the forward strand.
ATGACCGAAGCCCATGATCCGTTCGTGCCGTGCCAATTTGGCGGACACGACCTCGTCGACCCGGCTCACGTCCTGGATCTCGTCGAGCAGCTCGACCGCCCGTTCGTTCGCTCCGCCGTGCAGCGGGCCTTTGAGGGTCCCGATGGCGCTCGTCACGGCCGAGTAGAGGTCAGAGAGCGTCGACGCAGTGACTCGGGCGGCGAAGGTGGAGGCGTTGAGTTCGTGGTCGGCGTGCAGTATCAAGGCCACATCGAGGGCCCGGTTCTCGATTTCGCTGCCTTCCCGGCCGGTGATCTGGTAGAGCAGGTTCTCGGCGTGACTGAGGTCCGGCCGCTCCTTCAGCGGGGCCAAGCCGGTCCGCCGGCGCTGGAAGCGCCCGATCATCGTCGGCAACGTGGCGGTCAGCCGCAGGGCGCCCTCGACCGAACTGGGTCCGGGCTGCTCCTCCGGCTGCTCGAACAGGCCCAAGCCGGAGACGGCTGTCCGCAGCATGTCCATCGGATTCGAATCGGTCGGAAGGGAATCGATCAGGCGGGCCAGGGGTTCCGGAAGTCCTCGCAACCCGACCAACCGCTGCTTGAGCTCGTCGAGCTGGGCTCGGGTAGGCAGGCGACCGTGCCAGAGGAGGTAGGCCACCTCCTCAAAGGTCGCATGCTCCGCCAGATCTCGAATGTCGTACCCCTCGTAGAGCAAACGGCCTCCCTTGCCGTCGATGAAGGTGATATGGGACTCCAGAGCGACGATGTCCTGGAGACCTCGTTGCACGACTTCCGCCGGGGCCGCGTGCTCCATCGTCGAGCAAGAGACGGTGACCGTTCTTAACGCAAGTGGCATCCGCGTCAATCTGCCGTCGGCTCCGGAATCGCCCCCATGCGCCGGCGAACGTACGCCGCATCGGCCGAGGCCCAGAGCGGCAGCGAGGCGAGCAGCCCCACCGCGGCCACGAGGAAGGTGAGTCGGTAACTGCCATAGTAGGAAAGCACGCCGGACAAGAAGGCGCCGACGATCGCCGCGACTCCCCCCAACGCGCTGCTCAGGCCGAGGAGACTTCCGGCGTCCCGCTCATGCAGGGTCCGGAAGAGCACGAGGGAGGAGGCCGTGGAGTAGAGCGCGATGGCCCCTCCGAGGATCGCATAGACGAGGACATTCGTCCCGAAGGCCAGGCTGCCGCCGAAGACGTGGTCGAAGGTGAAACCGGCCACCAGGAGGTATCCGATGGTCCGAAGCAGCGAGGACCATCGCACGAGCCGGTCCGCTCCGCCTCGCTTGGATAAGCTACCGGAAAGCGGAAAGAAGATCGACTGAGCGACGCTGTTCGACACGTTCACTAGGAAAATCCCGGCGAAGGTGATCCCGGCCGCGGCGAGATAGAAGGTGTACGAGACGTTGAACAGGTTCGCGCTCAGGTTGAAGAGCAGCGAGGCGGCGAAGATCAGGGGTATTTCGTGCCGGGCCTCTTCCCGGACCCGTCGCCAGGCCCGGCGGACCACCCCCGGCTGAAACTGGGGAAACGGTGGAAAGTAGGGCACGGTGGACCGGAGCGCGACGGAATGCCTCAGCCGGGAAAGAAGGCTCGCCACATCCCGTGTGGTGGCACTTGATGGGAGCGGACGGGGGGAGTCCTTCACTCCGAACCAGACGATGATCGCAGAGGCGAGTGCGAAACCGGCCAAGACGAACAATAATGGTCGGAGCATCTCGTTGGCCTGGAGCCAGAAGTACCCGACCAGGCCGCCGATGATCGACCCGAGGATGCTGATCTCCTGGAATGAGGCGTAGGCGGTCGGACGCTCTCCTTCCGAGAACTGCTCTAGGATGAGCAGGTTCGAGGCGCTGACTCCGGCGGGGGTCAATATTCCCACGACCGTGTAGAGGAGGATCAGCTCGCTGAACGACCTCAGGAAGAAGAGGGCGGCATAGATCGCGGCGAAACCGAGGTAGTTGATCAGCAGGAATCGTCGGCGGAGAGGATACCGGTCCGCGAGGTAGCCCCAGATGATCGACGAAACGATGAGCGCCCCATTGAACACTGTCGCGGCAAGCGCCCACTCAATGACCGTTCCATGGGCCCCGAGAATGAGCAGTTGGAGCGAGAGGCCGAACGCCGCCGTTGCGGCGTTGACGGGCAGGAACGCGACCAACCAGGGGCGGGCCAGAATGCTGGCCCATCGTCGAGGCGCCCCCTCGGTCGCGATACCGCCCACGACCTGCCGGCGACCCCGTCTCTACCTTAAGGGATGGCGTCCAGAGGCAACGACAGATAACTTCGCTACAAACGCTTATAAATCGTGGTAGGTCTCGCGCCTCTCAGAGGTCGCACGGAGCGTGGCCGTCGGTTTCGTCCTGATCAGTACCGCCCCGGCGAAGGAGCACGAGGTCTACACCGAACTGCTCCGGGTGAAGGAGATTGTCGAGCTCCATCCGCTGTTCGGGGAGTATGACCTCATCGCGAAGGTCGAGGCGGCCGATTTCAACGCCTTGGGCCAGGTCGTCGTGGACAAGATCCGGTCGGTGCCTGGCGTCATTGACACGAAGACCTTGACGGGTATCAAATTCTGAGGAAACGGTGGAACGAATGCTACAACTGATGCTGACGGGGACCTCTGACCTGAATGTGGGCGGCTACCAGTTCCTGGAAATCCTGCTCCTTATCTTCGGACTGTTCCTGATCCTGGCCGGCGCCTTCACCGCCTACTTCGGCAGTGGGAAGAGCCGTTCGATCGGGGTGGGCCTCCTCGTCGGGGGACTCGTGGTCGGCATCGGGTTCGCGTTCTGGTACCATGCCGACGTGGGAAACCTCAGCGGGTTGCTCTGGGAGGCCTTCCTCGTGATCGTGGCCGCCGTTATCGGTGCCCTCGCAGCCGTGGCGATCTTCTTGGTCGCCATCATGAAGTCGTAGGGGAGGCTGCTCGCCCGGACCCGAACGGTCCGGCCCGGTTGCGATGGGGAACTCGCGATGAGCCCGCTGGTCACCCTCACAACCGATATCGGGGAGGCGTACGCCGCCCAGATGAAGGCGATGCTGTACCGGCGTTTGCCGGCGGGGTCCGTGGTCGACCTCGCGCTCAATCTACCGGCCCATGAGGTCCCGGAAGCCGCGTTCCTCTTGCTGCACATGGCCCAGCGGTTTCCTCCAGGCACCGTCCACGTGGCCGTGGTCGACCCGGGCGTGGGCAGCCAGCGGGCCCCGCTGGGAATCGCTACCGCCGGCGGAACCATCCTGGTGGGCCCGGATAACGGTCTGCTTTGGCCGCTGGCCACTACCCTGGGAAACCCGCGGTCGTTCCGTCTCGACCCCGCTCGCGTCGCCGCTCAGGCTTCCATCGCCCCGACTTTCGAGGGCCGGGACCTGTTTGCCCCCGCCGCCGCCCTCCTCGCGTCGGGAGCTTCCCTGGAATTCCTCGGCAGCCCCATTGAAGCCCAGAAATACGACGTTCCGACGGCCCGGGTCGGTCCGACAGAGATTGACGCTCAGGTGCTCCACATCGACCGCTTCGGGAACATTATCACAAACGCCCCATCGTCCGAGGGGCCGGCATCGGGGGGAGCGCTGACCGTCCGAATCGGGCGTGGACCGACCCGGTCCGGAACCCGCCGACGCACCTACGCTGACCTGCCTCCCTCTGGCTGGGGAGTGCTGGGTTCGAGCTTCGGCTTCCTCGAGATCTCGTGTCGGGAGAGCTCGTCGGCGAAGCGATTTGGCGCTCACGTCGGCGACCAAGTTCGGTTCGCCTGGCGGAAGTAACAGTTCCTCCCGAGAGACAGTAAATAGGCGGCGGGGTACAAGCACTTCCCTAGCCACGTCAACGGCCAGGAGACCTGCGGATGGCGAAACGGGACTACTACGAGGTACTGGGCGTACCCCGGACCGCCACTCCGGAGGAGATCAAGACCGCCTACCGCCGTTTGGCCCGGGAGTACCACCCCGACCTCAACAAGGCGAATCCCAAAGTCGCCGAAGAGAAATTCAAGGAGCTGTCGGAGGCGTACGAGGTCCTCGCAGACGAGACAAAGCGAAGGCACTACGACGCGGGCGGTTTCTCCGGCGTCGAGACGGACTTCGGGCCGGGGGGATTCAACTGGCAGAACTTCACGCACGCGGGGGACCTCGAAGACCTGCTCGGCTCCTCAGACTTCTTGCAACAGCTGTTCGCCCAGGCGGCGGGAGGTGGCCTCTTCGGAGGGTTCTCCGGGGGAGGGCCCCGGTGGATCCGACCCGAGCTCCGCGGGCGCGACGTCGAGGCGTCCATACGGGTCCCTCTGTCGGCGGCGGTCACCGGGACGACCACGATGATCGACGTCCCTCGGACCCAGACGTGCCCGGATTGTCGGGGCACCGGTGCCCGGAACGGAACCGCCCTGGAGACCTGCCCCGAGTGTCACGGAACCGGACAGGTTCGCCGAACCTCCCGGAGTGGTTTCACGCAGATGATCTCCATCCAAGAGTGTCCCCGCTGCCACGGGACGGGCCAGCGAATCAAGGAACGGTGCCCAAGATGCAGGGGTGTAGGCCGCATCCAGGAGGTGCGTCACCTCGAAGTGACGGTTCCGCCCGGAATCGATGACGGAGGGGTGCTCCGGCTATCTGGACAGGGCGAAGGAGCGCCGCCCAGCGGTCAGCCCGGCGACCTCTTCGTGCAGGTCGTGTTCGAGCCCGACTCCCGGTTCCATCGAGAAGGGCGACACGCGTTCACGGAGGTACGCGTTCCGCTCTCGGTCGCCTTGATGGGGGGCGAGGTTCTGGTGCCCACGATCACCGGAGAGGCTTCGCTCCGTGTTCCCGCTGGCACCCAGCCGGAGCGACAGTTCCGACTCCGTGGAGAGGGATTCCCGCGACTGCGGGGCACCGACCGGGGCGACCTTATCGTGACGGTCCACGTGGAGCTCCCTGAGGGCCTGACCTCGCACCAGAAGGATCTCCTCCGAGAAGCTTTGGGGCCGCCGGGAACGGCCCCGGCTAGATCCAAGACCGGCTTCTTTAGCCGGCGGTCGTAGAGAGCCATGGAGCCCACTGAGCCGGCGTTCGAAGCGCCGCAGCACTACTTCTCGGCGCGGCCTCGCGTGGCATCGCGGCCCGAGGAGCACCGATTCCTCTACCGAGGGGAGATGGTGGTCATCGAGACCGACCGGGGGCTCTTCGCATCCCACGGCCTCGACCCGGGGACGGCCCTACTGATCCAAACCCTCGACGGCGTTTCCGCGGAGCGAGTCCTGGACCTCGGATGTGGGTGGGGAGCCATTGGCCTGGCCGCAGCGAAGACATTGCCGTCCGCTCACGTTGTTCTCACCGATGTCAATCAACGCGCTGTCCGCCTCGCCCGCAAGAATCTGGACCGCAACGGGGTGCGCAACGCCGAAGTGCGGCTCGGCTCGCTGTTTGAGCCGGTGAAGGGAGAGGTGTTCGACCTGATCCTGAGCCACCCCCCGTTCCATGCCGGCCGGGCCACGGTCCTCGAATTCCTGACCCGTTCCCCGGAGCACCTCGCCTTGGGCGGACACCTTCGCATCGTGGGGAAGGGCAGTCAGGGGATCCGGTTCTACCAATCTTGGCTCTCGGAGCAGTGGGGTCCCGAGGTTCAGGTGCTGGCTCGCGGAGGAGGCTACCGGGTCGTAGACGCCAGCCCGCCGTCGAAGAGTCGCCAACGGTAGAGCCGTATCAGGTGCTGGCCGTACCAGACGATGACCCGAGGTCCTAGCTTGCTCTCGCCGGCCAGCCGTTCCCCGAAGTGAAACGGGACCTCCAGGACCGGCGAGGGGCGGCACTTCACTAGGATCTCCAGCCCAACCTTGAACCCCTTTGGCGCGAGAGGGGCGCGTGCGAGGATGTCCCTTCGAATCGCAAAGAAGCCCGACATGGGGTCGTGGACCCACGTAAGTGGGCGGGCCAGGACCGAAGCGAGCCACGACGTCATCCATCGCACTGGTCCGAGTCCCTCGTCGCTGCCACCATGGACGCGGCGGCTGCCGAGGACGAATTCCGCCCGCTCCGTTCGGATCGGTTCAATGAGGTCCGGAAGACGCTCCGGTGGATGGCTCCCATCCGCATCCATCACTACCACGATACGGCCCGTCGCAGCGTGGCAACCGTCGAGAACCGCCGAAGACAGTCCCGCTCTCGCCGGTCGCGCGAGCAGCCGATACGGACCGGTCTCCCCCATTCGACGCACGACGTCGCCGGTTCCGTCCGGCGAGTTGTCGTCGACCACGATCACTTCATGGCGGTACCCCCCGAGGGCCGCTTCGATCCGGTCGTGGAGTCGCTCGACGCACTCCCGCTCGTTGTACGTCGGAAGTACGAGACTCACGTCCAGTGGTTCCACCATCAGGTAGTTTAGGAGCCGTTGGGCTAAGAGTCTGTCCCGTTCGGACGGCCCGGATTCTCTCTCGAAAAACCAGAGACCGAAGTGCTTATGAAGGGGGTCTTTCTCGGCGGCCGCGCCAGCCGACGCATCGTCGGCCGGCGGCATCAACATGGCAGAGCGCATCGGGAAAGAGAAGATCTCACGCAAGGAAGGGTACCTGTACTTCGTCGGCAAGGACGGATACGTCTGGCAAGTGCCGATGCGGGCCACTCGCGGTGGACGCAAGGCCAAGGTGGGCTCGGAGAAGATTGCCAAAAAGGACGGATTCCTCTATTTCGTCGACAAGGCCGGCTACGTTGCGCGCGTGAAGCGCCGGAACGCGTAAGCCGCGGCGAGGTCCCTTGAGTCCACCCCCGGAACCGAAAACCAAGGATGCGGTCGAACCGACCGCCGAGTCCGAGGAGCCGGAGGAGGGCAAGAAGGGAGCATCCCCGGAAAGAGGTCCGAAGGGAAAGACCGGAGGCAAGGCTAAGGGAGCGAAGGGACCCGCCGCCGAGTCCGCGAAGAAGGGCAAGCCGGTCCCGGACAACCCCAACTTCCGCTACATCGTTCGATTCGCCGGAGTGGACCTCGACGGCCGTCGGTCCACGGTACTGGCCCTCTCCGGTGTCCGAGGGATCGGCCCGCGCATCGCCGAGACCACCATCCGTCTCGCCGGCCTCAACGCCGCTGAGATGATCGGTAACCTGCCCGAGGCCACGGTGGAGGGGCTGGAGGAGCTCGTCCACGTGCTGCCCTCAAAGGTTCCGGCGTGGATGGTCAACCGCGAGACGGACCGGACGGCCGGTGAGTCCGCCCATCTGATCGGCGGTGACCTAGAGAGCAGCGTCCGCGACGACACGAATCAGATGAAAATGATTCGGTCCTACAAGGGCGTCCGACATGAACGCGGCCAAAAGGTCCGGGGCCAACGCACCC
>JASHQC010000029.1 GCA_030037735.1 Thermoplasmata archaeon
GCGAGAGCGGCGAGCGCGGCGGCCCGGAGCAGGGCCAATCCCGAGACCAGGTCGCTGCTCAACGCCGGGTTCGTCTGCTCCCGGTGCGTCTCGAGCAGGTTCTGGAGCCGGCGGGCCAGCCGGGCCGTGTCGAGAGGGACCTCTGCGGCGCGTTGGAGCGCTCCCACGAAGGCGTGCTGAGCGGCGGGGTCGTCGGGCTTGGCCCGTTTCTCTCGGCGGGCGGATCGGACCGCCTCGTACGCATCGGTGTCAGCGTTGGCCAGCTCGAGGAACGTGCCGCGGCCCTCTGTCAGTTCCCTTGCGAGAGCGGCGAGCGCGGCGGTAGGATTCTGCTTGGAAGGAGTCGAGTACGCCACCACCATCTCGCCGAGCGCCGCCCCCATCGCCCCAGCGATCGCCGCGACGCTCCCGCCCCCGGGCGTCGGGGTCCGGGCGGCCACCTTTCCCAGGAAAGCCTGGACGGTGAGGTGCTGGAGCCCGGGGGGCGGCTCTGCTGGGGACGCCCCGGGGCCACCGGGGAGCTTCCGCTCCAAGATCTGGTCACGAGAGAAACGATTGAGCTGAAGGTAGAACTCGGCCGCGTCGATCAGCGCATCCTCCGGCACCAGTCCAACCACCTCCGACTCCTCCACACTGGTGCCATACCGGGCCGCTTCCCGCCGGACCGCCTCCAGGGCCCGGTGAACGGGCGTCTTCCGGTAATCGGTGAGGTTCATCGAGACCTGAGCCCGGTTCCGTTCCTTGATCTCGAACCCGAGCGCCTTGACTTCCGCTAGGCCTCCGTCCCGAGCCCGAACGGCGTGCGCGACACTCTTCGCGACATTGACATCGGGCGTCGTCAGGTAGGCGTTGTAGGCAATGAGCACGGGTCGAGCTCCCACCGCGACCGCGCCGGCGGATGGATGCAGATCCGCTTCCCCGAAATCGGGCCGACGCGAGGGATCGGTTTTCACGGCCTCGCGAAGTCCCTCGAAGCCGCCCTGGCGCACGACGGCCAAGTCGGCCCGTTCGGGTCGCCGGGCTGCCGCCCCGTACAGGTACACCGGCACGTGCAGCTCCGACCAAATCCGTTCGCCCAGCCGCACCGCGAGCGCCACGGCATCGTCCATCGTCGCTTCGCCGAGCGGCACGAAGGGGACGACGTCGGCCGCCCCCATGCGGGGATGCTCTCCGCGATGGTGTCGCAGGTCGATGACCTCCACTGCCTTCCGGACCATGTCGAAGACCGCCTCGAGCAGCGGTTCGGCTTCGCCGACCAGGCTCACCACGGATCGGTTGTGGTCGGCGTTGAGCTCCACGTCCAGCACGGCGACGCCGGAAACGCCCCGGCCCTCGGCAACGATCGCATCGACCCGACTGCGGTCGCGGCCTTCCGAGAAGTTGGGGACCGACTCGAACCGCTTCATGGCTCACCCTCTGGGTACGCGTCCAACCGCTGCTGACGGCCCGGCGCCGGAAGGGGCGTTGCCTTGTGCTTCGGAGCCGAGCGAATCCGCTGCAACGCCCCGAGCACGCGCTCCTCGGAGAAATCGTGCTCGGTCACGAGCAATCGTGTCAGCTCCTCCTCGTTCGGCTCACTGAACACGGGAGTCGGCACTTCGATCACCATCGGGTGCCGGAAGATCTCCGCGGCTTCTTCGACCTCCGGCGGATCGAGGCCGGCGGTCCGGAGGGCGGCCTCCCACCCGAGGTGCTTCTGGACCAGCTTGAGTGCCTTCTTCGGGCCATACCCCTTGGCACCGTCGTTGAAATCCGTGCCGATGATCAGCCCGATAAGGATGAGTTCATCCTGCGAGATGCCGAGATCGGAGAGCACTCGCTCCCGTTCGAGCAGCTGGGCCGCTTGGGTCCCGGTGCGGGGCCGGCGGGAGGCAAGACCGCGGACCAGTCGAGGGGTTCCGAAGAGGAGCGAGTCATAGTCTTCCGAAGCGCTCGCCCACACGGTCCCGGCGGCGGCCATTTGGGCTCCCTCCGCCTCCCCCTCGGAAGGGGCCTGCACGGTGGGGAGTCCGAGGGCATGGAGTACATGAACGGCCTCCTCGATCATCGGCCGAGTGAGTCGAGAGGTCTGAGCCGCCTTCCGCCGGGCTGTTTCCAGGTCTCCCGCGGCGAGAGCTTCGGCCCAGGCCTCTTGGGCGCGTTCCTTGGCAAGGAGCCGAGTCCGGAGGGTGCCGGCCTTGAGGTCCGGTGGCCGGCCGTCGAACACCCACACCGGCCGGATCTGCTGCTCGAGCCACGAAGTGGTCCGGTACAGCAGACCGATCAAATGGGCCGTCACGCGGCCCGACCGGTCGGTGAACGGCTGGCCGTCCGGTGCTCGAATGGTGGCGAGGAATTGATAGAGCATGTTGTTTCCGTCGACCGCGAGGCTCCGTCCCACAAGGGCCGACCAAGGAATTTCCGTTGGGTGCGTAATGTCGCGAAGAGGGAGTCCCACGACGGCCCGCACACGGCGGTGGGTACTTCTCCTTTCGCCGCGAGGGACCGGAGTTCACTTGAACGGTGTACTAAGTCCTAAGTAGGAACCAGAGCTTCGGCCGGGTCGAGTTCCCATGCCGGTGGTCTGGCGTCCGGATAGCGGTGCCGCGCTGCCGGACCCGGGCGCGATCCTGCTGAGTTGCTTTCCGAGCGCCGGGCTCGCCCCGACGGTCGCCGGGCATTACATGCTCCGGGCGCTCAATCTCCCTCGGATCGGGGCTCTCACCTCCGAAGATTTCCCCCCGCTGGCGGTGATTCAAGGGGGCCGCGTCAATCCGCCCGTTCGAGCGTACGGTAGCAAGGAGCTCGTGCTGGTTCTCTCGGAATTCCCCGTTCTGCCCGGTCTGATCACCCCGGTCGCGACGGCCATTCTCAGTATGGCCAGGCAGCTCAAGACTGGACGCGTTCTGGGGCTCGAAGGCGTCGTCCCCCAGCCCACGGAGGCCGATGAGGGCGAGGCCGAAGTCACTCCATCCGACGAGAAGGTATGGTACGCCGGGTCAGGCAACCCGGCCCAGCTTCCGGCCGAGTACAGGGCGGCCGGCGTGCGGACGATGGACAGCGGCGTGATTGGGGGCGTGTCCGGGGCCCTCCTCGTGGAAGGGATCACCGCGTCCATTCCCGTCGGTTCCCTTCTGGTGAGCGCCACCGACGTGGGGTACCCCGACCATCGGGCCGCCGCGAAGCTGATCGAGGTGATCGATCAGGTGATGCCGCACATCAAAATCGACACGAAGCCGCTGCGCACGCAGGCCGAAATGATCGAACGCGCGCTTCGCGCTGCCGTGCAGAGCCGCGAAAAGGCCCCGCCGGGTCCCCAGCCCGAGGGGTTGCCCATCTACCAGTGAGCCGCGCCGGGGGGCCGTTGCCCTCAGTGTTCCGAAGGAATGCCCGTGAACGCGTCACTGTACGACACCAGATAGAGGCATCCGAACACCATCACCGAGAGCAGCACCAGCATCGAGATCGGGTTGTCCGAGAACCAGGCCACCGTCATGGCCATGAGAATCGCGGGGAGCACGAGGGTCAACCCGATGACGAGGTACCGGCCGTCCACGGAGTGGGGGTAACCCACACCCCTGATAATCCTACGCGGCCCGCGAGGGCCCCACGGGCGCCCGGCCGGTGAGCGTTTCGCGACCGAAGGCTCACTTGTGAACGGTCACAGGAGCTCCTGGCCGCCGGGGGGCATTCCGACGACTTCGAGCGTGAGTTCGATGTCCGAAGAGGCGGCGGGGAGGGGCCCCGGAAGTCCCGGCGGCAAGTCAAGCGACGGGCGCTCGGGCATTGGGGCAGGCACGGCGTGTCCCACGATGTCGGGCTCGGGAGGGATCCGGCCCGAGTGCGCGGGGTCGCTGAGCATCGATAGTCGGCCCGCCTCCACCGCAGCCTCAGCGGGGATGACAAACGACTTCTCGATGTGGCTCGCAATGAACTCGGCCCAATACGTGTTGAATCGGGAGATCGGGAGCTTGGCCGCATCCTTCGCCAGCGTCTCGTTGTCCAGCACTTGGAGCGTTGCGAGGCCCCGTTGCTGAAGGGCCACGAAGCTGTCGACGAAGTGGAGCCGGGCCAGCGCCCGGTCCGCCACCGCTCGGCGCTCGGCCTCGAGCTTGAACGGCTTGACGACGAAGACCGACAGCACCTCGCAAGAGCGGGCCGCCGCCTCGAGCACGAAGGGGAGCGCGCCGGTTCCGGCGCCGCCGCCCAAGGTAGAGATGATCGTCACGAAGGTTGCCCCCTCGAAGATCCGGTCGAGCGCCGGCTGCGCGGAGCGGGCGAGGTGGCCTCCCGTCACCGGAGAACCTCCGGTGTCCTCGGCTCCGGGCGTATCGCTCGTCAGGCAGACCCGACGGTCGAATTCCTCGAACTCCTGGATCCGCGCATCGCAGTTGATCGCGACGGTCTCGACGTACCGCAGATGTCGCCGCGCAATCTCTCGACCGATGCGGGCTGCGCCACCACCGATGGTGACGAGAACGAAGCGAACGTCGTGTCCGAGTTTCAGGTTCTCCAAAAACCCAGGATCGAAGTCGTCGTCCCGGCCCGTCAGCTGGTCGGTGTCTCTCCCGTTCGGTTCGGCCTCAGGCATTTCGCCACCCCTCTCCTCTACCGTGTCGATGACCTATCGGCCCACGACCCCCTGTCGCTCCAGGTCGCGGCCGCTCGTTTCGAGCGCCTGGACCTGGGCTCGCTCCTCCGCCGCCTTGCGCACGGCACCGCGCGCGCGGGCGACCAACTCCGAGACCTGGAGCTCCAGCGCACCCCGCCGGACCAACTGGGCCAGCACATCATTCAACGGCTGGTTGTTGGCGACGAGGGCGCCGTACTCGCGGAAGGTCTCCACCTCATCCGGTCGGAGGCGAACGGGCGCTTCGAGAAGGCCCGTCGGCGTCGGGGGGGTCGGGACGGCAGACTCGGTCCGGTTCCGAATGAATTCGTGGAGCGCCGCGCGCATGAGTTCCGACCGGGTCCCGAACTCGCCGCTGCTAACGAACGAGTCCAAGAGCCGGAGCTCCTTGCGGTTGCACCGTAGGGCGATCCGCTCATCTTCGGGGGGCCGCCGGTACGTCCGCTTCGGGACAGAAGCGCGCGTTCCGGTGTCTGGGTTTTTGTCGAACACGGCCTGCCGCGGCTATGCGAGATACTCTTACTTAAACTCATTCCCAACGCTGTGGCGAGAAACAATCCGGGACCTTCCCCGTCCATTTTTCTGACGTGTCGAACAAATTTTGGAGGCATTGAGAGATCGACGAAACGCGCGACGCGGCAGTATAACCAGCCCAAATTTTTCTGCGACGGAGGTCTGTTCGCCGCACACGCATGAATACGTATGAGATCCCGGGCCGGTTCCTCGGGCGCTGCGGTCGTGCGCACGGCGGCCGAACTTCTATATAGGCGGCCCCGCCATCAATTTCAGTGGGCTGGTCTCGGCGAGCCGTCGCGGGGTTGGGAGGGTCATTCGAGTGCAGCGTCTTTCGAAGCGCCGGAGCCTGCGGGCCCAGGCTCTCCGAGGCAAGCGAGGGGTCTCCGAGGTCGTTGGAACGATCCTGATCTTGGCGTTGACCGTCGTATTGTTCTCCTCGATCTTCTTCTTTGTCAACACGTTCCCAAAGCCGGCCACTCAGCCGTCGGCTCAGTTCCAGGGCGTGCTCTACACCTCCACCACGACCATCGGAACGAAGACATGGAACAACGTGAGCTTTGTAGTGGTCACGCACCTCGCCGGACCGGTGATTTACAATTTCAACACAAAGATTTACATCGTGTCGCAGGCGCATCCGCAGAACACCACGACGGTCTATAACCTGACCAGCGGCGGCTTGGCCGGGGGTTCCTCCGCGACCTGGGGCACGGGACAGGTGTGGAACCTGAGCCTTGCGGGTGACCACCTATCCACCCCGGACAACATCACCGTCACCGTAGTCTCTGGGAACTCGGTAGTCTACCGGCAGATACTGCCCGGCTCCAGCGCCACGACTCCCCCGATCTTCGACAGCGAAGGAACGGCACCGGCTTCCCCAGTGGTCAACACCCCGTTCTCGATCTATGTCCAGATCAGTGACCCGTTCCTGCGGTCAACGAGCAAGTCGGTTTACATCAACATCACGACGCCGGGGCTCACGTGCACCAACCCGCTGTCGGCCTACTCCTCGAACACGACCACCAAGCTCCAGATGACCTACAACTCCACCAACGGTCTCTGGTTCCTGGCGAGCTGCACCTCCGCCACGGCGGGGGTGTACTACATCACCGCGTGGGCGACCGACACGAACCCCATTCAGATCCAGACCAATTCGATCATCTTTCCGATCCTCGTGTCCACGAGCAGCACGGGCACGGGCTGCTCGAACACGTACCTGGTGGCGTACGGCGCCGCCCCGACGACGGTCGCTAGCGGCAAGACGGCAACGGTCTATCTCAACGTGACCAACGGGAACAGCTGCGACTGGATCTACATGACCGCCACGCTCTCGGCGAGCGTCGGCACGCTCTCCTCGACCGGCTACACAAGCCAGGTCATCGCGGCGAGCGGAGTCTACCGGTTCACCGATACCTGGACTGCTCCCACCGGGACGGGGGATACCGCGACGATCACCATCACGCTCAGCTGTCCCTCGGGCGCATCCGGGCCCACAAGCGAAAAGATTACGCTCACCTATTGAGCGGCCAGCCGACGGGTGTTCGGCCCGATGGGATGATCGGGTGTTGCCCAGGCGGATTTCCAGTCCATTCCCGACATTCGGGGTGCTCCCGGTCTCGATCCGGGAATCCGTTGACCCACCGGCCTGGGTCAGGGCGACGAGGGCCCGGTCGGGGGGCTGCCGCCGGACGGCAGCGGCTGGTCCACGGACGGGGGAGCCGACCCTGACGTCAAGGGCGTCCCGCACTTCCAGCAGCGGGTCTCGCCGGCGTAGACAACGGCACCGCACTTGGGGCAGGCAAGTTCCGGCTTCGGCGGAGCCGACGGAGCAGCGGCCCCAGCAGCTCCCGGAGTAGAGGGGGCCATGGGTGCCGGGACGGACGGGGCTCCACCGGCGCGGCGGCGTTGCCGCATCTTCAGGAAGAGATAGACGAGGACTCCCAGGAAGAAGACGAGGCCGGGATAGATGAAGACCGTGAAGTATATCGCCGGAAGAATCAGGGTGTAGATCGACAGATACGCGCCCGTCACCGGTCCCTCGGCAGTGCTGTACCCGTTGTTGGGCTGAAGGTAAAGCCACGAGACACCGCCGGTGGAATTGACGTAGGCGGCGCCCAACGTCCACCACCAGACGTTGACCCCACCGAGGTCTTCCACGAACTGGACGGGGCCCTTGGCGGAGCTGTTGTAACTGTCGTTCACGTAGTAGAAGGGATAGGCGCCCGCGCCACCGCAGGAGCTGGAGTTGTTGGAGAGGGCGTTCGGGCAGGTGCTCAGGTAGAAGTCGACCCAGAGCACTTTCGGCTGGCTGCCCGTCGGTAGAAACGCGGGATTCACGTCGACATTGAAAGTGAAATCGCCGCTCGTGGACCGAGAGTACGGGTGAACGCTCGCGTTCTGGAGGACGGATTGACTGAATCCGGAGAACACCTCGCCATTGATCGACGGAGCGGGCGTGAGCAAGAGCGAAACAGTGCCGGCCGTGACGATCGGTCCCGCTACCAGCAGCGCGGACAGGCCAACCAGGAACAGCGTCCGTGGGCGGGTCCAGCCCAGATAGATCGGGAGCCCCAGGCCGACCACGAGAAAGACCGGTATCGCGACCAGGTAGCCGAGGTAGATCGATGCCCCGGCGAGCGACAACGCGACAATGAGCAACAGTACGATACGCCCGTACGGCTTCGCGAAGAAAGCCTTAATCGACAACCGAGGCTGCACGGCTAGGGAGAAGCGACCGGGGTTTCCCATATAACACTAAGGAACGGGAAACGATGCCGGACCCATCGCTCCGATATGCGCTGGTGATTCTCGACGGACTCGGCGACCGGCCGCATCCGGACACGAACGGCCAATCGCCGATCCTGGCGGCGAAGACTCCTCACCTGGACGCTCTGGCGGCCCGGGGGGCTATTGGACAGGTCATGCTGATCGGACCGGGAATCGCGCCCGAGTCGGATGCCGGCGTCTTGGCGCTGCTCGGCTATGACCCGGAGCGAGACTCTCCCGGACGAGGCGTGCTCGAGGCCTTGGGGGTCGACATCCCCCTGGCGCCGGGCGATGTCGCGCTTCGTTCAAACTTCGCGACGGCCAGCGGAGACGGCACCATCCTCGACTCTCGGGTCGGCCGGTCGCTGAGCACGGGCGAAGCCGCGGACCTCTCTCGCTCGATCAACGAGGCCGACCTACTCGCCGACCAACACGTGCACTCGGAGCTTCGGCCCACCATTGGTCACCGCGGTGTGCTGTGGCTCCATCCCACCGATGGGAAACCGCTCTCTCCGGCGGTGTCGAACTCCGACCCCTTCTACGAACGAACCGGCGGAATGGGCTACGCCCGGTCCGCGGTCAATCCCACGCCGTTGCCCATCGAGCCGCTCTCCCCGGACCCGGCGGCCGTTCGCACGGCCACCGCGTTGAACGAATGGCTCGAAAAAGTGCCTCCGCTCCTTGCGGGGCACCGGGTCAACGCACGACGAGCCTTGCGGGGAGGGAAAATCGCCAACCTGGTAATCCTCCGCAACGCAGGAACCCTCCCCTCGGTTCCGCCGGTTCCATTCGCGGCCAAACACGGACTCCCCGGTGCGGCCATCACCGAGATGCCCGTGGAGCGCGGAATTGCGAAGCTCCTCGGCCTGACCGACATTTACGTCGGCCCGATGGGGCCGGACCGAGGCGCTGCGCTGGCCGAGCGGGCGCGGGTGGCCCGGCAGGCGCTCCAGGACCACCCATTCGTGTACATTCATCTCAAGGGCCCGGACGAGCCGGGTCACGACGGGGATGCCCGGAAAAAACTGGAGATCGTCGAGGACATCGACCGCTCGTTCTTCGGTCCCTTCTTGGAGGGAATGGACTGGAGGAGGACCCGGATCGCAGTGACGGCCGACCACGCGACGCCGGCCATCCTCAAGCGCCACTCCGACGACCCGGTTCCGCTGCTGCTGGCAGGGGCCGGGGTGGCCCCGGCGGGGGGAGGCCTGAAGTTTGGCTCGGAAATGTCCGCCGGTGCGTTGGGAACCATCCGGGGGAACGAAGTGCTGCCCCGGCTCTGGGTCGGGGTGCCGGCCCATCTGCCGACATGAGGACGTGGGTCGTTATCGCCCCTCCCGCCGAGGCGGAATCCGTCCGGCAATCCCTGCGTGCCCGGGGGCTGCTCCGGCACGGAGTCCGGGTCGCCCGATCGGAATCGGACGTTCTGTTCCCGGTGACAGCCGCTCCGGAACCTCCTATCGAGCGCACACGGGTGGAAGAGCGGGAACTCCCGGCCGAGCCGGCGACACCCCGGTCGTACCGGGAGCTGGTCCATCTCACCGCCGAACTTGAGGCACTCTTGCCGCGGGCATTCGACGTTCTCGGCGACGTGGTTCTCATTCGGCTTCCTCCTGAGCTCGGGCCACATGCCTCCGAAATCGGGGCCGCGCTGTTGACTTTCGTGCCAGGCGCCCGGCGCGTAGGGTGGGACCGGGGAGTCCACGGGGAAGCCCGCCTTCGTCAGCTGACGCCTCTCGCAGGGACCGGCCCGTGGCGGACTCGGCACCACGAGAACGGGCTCGAGTTCGTGGTCGACCCCGAAGCGGCGTACTTCTCTCCCCGGCTCGCGCGGGAGCATGCGAGGATCGCCTCCGAGGTACTTCCGGGCGAGACCGTGTGGGACCTCTGCTGTGGCGTCGGACCGTTTGCCCTGACGATCGCCCGACGAGCGGTGGCGCACCGGATTGTGGCCGTCGATTCAAATCCCGCCGCGATTGCGCTGCTTCAGGAGAATGCCCGACGGCTCGGCGTGATGGACCGGGTCGAACCGTGGAACGAGTCGATCGAACGGTTCGTCCCCTCCGCCGGCACGGCCGACCGCGTCGTTCTGAATCTTCCCCACGAAGGAATTAAGTACCTTCCCTCGGTCAGCGCCGCCGCAGCGCGCGGCGGAACCATCCACTACTATGAGGTGACGCGGCGCGAGGACCGTTCGATGCGCGGAGGAATGCTCGTGAGCCAGCTCGCGGACCCGTTCGCCTGGGCCTGTGTCGAGAGTCATCGGGTTCATCCGTACTCTCCGCAGTCCGACCTCGTGGCCTACACCTTCCATCGAGAGTGACGATGCCGCACATCGTCGGTCTCGAGGAGGTCTCGGAAAGCGACCTGCCCCTCGTCGGCGGGAAGGCGAGCAAACTGGGGGAACTGGTCCGCCGGGGGCTTCCCATTCCCCCCGGGTTCGTCGTGACCACAGAACTGTACCAGGCGTTCGTGGATGCCACAGAGCTCAAGTCGGAGATCCCCGATGCGCTTCGGAGCATCGACCCCAACGACTCTGCGACGGTCGAGCGCGCCTCCCAGCGGATCCGTTCGGCCTTCGAGGCGACGGACTTCCCGGACGCCATGCGCGACGAGATCGTCTCGGCGTACGAGTCGTTCGTTCAGCAGAACGACGTCGTGTTCTCCGCCGTCCGGTCCTCCGCGACTACCGAGGACCTCGCGGACGCTTCGTTCGCCGGCCTCCAGGATACGTACCTCAACGTCCGGGGAACGGAGACCGTTCTCCGCGACGTCCGTCGGTGCTGGGGATCGCTGTTCACGCCCCGCGTCTTGGTCTACCGGGCTCGGAAGGGGTTCGACCGCGCCACGCTCCGGCTCGCGGTGCTCATCATGAAGATGGTCAACTCGTCGGCCAGCGGCATCCTGTTCACTCGCGACCCGAACACCGGGGAGAATCACATGATCGTCGAGGCGGGCTGGGGCCTCGGCGAGCTCATCGTCGGCGGCGAGGTCACGCCCGACCACTACGTTGTAGACGGCACCACGCTCAAAGTGGTGCACAAGAACATCTCCGAGCAGTCGGTCCGGCTCATCCGGAACCCGGACGGGGGGAACCAGCGGGAGCCGGTGCCGGAAGCGGACCGCTCCCGGCCGAAACTGTCCGATGACGCGCTGCACCGCCTCGTGTCGCTGGCCCGGCTGATCGAATCGCACTATCGCCGTCCGATGGACATCGAGTGGTGCATGGATGGGTCGACGCTCTACATCGTCCAGGCCCGACCGTTGACTGCCCTACCGGCGCCGCCTCCGGCGGCCCCTAGGCCGGCCCCGGGCCCGGCCAAGACGACCGCGCCGGCCGAAGAGGAGGCGGGTCTGTTGCTCAAAGGGTTGGGGGCCGCCCCGGGAATCGCCTCAGGGAAGGCTCGGCGGGTACTCCACCTGGAGGAGAACGCCACCCTCCAAGCGGGGGAGGTCTTGGTCAGCACGATGACCACGCCGGACATGGTCCCGGCCATGGCGCGCGCCAGTGCGATCGTGACGGACGAGGGAGGGATGACGTGCCACGCAGCGATCGTGTCGCGGGAGTTGGGTATCCCGTGCGTTGTCGGAACCCGAACGGCCACCAAGACGCTTCACGATGGCGAGGAAGTGTCGGTCGACGGCAAGATGGGGACGGTCTACTCTGGTCTGGAGCGGGGGCAGAAGAAAGCTGCCGCCGCTCCGTCGGCCGCGATGATGAGCGGCGGCGGACCGCACGCCGGGGTGCCGGTAACGGCGACCAAGATCTACGTCAACGCCAGCGTTCCTGAGAAGGCGGCGGAGTACGCCCAGCTGCCGGTGCAAGGGGTCGGGCTACTGCGCATCGAGTTCATCTTCACCGCGCACGTCCGGGAACATCCCCTCTACCTCATCCAGCAGGGCCGCGGCAAGGAGCTGGTCGACCGGCTGGCCGACGGCGTCGCGCAGGTCTGTCGGGCGTTCCACCCGCGGCCGGTCATCGTCCGAACCTCCGACTTCAAGACGAACGAGTACGCCGGCATGCCGGGCGGCGCAGAGTTCGAGCCCAAGGAGGAGAACCCGATGATCGGGTGGCGGGGATGCTCGCGGTACATCTCCCCCGAGTATCGGCCGGCGTTCCTGCTCGAGCTGGAAGCCATCCACAAGGTTCGGACGGAGATGGGCCTTCGGAACGCCCACGTGATGCTCCCGTTCGTCCGCAACACGTGGGAGCTCGAACAGATCGCGGAGATGTTCAAGAAGAAGGGCCTGCACCGGTCCCGCGACTTCAAGCTGTACCTGATGGCCGAGGTCCCCTCGATCGTGTTTCTCGCCCGCGAGTTCTCGAAGCATTGTGACGGATTCTCGATCGGGTCGAACGACCTAACGCAGCTGGTGCTGGGGGCCGACCGGGATTCGGAGACGCTGGGCCGGCTCGGGTACTTCGACGAGCGAGACCCGGCGGTCCTCCGGGCCATCGAGATCCTGATCGAGGGGGCCCACGCCGAGGGGCGTACCGTGGGGATCTGCGGCCAGGGGCCGAGCGTCTACCCCGAATTCGCGGAGTTCCTGGTCCGGGCCGGCATCGATTCGATCTCGCTCAATGCGGACACGGTGCTCGCCACGACGCGGACCATCGCCGCTCTCGAGCAGAGGATGAAGCTCGACGGCCTGCGCAAGGGCTAGGCCCCTGTGGGGCTGGGACGCCTCGGCGGGCGCCACCGCGGGGGCGCCGGTGGGGAGGCCGACGGTAGGGCCAGCTCGGCGTCGGCAGGGAGCTCGTAGACCGAGTAACGAACCGCCACCTCGAACCCCAGGTCACCGAGCCGGCGATCGAGGCGCGGCGTGTCGGACCACATCGCGACCGGACCGGGCTTGTCCCGGGCGTGGGGATCTTCCAGCAGGCCCGCCACCAACGCCGTAGCCGCCCCCTGACCCCGCTCGGATGGTTGGGTAACGACGCCGTGGACCCCGACGGCGGAGCGGTGGGCATGCAGGAGCGCGGCGGAGGCGGGCACCCCGTCGCGGATCGCGATGCCGGGGACCAAGCATTCCCCGGGGTTAGGATGCTCGAGCGCCACCGTCAGCGCCCGGAGGAACTCCTCTCGCTCCGTGGTTCCTGTCCAGAAGCCCGCCAGCAGCGGGAGCTCGTCTCCGGTCGCGGTTCGCACCTCGTATCTGGCCCCCCCCGCGCGGGGCCGCGCAGAGCGGCGCCGAAGCAAGAGCGACCAAGGGTCTGGTGTCGGGCGGAAGCCCAGGTGTCGGAGCGTTGCATCGAGAAAGTCCGGGACGGGTCGCTCCGCCCGAATCGACGGTCGGAGCGCCCGCTGGAAGAAATGGTCGAGCGCGCGCTCCAAGAACGCGGACTGCCGGTTGCGATGAACCCGAACGTACTGGACGAAATTGAACCTCGGGACCGGGATCCGCTCGTTGACCACGAGCACCCCTCCGGCCAACTCGAGCGCGTAGCCGCCAAGGCTCAGCACGAACTCGCGTTCCTCCCGGAGCGCTGCCTCGACAGCGTCCGGTTCCTGGGCGGGGGACACGGTCTCGAAAGCGGGGCTCGGCTCTTAGCGACTCCTCCTCGGCCGAATTCTTATCTGCCCCGCGGGTGTCGCGCGCCGTCACAGGATCTCGATCCTGTGAATGGGTTCGTTCGATGAGTGCCGCGGTGCCTCCTGGAAGTCCGGTGGCCGTGCTCGGCGCCGGCAACATGGGGAGTGGGATCGGTCAGTCGTTCGCCCAAGCCGGGTACCCGGTCCGGCTGTACGACTTGACGGAACCGCTCGTCGCGAAAGCTCGGGAGCGAATCGAGTCGACCCTCGCGGGGGCCGTCGAGCGGAAGAAGCTCTCCGCGGGAGAGCGGGACCGCGTGCTCTCGCGAATCTTCTTTTCGACGGACCTGACCGCCGTGGTCGGGCAGGCCCGACTGGTCATCGAGGCCGTCTTCGAGGAGGAGCCGGTCAAGCGGGTGCTTTTCGAGCACCTCGCCCCCCTGATCTCCGACGACACGCTTGTGGCCACCAACACCTCGTCGCTCTCGGTCACCCGGTTGCAGGAACCGTTCCCCTACCCGGAACGCTTCGCCGGCCTCCATTTCTTCTTCCCGGCCGCGATCAACCGGCTGGTCGAGGTCGTCGGTGGCGCGCGCACCTCGGAGTCAACCGTCGGTGCTCTCGAGTCCGTATCGTACCGGCTGCGCAAAATCCCGATCCGGACCGCCGACCGCGCCGGCTTCGCCGTGAACCGGTTCTTCGTTCCCTATCTCAACGAGGCCACCCGGCTCGTCGAGGAGGAGGTGGCGAACATGGCGACCGTCGAAGCGGTCGGGCGGGAGCTCTTCGGCACCAAGCTGGGTCCGTTCGAGCTGATGAACCAGACCGGAATTCCCATCGCCTATCACTCGATGAGCTCGCTCGAGCGAGCGTTCGGTGCGGCGTATGCGCCCACGGCTTTGCTGAAGCGCCAGTTCGAAGCGGGAGCGCCATGGCCCTGGAAGGAATCGACCCCGGACCCCGCCCGCGAGGAGGCCGTGCGCGGGCGGTTCCGGGGACTGGTCTTCGGGATCGCCGCCCGGCTGGTGGAGGAGAAGGTGGCCTCTCCGGAGGCTACGGACCGAGGGGCGGTCGTCGGATTGCGATGGCAGAAGGGGCCGTTTGGCCTGATGTCCGACGTCGGCCTTTCGAAGGCGCTCCTCGACGTGGAGTCGTATGCGGCTCTGTTTCCCGGGAACTTTCCCGTCTCTCCGGAGTTGCATGCCCGGGTACGGAGCGGCGAGACGCGCTGGCCTCTCCGCCTCGTCCGGGTCGAGCGGGACGGGCCGATCGCGTGGGTGCTATTCGATCGACCGGAAGTGCTTAACGCCGTCAACTCCGAGGTGCTGGAGCAATTGGACGATGCCTTCGCCGCGTTAGCCGAGGTCCCCGAGCTCCGGGTCGTCGTCTTGGCCGGGAGTTCGCCCGTCTTCGCCGCCGGCGCGGACATTTCCGAGATGGCGGGGAAGGACGTCGCGGGAGGCCGGGCCTTCGGATTCGCCGGCCAAAGGGTCTGTAAGCGCATCGAGGAATTCCGGACCCCCGTCATCGCCCTCGTGGAAGGCTACGCGCTCGGGGGAGGTCTCGAGCTGGCCCTCGCCTGCGATTTCATCGTCGCGGCCTCGGGAGCCCGCCTCGGCCTTCCCGAAGTGAAGGTCGGGATCCACCCGGGATGGGGCGGCGCGAGTCGGCTCACGCGGCTCGTCGGGCGGGCGAATGCGAAGTACGTCGTATTCACTGGCCGGGAGGACATCACCGCGGAAGAGGCGTTCAGCCTCGGCATCGTCACCCGGGTCGTTCCTTCCGACGTGGCCCGCGAGGATGTAGCCCGGATCGCGCACCTCATTGCAGAACGCGCCCCGCTCGGGGTCCAATGGGTGAAGAGCGTCGTGAACCGGGCCGTCGATTCTCCCTTAGACTCCGCGCTCCGGCTCGAGGGCGAGTCGGCGGG
>JASHQC010000030.1 GCA_030037735.1 Thermoplasmata archaeon
GGCGTATTCTCGGCGGATCTGACGCGAGATGTGCGACTTGAGGTGCCGCGCCACCGCCTGGAGGGCGAGCTGGAGCTCTTTGAGAATCTCGGGGTCCTCCGCGATCGCCTCCTTCGATTCGCTCGTGAAGGGAATGCGAGTCGAGGCCACGTGCACCAGCAAGATGCACGGCCCGACCGGCAGTCCCTGGCCGCCCCGCTGGTCGAGGCCGTAGCGGCGCCAGTCGACCGTCTCAACGGCGGTCGTGACGGCACAGGCCCCCTGCTGAAAGAGCAGCGGTACGCGGTTGGCGAACCGTAGAAGCTGCACCGGCTGGTCGGGCGGCAACGATCCGCCGTAGACGAGACCTACCTCCACGAGGAACGGCGAACCGCCCCGGATCTTCGGGGGCCGGCTGACCGGGGGCGCGTAGAAATCCGGCCGGAGCTCCCCCAGGACATTGCGCAATCCGCGCTTGATGAGGATCGGGCCGATCGGCGAAAGGGATTCCGACGACGGAGGGAGGAGCGGAACGGAGTGCAGCGTGGCGAGGAGCGTCTCGAGCTGAGTTCCCTGGACCGCCCCGGGTTCCTCCGACCCCGATAGGCCGGACCGGGCGAGGATCTCCCTCAAGGCCCGAGGGGTGACACCGGCCAGTCGCTTGGTAAGGGCCTCGGAGAGCCGCTTTTCCTTTGACTGCTTGAGGATGGCCGCAAGTTCTCCCAGCTCGAGCCCGTACGGATGTGGGAGCACCTCCTTCGACACCGGGGGCACCTCTGGGGACGCGCGTTCGAAGGTGATCCGGGTCCCGTCGGGCTCGACCAGCACGAGCCGGGCATGCGGATTGACGATCGCCGTACCGCGGAGGTACTCGAGTGCGGACTGTCGTCCACGGGTGTACTTCGCCTTCAACAGGAGCTCGACTTGGGTGCCGTGTGGGCGGTCCCAGAGGTCTAAACCCTCGTGGACGACCTTGGGGAGATTCTTCTGGCTGTCCACCAGGATCTCGAGCACGTGAGCGGCCTCCTCCTCCTCGACCTTGGATATCACCTTGACCGGACGTGCGGTCGTGAGCCCGGCGTACAGCACCGCGGCGGAGATGCCGATCCCTTGTTGGCCCCGAGATTGTCGGTGGGCGTGGAACCGCGACCCGTAGAGCAGTCGCCCGAATACGTTGGGCAGTTCGCGACGAAGGATTCCCGGACCGTTGTCCGCCACTACGACCCGGTATCGGTCGGGCCCGGAATCATCCTTCGAGATCTCGACCGAGACATCTGGGAGGACCCCAGCTTCTTCGCTCGCGTCGAGCGCGTTGTCGACGGCCTCTTTGACCGTGGTCAGGAGGGCGCGCTGGGGATTGTCGAAGCCCAAGATTTGGCGGTTCCGCTCGAAGAATTCCGCGACCGAGATCTCGCGCTGCTTGGAGGCAAGTTGCTCGGCGAGCGTGGTGGTCCTTGGCATCGGTCCGGGGCTCGGGTCTCGCCGGGCTATAAGGAATAAGTTGGATTCGTTAGGCTGGACGGTGGCGGTCCCGGGCCACATCCCGGAGCACGGGACGGAACGGCCGCCAGCGCGGGACGTCCTCGAGGTCGATCGGGACCTTATCCAGCCGCTCCTCGGGCGCTCCGTCAGCGAGGGGGAGCGATTCCGATGGGAGTGGCTCCCCCCGTGAATCCCACCCGAGCGATCCTCCCCCGAAGACGACGCCGTCCTCTACCCCGACGCGATTGACGTAGACCAGAGGGCAGGCATTCTCCACCGCGCGGGCCGGGAGCACCTTCTCGAACAGACTCCTGGACGTCACCGGGGCAGCCGAGAGGACGGCGAGCAGCACGGCCGCCCCGAGGGCGAGCTCTCGGGATACCTCGGGGAAGAAGGCGTCGTAGCAAATCTCCACGCCGATGTGGTGCGTCCCGAGGGCGAGCGGGACGCTGGCGTCCGTGGGAGTGTAGATCGTCGCCTCCTCAAACGGCCCGAAGTTGGGCAGGTACCGCTTGACCTGAACCTGAACCGAACCGTCCGGGCCAGCCAGCAAGGCCGCATTGTGCACCTCGCCGGGTCGGTCTTCCGAGCGCCAGGGGGCCCCGACGAGAATTCCCGCGTGGCGCTCTTTGGCAAGGGCCGTCAAGGCGTTGACCGCCGCATCTCCCGGCGCCAGCGCCATCCGGTGGACCCGGTCGCCGGGGGCGTAACCAAGCAGGTAGAGCTCCGGGAAGACGTACAGCTCGGCCGGGTGAGCCTTCACGACGTCCGCGAGGCGACGGAGATTTGCCTTGAGGTCGCCCCGCCGGGGGGCGAGCTGCGCGAGCAGGAGGTCCATCAGTAGAAGTGATGACGAACCGCAATCAGATAGATGAAGACCACGAGAACGATCAGGAAGAGGTACGTGATGGAATCGGTGAAGAACAGGTAGGCCAGGCCCAGGAACAGGAAGCCGACCATCAGGTAGAACGCCCAGAGCTCCTGGTGCCAGAGCGCGGACGAGAGCAACGCAATGACCGCGCCCAGGACGACCAATACGGTCGCCCCGATTGGGTTCCCCACGTGGAAAAGAATCGCGGAAGAGGGGACGACCAGGCTGGCGTAGTAGCTCAGGACAAACAGGATACCCGACACCATGAGCAGCACGCCGACGGCGGCGGTGACGATTGAGAGAATCGCGACGCCGATGGGGAGGCTGGGTGGAGGAAGCTGTCGTTCCCAGATCGGAGGCAGGTGCTCGACTTTCGGTGCGCCGTTCTCGTCGTCGTCCGATTCGCCGGCCGCGGCGGGCCGCGCTATTTGACGAGCCACAGAGCTATCGCCTCTCGGTGCGAGGGCGAAAAGGGCCAGCGACCTGTCAAGTAGGTTTCGCTCGACTGGCGCTCTCAGTAGCGTCGCGTGGTAGCCGCGTGGGCAAGCCGCTCCAGCAGCGAGCGGTAGGGACCGGGCGGCAAGGGGGCGAGGGCCCGGATAGCGGTGGCGGCCCAGAGGCGGCCCTCGGCTTCGACCAGACCGGGCGCGGGGGTCTGGTCGGTCAGCGTGCGCAGCTTCAGGAGCTCTCGCGGCCGCTTCTCGTGACGCGCGAACAGGCGTTCGTACTCGAGCTTGGCCCGCCCCTGAAGGTGCTGATACGCCTCGATCGAGAGCAGGGTGGGGTTCCCCTCGCGGAAGTCCGCGTAGAGCGGCTTGCCGAGCAGGTCGGGTTCGCCGTAGGCGTCGAGCAGGTCGTCCCGGAGCTGGAACGCGATACCAACGGCCCTCCCGTACGCGGCGAGAGCCTCCACGACCGCCGCCGTCGAGCCGGCGATATCTCCCACGCACGCCAACGCCGCCGAGACGATCGTGGCGGTCTTACGCGTGACGATGCGAAGGTACTGGTCGCGGCTGATGGTGAGGTCGAACCGGCCGGACTCCTGGAGGACCTCTCCTTCCGCCAGGTTCGCGCAGGCCTCCCCGCACCGCAGGATGATGGCTTGAGGGTACTCGGAGGCCAGTTCGAAGGCCCGGACGTAGAGATAGTCCCCTGCTACGATCGCCGAGGGTAGCCCGAAGGCGCGCAGCACCGACGGACGCCCGCGCCGCTGGTCGGCGTGGTCGATCACGTCGTCGTGGATCAGCGAAGCCGTGTGGATGAGCTGGAACGCCGCGGCCAGTGAGTGGACCGGCCGCGTCGAGGTTGCGCCCAGGGCCCGGTGCGCCGCCGCCATGAGCAGGGGGCGGAGCCGCTTCCCGCCCGTCGTGCACGCGTAGAGCACCGCCTCGGTAAGCGGAGGATAATCCGACGGGAGTACGCTCTTCAGCCGGTCCTCGATGCCGCTTAAGTCCTCGGCAAGCTCGGGAAGCAAGCCGCCGAGTTCGAAGAACGCCTCCTCGCCGAAGGCCCGACTAACGAGCACCTCGAGCGGGACGTCTTGCGCCGCCATGCCATCGGCCGGGCTGGTCACGAGCTCACCCAACCGAGACGCGGGGGCCAGCGCAGGCGCATCATAGCATCGAGACCCGAGTCCCCGATATATCTCATCCCCAGGGCCACCAATAGGTCGCTCTCGACGAAGCGGTCCATGAATCGCTTAATACGGTACGCCCGGGCGAGCGGCGCAGCCAAGTGGGCACGCCACAACCGGTCGTACTCCGAGAGCGGAGTGCCGTCGCGCACGTGCCGCGCCGCCGCCACACCCGCGTCCCGCCCCGAGAGGACGGCGGTGGGAATCCCCCCGCCGTTGGTGGCCATCACCAGGTTCGCGGCATCTCCGGCGAAGATCGCGGCGCCCCGGACCGCGCTCTCGGGCGGAGGACCGAGGGGGACCCACCACCGGGTGCGGTCCGTCGTGGCCCCCCACGCCTCTCGTCCGACGAAATGGTCCAGGAGACCGTCGAGCCGGTGGCCGTTGGGGAGTCGGGAGACCCCGAGCCCTACATTCGCGTCGTGCGCGCGGGGAAACCTCCACCCGTACCCCCCGGGGGCGAGGCGGCCGAAGAACAGCTCAATGTCCGGAGAGGGCTCCGCCGCCACCGTCGCCGTGATCATCCGGAACATCTCCCGGGACGGAGTGAACCCGACGCTGCGTCCCACGGTGGAGAGCGGCCCGTCCGCCCCGACGATCACCTTCGCTTCGACGCGCTCTCCTCCCGCAAACTCGACGGTATGGTCCCGGACCCGCGTCACGCCGCAGGGGAACCGGAGCTCCGCTCCCTCCCCCTCGGCGTCGAGCGCCAAGCGCTTGTCATAGGCCCGGCGGGAAACGACGTACCCCGCGAGGGGCGAACGGAACCGATGTCCAAACGGGGAGACGCAGACCAGGGTGCGCGTCTCCTGCAGGATGGTCTCGGGGGGCACCGCAAACGACTCCTCGATGACGTCTCGGCACGGAAACAGGTCGGCGAGCTCGGCGGGGGCCGGAAGGAACTCGCCGCACTGGACGGGGTACCCCAGCTCGGGCCGCTGGTCGACGAGGAGCGTGCGGGCTCCCCCGCGTACCGCGAACGTCGCCGCCGTGGCGCCGGCGGGGCCGCTCCCGACCACCACCACATCGAAGCGTTCCATGATCGGCCAGACCTCGGGGGTTAAAGAATCTGGATGAGGTGGTCCGCCGCGGTCTGGAATCCGGCGAGCACCGGCTGTGGGTAGACCCCGAAGGCAAAGATCGCCGCGACTGCGAGTCCGATCGCGACGGCCCGGCCGTATCCGATTCCGCCGAGCGGCAACAGCGGCGGGTCGGAGCCGCCGAGGATCGCCCCCGCGGGGATGGTCATCGAGGCCGGCTCACCCCGCTCCATGTACATTACTCGGAGGACTCTCGCATAGTAGAACACCGAGAGGGCGCTGTTCAAGAGTCCCGCCACGGCCAGCCAGACGAACCAGCCCTGCGCCTGCACGGCGGCCGAGAAGAGCACGAACTTGGCGACGAACCCCACGGTCAGCGGGATCCCTGCGAGCGAGAGCAGCATAATGGCAAAGGAGGCGCCCAAGAGCGGGAAGCGGAGGCCGACGCCCTTCCAGTCCTCGATCCGGCTCCCGATGCCAAATCCCGCGACCGCGCCGACGACGATGAAGGCGCCGGCTTTCATGAAGATGTGGGCAAAGATGAGCAGGACGGCGCCGGCGATCGCCGGGGAGGTGGCCACGGCGAGGCCGATCAGCATGTAGCCGGCCTGCGAGATGCTCGAGTAGGCCAACATCCGCTTCATCTCCGTCTGCTGAAGCGCCAAGACGTTGCCGGCCGTCATGGTCACGACCGCCAGCACCCCGAACACGGCCTGGAGCGGCAGGCCGTACACGACGCGACTCACATCGCACGCGCCCGTCGGGCAGAGGATCGGGTTGGGGACGACCGCGTGGGCCGAGAATAGTATGGGAACGAGAAAGACCAGGAAGAAACCGAAGAAGCCGACTTTCTTGGTGCCCCCGGCCAGGAAGGCCGAAACATCGGAGGGCGCCCCGTCGTACACGTCGACGGCCCAGGCGTGGAAGGGGACGACCGTGACCTTGAATCCTATGCCGACGATCAGGAAGCCGTACCCTAACATCGCGATCGAGGACGCCCCCAGCAGGGGCGGAGGGAAGTGGACGGAGTACAGCAACTCGGTGCCCACCGTGGCGAGGCTGGTCGTCCCGTAGACGCCATAGAGCAACGAGGCGCCGAAGAACGACAGCGCCGCGGAGAGGGCTCCGATGATGTACATCTTCATCGCCGCCTCCAGGCCCCGGGGGTCGCGCCGGGTGTACCCCACCAGCAGGTACGTCGAGATACCCGTGATCTCGATCGCCAGCAGGAGGAAGATCAGATCGGCCGACAGAGCGGCGAGGGTCATCCCCAAGGTCGCGATCAGGAGTAGCCCGAAGAAGACCGCCGCTCCCTTCTCCTTCGTCGGGTGCGACAGCGACGCCAGCGTGACGAGCAGCGCGGACGTGAGGAAGATCGCCTGGAAATCGAGCCCGAAGCTCGTCACGGCCGCCAGGGAGCTCCCGAGCGCGCTCCAGGGCACGTTGAGGTCACCGGCCGGCACGGTGGCCAGCGACGCCAGTGAAGCGAATCGCAGGTCGGCCAGCACCCCGATGAGCGCGAGGACGATGCCGGCCACCGCGAGGCCGCCGAACCACTCGACCCGGCGGATCCCCACGGTGTCGAGGAGGAAAATGAGGAGCACGGCACCCAGCAGGAACAGCTCGGGGACGAAGACGGTCCACGCCAGCGCGGTCATCGGGCGCCTCCGCTCATGGCAGCCCCGCGACCGGCGAGAGCTGGATGAAATGCACCAGCAGGTTCGGCAGGATTCCGTACAGCACGGTCAGGGCGACCAGCACCCCCATCGCGAACGCCTCGGCGTACGGCAGGTCGTGGGCTCCGGCCGGTATGCCTTTCGGCGGCCCGAACAGGAGCCGCTGCATCATCCAGATGTAGAACGCCGCCGTGACGACGAGCGTAAAGAGCGGGATCAGCACCCAGAAGCCGAGCTTGTCCCAGGTCGCGAGGAGCGCAGTGAACTCGGCCGGGAAGCTGATCAGCGCCGGCAGGCCCAAGGACGCGAGGCTGCCGGCCATCGTCATCGTCGAGAGCGTCGGCGCCGTAGGGCTGATGCCGTTCACCGACGCGATGTCCCGGCTGCCGAAGGTGTGGTGGACGCTCCCGGAGACCATGAACAGGAGCGCGCTCACGATGCCATGGGCGAACATCAGGAGCACCGCGGCGAGCAATCCAAGGGACGAATAGAGGG
>JASHQC010000031.1 GCA_030037735.1 Thermoplasmata archaeon
TGCTCGTTGTAGAGGTTGTTGAACGTGATGCGGACGTAGCAGAATCCCTCGCGAATCGGCGCGACCTCGAGTTGGGTCAGGTTCGGGTCGTCCAGCGCGGGGACGGGCGTGACGGCGCCGACGGCGCCCTGGCCCGAGATCCCGAGACGGGCAAGCTTGACCGAGCGCGGCTCCTCCTTCCCCTGGCGCATGCGGGCGCCGAGCCGGAGGAACGGGGAGAACCCGCCCTTCGACGGCTTCCGCTTCGCCTTCGAGACCGAGGCGCTGTCGCTCCAGTTCGGTTCCTGTACCCCTGCGTCCGCCATCGCCCTTCTCCTAGCACGAGATGTTCAGGATCGGCACCGCGAACCGCATGAAGAGCCAGCCCGAGAGGAGCAGCACGGTGGCGTACTGAGCCCCCTCGGAAAGCCGTCCGTTGATGATCACACCGCCCATGATTCCGTCCCCAATGGCGTGGATGATGACGGCCGCGAGGAACGCGAGGAACAGCTCGGGCACGGCCGTGAAGTTGAGCGACAGGGCCGTCGTACCTCCGACGCTGGTCCCGGAACTCGCGATGCCGCATCCGGCGGTGACCATCTCCGGCAGGAACACCGCTGCCATGATGTAGATCGTGACGAGGAACACGTAGAACGAAATGAAAATCACCGTCAGGTAGGTCAGCATCGTGATCTGCCGCTCCTGGGTGGTGATCTGAACGTCCCGGGTGTCCCGGGCCACCATCGAAAGTACGTCGGCCACGTTGCCGCCGGCCTCGTTCGCTTTGATGATGATCGATACCGTCCGGTTCACGAGGGGCGTGTTGACCCGCTCCTTGAACAGCTGGAGAGCAGTTGCGACGGGGACCCCCCACTCGAGCTGGCTGGCCATCTTCTTGATCTCACCGGTCAGGAGGTCGTACCGTCCCCGGCTCGCTACGATGATGGCGTCCGGGAGGGTCATCCCGAAGCGTCCGGCCTCCGCGACATCGCGGAGGAAGTCGGGGAGCCGGGTTTCGATCCGGTTGATCCGGCGGTACGCGGCGCTCGCCATGAAGCCGTACGGCCCGAGGATGGCGAGGGTGCCGATGACGGCAAAGTCGATGGCCGGGTTCGATCCGACCGGTTCCCCGGGTCGGATCGGGGTGTAGATGACACCCAGGTAGTTGAGCAACCCGACGGCGAAGAACGCGAACCCCACGGCGAGGCCGACGTACAAGGTGAGGCGTTCCTTCGGGATCGTCGGACGGGCCTTCTCGATGTCCAGGTCGAGGGACGCGTTCAGCGTGCGGGGCGCGGTGACCGGACCAGTGGCCGTTGCTGTCGCCATGTTAGCTCTCCACGGCGAGACCTTGCATGTAGAGGATGAAGACGAACTGGAAGGCCGGAATCATCGCGCCGATGATGCCCCAGAGGATCGCCATCAGGCCTCCGCCGCCGCTCCCGATGATCGCGAAGATCGCGATGATGATCACGAGGAACAGGGGGAAGGCCACCACCACGGTCACGAAGGTCTCGGCCATGAGGCCCATCGTCTCGGTCCGGCGCATCACGTCGAGTTTGTTCTCGCGCTGGTACTGCTCGGCCTTGAGCAGGAAGTACGGCTTCAGCTGGCCTCCCGAGGTCGCCGTCGTGACGACGCCCTGCAGGAAGTCCTGCCAGCGCTTCGAGGGGGTCCGGTTCGCCCCGGTGCGGATCGCGCTCAGGATATCGACACCGAGCAGCTCCGTGTCCCGTGTGATCCACGCGGCTTCCTCGGCCACCGCACCGTAGATCTTCTCCTGCGCGAGGTCGCGGAAGATCTCGTCGATGTTGACGTCGGCCGAGGCCATCGCGCTCACGAAGCTCATCGCGGCGCCGATCTTCCGGTCAATCTCCGCGCCTCGACGCTTCGCGGTGGAGGCGGGAGTGGCCTTGAGGAGCATGTTGGTCACTCCGGTGCCCCCGACCGGTATGATCACGCCGACCAGGGCGGCGAAGACCAGGTTCCCGATGCCGGTGCCGGAGATGTAGATGAGGACCCCCAGAATGACGCCGACGACGGACAGGGCGGCGGCGACGATGAACGTGCACGCCATGACCCAGGCCAGGTACTCCTCGGGTCGCAGCCGCATGTGCGCCTTGAGGAGATTGTCCTCGAGGAGCGCCTCGGCCGGGCCCATTTGGACCCGGTCCTTGAATCGCGTCCAGGCCCATTGCTGGAACGGCGTGAGGGGTGCCCGCGAGGGTTGTTCCCCGCGCCGCACCCGCACCGTGCGCGTCTCGATGGAATCGTCGGGCGCGTTCCCCCGGGACTTCGTCGCCCGGACTCGGGCGGCAGGATAGGCCGAGCTGGTGGCCGGCATCAGCTGGCCGCCTCCACGGTTCCGGCGGGCTGGATTTTCCCCATCACACCGGTCGGATCCTTGTAGTAGTCCGTGACCATCTTCCAGAGCGCCCGGTAGTCGTCCATCTTCTGCTGGACGAGGTACCGCACGACGGAGACGCGGCGTTGGAACTCCGCCTCCATCTCTTCGTGCGTGTAGTTCTTGAGTTCCATGATCTTGTCGAACAGGAACGAGTGCCCCTTGAACACGAACTTGTCGGTCGCCGGGTCCCATTCGTAGACCGTGTTGGTGATGAGCTCGTTCGTCTCGGGTTCGAATCCCACGATCTCGAGGACCTGCTTGAGCCGGCGCACCACTCCTTTCTCCGTGCGCGCCTGAATCTGGATCACAACGTTGTTGAGCGCCGACAACAGGATCCGCGGGGTGTTGATCGGTGGATTCTCGAGCCGGTTGACCATCGACTTCACGCTGTCGGCGTGCATCGTCGAGTAGGTCGTGTGGCCGGTCGCCATCGCCTGGAACATCGTGTAGGTCTCCTTGCCCCGGACCTCGCCCACGATGATGTAGTTCGGCCGCTGCCGCAGGGCCGCGCGCACGAGGTCGAACATGTCCACCTCACCGGCGGCCTTGCCGTCCGGGCCTCGGTCGCCCGTACCGCTTCGGGTGGCCCCCGGAATCCAGTTCTCGTGGGGCAGATTGACCTCCCGCGTGTCCTCGATGGAGACGATCTTCGCGGTGGGAGGGATGAACAGCGCGATGGCGTTCAGGGTGCTCGTCTTGCCCGCGGCGGGGCCGCCGCATATCATCATCGACTCCCCTTGCTCGGCGGCCAGCCAGAAGTACGCCACCATCTCCTCGTTGGCGCTGCCGGCCACGATCAGATCCACCGGCGTCCAAGGCCGCTCCTTGAAGCGCCGGATCGTGAAGGTGCCGCCCCGGGTGGTGACCTCGCGGGCGTAGCTCGCCTGCACCCGGTGCCCTTCCGGCGTGGTGCCGTCCAGGATCGGGCTCGAGACGGAGACCGATTTGGAGCAGCGCTGGCCCAGTTGTACGATGAACGAGTTGAGCTGGTCCTCGTCGGCGAAGGTGAGGTTGGTCTTGACGGACTCGAACTTCCCGTGGAAGACGAAGAGAGGCACCTCGACGCCGTCGCACGAGATGTCCTCGATGTAGGGGTCGAGGATCAGCGAGTCCACGGGTCCGTAGCCGACGAAGTCGCGCTGGATGTAGTAGACCAGCCGCTCCGTCGAGATGGGGCTCGTCTGGATGCCGCGCGTCCTCAGGAACTCCTCGACCACGCCACGGAGGTAGGTCTTCTTGTCACCGGCGCTCAATGTGGCGACCTCGGCGCCGATGATCTTCCCCATCGATTCCTTGAGGTGGCTGAGCAGGTCCCGTTCGTGCTTGGTCAGTTGGGGCTCGATCGCCTCGTAGACGTACTCCTTCGTGCGGTCGTTGTACGTCACTCGAGAGTACGTGTAAGGGGGATTCACCGGCCGGATCTCGATGACCTTCGCGGCCTCGTCGGGGAGCGGCGGCATGGCCGTGATGAACGTCCCCGGCAGGTCACCCTGCGAGCCCTCCTCGCCGGGCACGCCCGGGGCTCCCGCCCCCGCGGCGACTGGGCCACCGTCGGCGGTGCGGGGAATTTTGACGCGGTAGGACGCGAGGCTCGCCATCGTCAGATCACCCCAATGCCCGAGGAGACCTGGAAGGTGGCGAGCATGAGCGTCACGTGGGCGATGTTCGAGATGTAGACATTGACGTTCCGGGCCTGCCCGCTGATCGACGTACAGGGAGTGTACCCGCTCGTGTAGCTCAAGGTCATCTGGGAGGCGCTCACGTTGGCCAGGGCCCGGCTCTGGGTAAAGAAGGTCGACCAGGCACAGGGAAAGTGCGTCGTGACGTTCAGATACAGGGAGGCCACGGCTCCGGTCCGGTTGTTCTCGAGGGTCTGGGTATCCCCCAGGAGGGTCGAGTAGACCTCGATCGTTCCGGGGGAGATGAGGCGAGTCGCGTTCCCGTACATTTGCATCAGCATTAGGGTCAGGCTCAACGAACTGCCGGTCTTCTCGAGTTCGAAGATCGGCGGGTAGGCGATCAGCTGGTTCGTGTCGCTGGTCGACTGGATGATCGCTCCGTCCTCCACCTCGAAGTTCACGGGGCTGTAGTACCGGTTCGGGAGGGTGAAGTACAACGTTCCGAGGCTCCCCCCGAAGGTCTGAATGTAGGGGGTGTTGGCGGCGAGGAAGTTCGGTATCGACAGGCTGACCGACACTCCGGGGGTTCGAGGTAGGAACTGGAGGACGGCGGTCGTCGGGACCGAGAGGAGGGGAACGTTCGCGGAGCTCATCGTGAACGGGGTGGTCAGCGTCGGCGGGCTGCCCGTCTCGCCTTGCAGTTCCAAATTCGATTGGAACTCGGCCAACGAGGTCGCAATGCCCGCCTCAAAGTTCGCCTCGTTGTCGGACATCCAGAGGGGGAGGTAGAAGGTGAGGAAGGTCCCGAACATGGAGAGGAACACGAGCAGGGAGAGCAGGGTTCCCACGACGGCCACGAGCCCGCGACGGCTCTTCCGGAACCGCCGGAGACGAGCGCAGCGCTCACGGTGTCGAACGGAAACCCCCATCGGCCTCGGACTCGCCCTGGCCGAACGGCCCTGGGCACTCTGAATTTACTCCATGTTCCTGTATAAATACGCGCGGCCGCTCGGCGCGTCGCCGCACGCCGTCCCGGGGCTAACCTTTAGCTCCGGGCCCCTTGGGGCCCTCCAAGAGGCCCGAGGTGACGATCCAGGAACTCTCGCTGCGGCTGCCGAATCGGCCCGGTCAGCTCGCGGGGGTTCTCCGGCGGCTCGCGGAGCAACGAATCAACATCGCGGCGGTCTCCGTCGACTCGACGCGAGCTCAGGGACACGTGCGGCTCGTCGTCAGCGATCCGGTTCGCGCGTTGGAGATCCTGCGCGATGCTGAATTCCGCGTCGAGACGAGGGAACTCATCACCGTCTCCCTGGAGGACCGGCCGGGCAGCTTGCTCCAGGCGTTGGACATCCTGGCGAAAGGCCGGGTCAACATCCTCAGCATCACCCTCCTGGTCACGCGGGAGCACGCGCGGGTGCTCGTGGCGCTCTCGGTGAACGACCTTCCCAAGGCGCATCGGCTCCTGATGCAGGGAGGCTTCCTATCGCACGAAACCCACCGGCGTCTTACCAACGCCGACCTGCTCGGAGTGTCGCCCTCCATCTCCTCCGAGTCGGTGGGAATGCTTCTCTGACCGGGCTCCGCTCGCTCGTTGCCCAAAAGGTGATAGGTGCCCACCCTTGAGCGGCCAGCAACGCGGTTGTGGTCTAGTGGTTAGGACGGTAGCTTCCCAAGCTACCTACCCGGGTTCGAATCCCGGCAACCGCATCCCCGGGGTGGATCGACAGGATTCGACGCGGGGCGGGGTAGGGATGGTCGACGGAGGCGAGCCTGAAGGGTTCGGGAACTGGTACGACGAGAAGCAGGGGGACACCGGGGACGCCTGGCATCGAACGCTGATCGACCCCGGCCTCTTTGCGCGGATTGGAACGGTTACGGCGGGGACTCGGGTGCTGGACCTCGGGTGCGGCAATGGGTACGTCGCACGACGGCTGGCCCGGATGGGTGCCAAGGTCGTCGGCGTGGACGCCTCGGACGCGCTGCTCGAACGAGCACGGGCGCGCGAGCAGGCGGAACCCCTGGGAGTGGTGTATCACCGGACCGATGCGAGCGACTTGCGGATGCTCTCGGACCGGAGCTTCGACCTCGCTGTGGCGAACATGGCCTTGATCGATTTCGCCGACGCGGCCGGAGCGATTCGGGAGGTGGGCCGCGTGCTGGTGCCGTCCGGCCGTTTCGTCTGCTCTTTGAGCCATCCCTGTTTCGATGTGGACACTCGTTCGGCGTGGCAGGTCGAGATGGCGCTAGGATCGACGACGGTCTACCGCAAGGTGACAGGGTACCGGGAGCCGCACTCGGACATCTTCCCGTGGAGGCTCCCGGACGGGAAGGTCGTGCGGACCGTCGGGTACCACCGGCCCCTTTCCTGGTACGTGAAGGAGTTGCGGAAGGCCGGCTTCGTGATCGTCGATCTGGAGGAACCGGCCCCCGCTCCCGACTACGTGGGGGTCCGGGTTCAGAAGGAATGGCTCGAGCAGATCCCGCTTCACTTGGTCGTGGAGGCTCGGCTCGAACCTGGGACCCCGGGACCGGCGTGACGCGGTCGGCCGGCTATCCCTTTCCACAGCGTTTCAGCAATCGCTGAGGGG
Source organism: Thermoplasmata archaeon (assembly GCA_030037735.1). Taxonomy (GTDB): domain Archaea; phylum Thermoplasmatota; class Thermoplasmata; order Lutacidiplasmatales; family UBA184; genus JAKIWV01. Next base: position 6,594 of record JASHQC010000031.1, read on the forward strand.
TTTCCCGGAGCACGCGAGCCACCGCGGGTTCCGGTACGCCGGCGCCCCGCGCAATTTCTCGGGCGCGCGCGGCCGATACGAGCTGATCCGTGGCATGGGCGTCCGAGTCGACCACGAGGTCGTTTCCCACCTCGAGCGCGGTCCGGGCGACATGCCCGTTGGTGACCATATGGAGGGCCCGGGCGGACAGTTCCAATATGACATCGTGGGCCTTGGCGAGCTCCGCCTCCTCGACCGTCAGGAACCCGGGATGGGCCAGCACATCCACATCGTTGAGCTCGACCGCCGCCCGGTTCGTCCCCGACGGCACCGGATTGGCCGGGGTCTCCCCGTGCACGATGACGATCTCCGCGCCGGCCCGGCGCGACGCCCGGACCACGTCGGCGATCTTGCGGGGTGGAATCATCGTCACCTCGACTCCGATGAGAGTGGTGAGCTCCTCGCCCTCCCAGGCAAGGGACTCCCGACGGAGACGTTCGAGGAGTGGTGCGGGGTCGTCCAGTGCGATGTGGTCGGTGACGGCCAGGGCCCGGTGGCCCATCACGTCGGCCTCGCACCACATATCGGTGGCCGACGACCGGCCGTCCGTGAGAAAAGTATGGGAATGGAAGTCGTAACGTTCCCGTCGCGGGTGCGCTCGGGTACGGTCGGCCATCGAGGCGGGGCAGGACCACAGGGTTAGGAGCTTTGCTCACCGTTACTGCGACCGGGAGCCCGCGGAGTAGGTCCCGGCTGCCTGACTCGAACAGGCGACCTGAGGATGTCCATGGGGGCCGCCGGCGACCGGCGGTCTCGACTACAGTCCCCCGCTCTACCACTGAGCTAAGCCGGGCTGAAACCGAGGACCCGCCCTCGGGCTATAAACCTCGCGCCACTCAGCGCAGCGCGGCCCGTACGCGGGCGTTGACTTCTTCGACGGAGCCCGCCGCGGCGACCGTTCGCAAGAGGCCTTGGTTCCTGTACAGGTCGAGGAGCGGAAGCGTCTGCTCACGGTACACAGCGAGCCGGGTGCGGACCGCCTCCTCGGTGTCGTCCGGGCGCTGGATGAGCGGGGTGCCGTCGCGGTCACAGCGATCGGGGGTCCGAGGGGGATTCGTGAGAAGATTGTACACGGTCCCGCACGTGGGGCAACTCCGGCGCTGGGACATTCTCTCGACCAACACGGATTCCGGAATCTCGAAGTAGAGAACGTGGTCGACCGGGGTGATCTCGGCGAGGGTCCGGGCTTGGGCCACGTTCCGGGGGTATCCGTCCAGAATGAATCCCCGCCGCGCGTCCGGGGACGCCAAACGTTCCCGCAGAATTCCCAGCACTAGCGCGTCCGGAACGAGGAGGCCCTTCCGCATGTACTCGTCGGCCTCCTTACCCAGGGACTTCCCCTGGGCGACGGCCGCCCGCAGCATGTCGCCCGTGGACACGTGGGGTATGCCCAGCTCCGTCGCGAGGCGCTTGGCCTGCGTGCCCTTCCCCGCGCCCGGCGGGCCGAGGAGCACGATGCGATTCATCAAGAGGCGGGACGAAGGAGACCGTATAGCGTTGGCCGGATGCGCATTCAGCGAATCTCGGTACCGACGAACTCCTCTCCCCGGAGGGCGTGCTCCAGGTTGGGCAGGTCGCGGCCTTGGACGATGCGCAGGGGGATTTTGGCTCGGGCGAGCGATTCGAGACCCAGCCGGTCGAAGACGAACTGTTGCCCCGCCGTTCCGGCGACCGACGCATCCACCATCTTGCGGAAGCCGGCGTAGTCCAACCGATCGACCCGCCGGGCCGTGGGATCCTTTCGAGGGTCGCGCTCAAACAGCCCCGGAACCCGCGTCGCGTTCACGAGTCGCTGTGCCCGGAGCCGCTCCGCCAGCATTCCCGCCACTCCGTCCGTGGTGTGTCCGGGCTCGGTACCACCGAGAACGACGATCCTCGACCGGTGGGCCTCGCGGACCGCCTCCGCCAGCGAGGTCGGTGGATGCGGGGGGCACGGAGGTCCGATGACGGCGGCGAGGAGCCGCGCATTGAGTCGGCTTACATCAATCCCCAGTTCGTCCAGCTCGGTCTCGGTGAGACTCAACGCCCGGCCCAGTCGGATGTAGTCACGGGCGACCCGTCCGCCCCCTGCGGTGACGACCAACGGGAAATCGTGTACGACCTTCCGGAGCAGCGCCGCGAGGTCGGGAAGGAACCGTTCGTCCTCGTCGCCCGTGATCAGGACGGAGCCTCCCATCGACAGCACGACAGGGGCGGTCCCGTCTCCGGCACGATCGGCCATTTGCCAACGCAGGGGTCGTTCGGTCATCTCTCTTTTGGCACCGCATCGGGCCCGCGGAGGACTTATCTCTCTGGGCCCTCCCTCGCCGGGGAAAGGTCAGCCTCGTGGAGATCGACGAGGAAAAAGCACTGGCCGCCCGGGCCGCGGCCAACCGGGTGCGTGCCGGCCAACGGGTCGCGCTGGGTACTGGGTCTACGACGTCGTTTGCGATCCGGGCATTGGCCGAGCGCTTTCCCGGGGGCGACAACCTGTCGATCGTCGCGAGCTCTGCCGCTACCGAACGCCTCGCCACCTCCTTGGGCCTGCCGGTACGGGCCCTCGAAGCGAACGACCATTTCGACGTGATGGTCGACGGAGCCGACGAAGTCGCTCCGACGTTGTCGCTCACCAAGGGCGGAGGCGCCGCGCTGTTCCGCGAGAAGTTCCTCGCGCGACTGACCTCGGAGGTGGTGATCGCCGTCGACCACACGAAGCTCGTTCCCCGCTTGGGGACCCGGGCTCCCATTCCGATCGAGATCGTTCCATTCGCTCGGATTCGGCTCATCCACCAGTTGTCCGATCGGGCGCTGTCTCCCCGACTCCGGGCCGACCCGACGACGGGCGCCCCGGTTCTGACCGACAACGGCAACGAACTCCTGGACCTCTTCCCGGAGCGAGGGGTCGAAGATCCAGCGCGTCTCGAGCACGAGCTACGTGCCCTGCCCGGCGTCATCGAGACCGGGCTGTTCGTCGGGTTGGCGCGGCGGATATACGTCGGCCTCCCGGATGGGACCGTTCAGGAGATTCTCCACCCCGGCGTTACTTCGTCGTGAGAGTCCGGAACGTCGAAATCGAGCCTCGGGGATACGGATTCCATTTATCCTGGGCCCGGCTGCGCGGGCCGGGACGGCGAAACGGTCGATGGACGGCAAGTACATTCACACGCGCCTGAGCGACGGGGTCGGCTACATCGAGATCCAGAAGCCCAAGGCGAACACCTACGACCTCGACATGATGCGCGAGATGGACGAGGCGCTCGAGGAGATGCGGTTCAACTCGGAGGCGCGGGTCATCGTCCTGGGTAGCCGGCTCGAAGGATTCTTCAGCGCCGGCGCGGACATCGAGATGCTCAAACGGAGCACCCCTGAGTACAAGGCCATGTTCTGTCTCCACTGTCAGGAGACTCTCAACCGGTTCGCGTCGACCCCGAAGGTTGTGATTGCTGCGGTCAACGGTCACTGCGTGGGGGGCGGACTGGAGATTGCGCTGGCCTGCGACCTCCGGATGATGGCCAAGGAGGGCGGAAAGATCGGCCTTCCCGAGGTCACCCTCGGCGTGCTCCCCGGTACGGGAGGCACCCAGCGGCTGCCCCGACTGGTCGGCGCCTCCCGGGCACTTGACATGATGATCACCGGCCGGCTGTTGACTCCGGACGAAGCGCTCCAGATTGGGCTAGTGAACTACGTGTTCCCAAAAGCCACCTTCGCCGACGACGTCCACCAGTACGCGAAGACCCTGGCCCACGGACCCTCCCGCGCCGTGAGCCTGATCAAGCGGTCGGTGGTCGAAGGGATCGAGGAACCGTTGCCCGCGGGGCTGGCCCTGGAGCGGGAACTCCAGAACGAACTCTTCATCACGGAGGACGCCAAGGAAGGCATCTCCGCGTTCGTCGAAAAGCGCAAGCCCACCTTTAAGGGCCGTTGACACCGTACCCTGGGAGAGCGTGGGACGATGCAGAACTCTCCGCACTCGGGCCCGGACAGTCCTCCCTCGCCCGGCCCGGCACCGACCACCAAGAACCTTCGTGAGGGAGGCACCATCGAGCCGGTCCGGGAGATCCTCTGGGGCTCGTCGGTGGGAGTTCGGAAGTACGAGACGCCCGGGGAACTGCCCGAAGAACTGAGAAAGCTCATCGTGAAGCTGATGGTCGTGCAGGCGGACACCGAGTTCGCCTCCATCCAGCAGCATCGCCCCTGGCTCGACCGCGCGCCCACCCTCGAAGACCGGTGGATCGAGGCGCGGATTGTCGCCGACGAGGCCCGCCACGGGCTACAGGCCTGCCGTATCTTGAAGGACTTCGGGGAGGAAGGACAGGTCTGGATTGACGACCTACTCTCGAAGAAGGAGGGAGAACACAAGCTCGACGCGTTCAACATGAAGTTCGATGCCTGGTCCGACGTCGGCGCCTTCACGTGCCTTGTCGACCGCGTAGGCGTCTACCAGCTCCGGGCCTTCCAGGAATGCTCCTACGGTCCCCTGGCCCGGGCCATGCCGCTGATGCTGTCGGAGGAGCAGCTTCACCTCAATTTCGGCGCCAACGTGCTCCGCCGGATGGTCCACGACGGTCCCCAGTACTCCGGGACGGCCGAGGAAGCGCAGGCCGCCGTCCGCAAGTGGTACCCGCGGGCGCTCGACATGTTCGGCCATTCCCACTCGGAGACCAGCCGCAAGGCGATCGAGTTCGGCCTCAAGCGGTGGACCAACGAGGAGGCCCGGCAGCGGTACATCGCTGAGATCACTCCCATCCTCCAGCGGATGGGCTTGGACGTTCCACCGCCCGACTTCGACCGTCGCATCACGTAGGATCAGGCGGCCCCGCGGCGGATCGGTCGCGCCGCCGGACCCGGCGAGAGCACCCGGGTGTCCGCGACCCCCGGTATTCGTTGCAGGCGGGCCCGAACGATGGGAACGTGCCGATGGAAAGTGAACACGTGGACGTGGGCTCCGGCATCATGCGTGTACCCCGCGATCGGGTGACGGGCCTCCCGGTTGAGGTCGAGTACCGCCGCGAGGACGGCTCGAGAGGTGGTCGTGAGGTAGTCCAACGACGGGACGGTCGTCTCGCACACGCGCCGGAAGTCGTCGCACTCCTCGATGAGCAGATCGAGGAACCGGTCGGAGGATCGCGTCCGGAGCGCGCTACGGATCGCCGCGAGCCGCCCCGGAACGGTGCGGAGGCGCTCCGCATAATAGGGAGAAGTCCGGACCGTGTCCTGCATCGCGCGAGCCGACCGCACGCTCTTCTCGGGCGCGTCGGCGACGAGGACGACCACGTCCCGAAGGTCCGGCCAATGGTCTGGCGATAATACCGGCCGGGCATAGGAATCCTGGCCATCGGTCCGATGGCCGGCCTGCCACTCCACGAAGCCGCCAAATATCGACCGGCTCGCGCTACCGGATCCCCTCCGCGCGAGTCGAGACAGTTCGCGCGGCGAGAGGTGAAGACCGGCGGCGGCGCTCGCGGCGCCGGCCAGCGCGGCGAAGCCGCTCGCCGAGCTCGCGAGTCCGCTCGCGGTGGGAAAGTTGTTGAGAGAGCGCACTTCCGCAAACAAGGAAATCCCTGCCTCCTCCCGGACCAAATTGAGGAAATCCACCACGCCCTGCAGCGGCCCGGGTTCCGCGGGCCGGTCATTCAACCACAACCGGTCCGACGGCAAGGACGGGTCGAAGCGGACCCAGGTGCGAGTCCGCAGACGGCTCACCGTCATCGAGAGTGAGGAGTTGTTGGGGAGGACCAATCGCTCGTCGCGCATACCCCAGTACTTGACCAGGGCGATGTTGGGCGCCGCTTCGTAGCCCGCCGACCTCGGACGAGAGGAACGTTGCGTCATCTCGGGCCCGGTTCTCGCGTACCGCCCCGCCTACATAGGCGTCCGGAGCGACGGCGCAACCGAGGGCTCTTTATTCTTGACCGAGGAATGATACGACCATGAAACGGCCGGTCCGTCCGTCGGAGCCGCGCCCCCTACGGCTCCCGCGCAGCTGGAGAACGGTGGCGCGGATGGCCGGATTCCACCGGTCGATCGGCTTCGTCATCGACCCGGAGGGATCCGGGCCAGGCGTCTGCACGGTCCGAGGGAAGGTGCGGCCGAAACATCTCAACATCAACGGCGTCGTCCATGGGGGAGTCTACGCCACCGCGCTCGACACGGCCATGGGGGGTGCGGTTGTGAGCCTGCTCACCGAGGGCGAGTCGACCGCGACCACTTCCCTATACGTGGAGTTCTTGCGGTCGGCCCGGAAGGGCGTGGAGCTCGTGGCGCAGGGAGAGGTCCTCCGCCGGGGTCGGCACTTGGCCTTCGTCGAGGGGAAACTCGACGATGGAAATGGACGAGAGTTCGCGCAGGCCCACGGAACTTGGTACATCTGGTCCGCCGACGAACGGATGCCGGCGCGGGCGCGGCCTCGATGATGGGGCCAAGGCCCTCGGCACTCTACCGGCTCGCCCAGATCCTCCGGGTGCTGGCCATCTTGGCGCTGGTCTTCCTGGTGCTTTTCCTCGCCACGGTCGCCTTCTCGGCCGTCCAGATGGGGGAGGGGATCGCCAAGCAGGCCGGCACGCTGCACCACTCGCTTTCGGCGGAGGCCATCGGCACCAACATCCTGGTCAACGTGACGTTTCCGATCCCGAACCAGGGATACTACAATGTGCGGGGCCTGACGCTGGTCGCGATCTTCATCAACCAGACCATACAGTCGACGCCGCTCGCCGTGACCACCGCCGGTCCCACGAACATCCCCGGTTACGGAATGGGGAACGTGAGCCTCCTCACCGCCTTCGACATGGCCAATCCCGCCGGTCCGTTCCTTCTGCTGAACGACGCCGAGCTTCAGGGTGTGTTGTTCCTGAACGCCTCCTATGCCGCCGTCGTTCCTATCAATCTCAAGGTCGCGTTCAACTACCACTGGGGCGCACCATTCGCGAACCTGAGCTACTCGAACGGAACGCCCACACCCGAGCCCAATGACACCATCGCAATCCCTGTCACGATCTTCTTCGAGAACCACACCCCCGGCCTGGTGATGACGGGAGCCATCGAGGCGACGGTGACGGAGGGGAATGGAACGGTATGCACTCGACAGACGTTCCCGGTCGAAACCCACCCGGGGCCTGTCACTCTGATGGAGACGATCTATGCCCCCGATACCTGTTCGTTCAGCGGGGACACGATCACCTCCGTGTTCTCCTCGCCGGGTCCCCCGCCGTTCAGCATCAACCTCCCTACGGAGCCGATCGAATGAGCGGAGCTCAGTTCAGCCCGCCCGCGAACCCCTCCTCGACCGCTCGGAGGAACACTCCCGCGTTCGCACCGTACCAACCGCCCGGCGTATCCGGCGCACGGATCGCGGGGGCGGTCAGCCTGACGCTGCTGTATTTCGGGCTCGTTGGATACCTGCCGTACTATCTCGAAGGGTACGCTGCGAAGTACGGGCTGTCGGCGCCCATCCAGCCCGATTTCCTGTTGGTGGCGGGCGCGATCGTGGCGATCCTCGCCGGACTGTCCATCGCCACCAAGCCGACGAGAGCGTGGGGACCCGTGCGGGTGATGTCCGCCGGCTTCGACCTGATCTACATATTCTATCTCTTGCAGAACCCGGTCTACACCGCCACTATCCATGGATTCACGATCTCCCTCACCTACTCCCACATCCTCGAGCTCTTCCTGATCCCTCCGGCCATCGGGCTCCTCGCCGGTGTGGCCACCTCGGTCGGGGACATCCTTCACCCGTGGGAGCGTATCCAGCTGCAGTTCCCGTCGACGCGCTACCCGGCGCCCGGTGGCGGGTACGGGCAAGCGATTTGACCCTCCTCGAGCTACGAGGTACGATATGGCCGCCTCCAAGCCCCCTGCGGACCCTCCGGACATCGCCGCAGAGGTCCAGACACTCGCCAAGGATGTGGCGCGCGACGCGCTCGCCGCCGCGCGAATCAGCCTCCGGTTGGCCGAGCGGTTCGGGCGCGGGGGGCTCGACTGGGTCGAGAAGGCCGCCGACCGGGTCCTCAAGGACCGGAAGTAGCGGCAACGCACCGCGCCACTGGGAACGTTAAATACGGAAGTCCTGCTCCGCCAACTGGCCGACGGCCAAAGCGGTGGGGCAACACCCGGTCTCATTCCGAACCCGGAAGTTAAGCCCACTGGCGATCCGCGCGGTACTGAAGTACGCGAGTCTACGGGAAACGCGGAAAGCTGTCGGCCTCCACCCCGACCACCCCGAAAATGAGGTGCCAAGGGCCCCCTTGGGGCGCCTCGCAAGCGATTAAATCACCCTCGGAGGTCGGACCGCCTCATGTGGTTGGGCGCGCATATCGGGATTGCCGAGGGGTTGCCCGAAGCCGTCGTCACCGGCCACGGGATTGGCTGCGAGGCGATCCAGATCTTCTCCAAGAGCCCCCAGATGTGGGGCTCCGCCCCGATCGACCCGGCGAATGCCGAGGCGTTCCAGGCCGCGATGCGGCGCGAGGGGCTCCGGAGCTGCGCCGTCCACCAGAGCTACCTCCCGAATTTGGCGTCGCCAAAGAAGGCCCTGCTCACCCGGTCCCGCAAGACCTTCGTGGACGAGCTCCGCCGCGCGGAGCAGCTCGCGGTGCCCGCCCTGATTTTCCATCCCGGGGCCCACATCGGCGAGGGAGTGGAAGCGGGGCTCCGGCGGATCGTGGAGAGCATCGACTGGGCCGTCGGCGAGACGCCGGGGATAGCCTGCCGGGCGCTGCTCGAGAACGCGGCCGGGCAAGGATCGACCCTGGGAGCGACTTTCGAAGAACTCGCCTGGGTGCTAGACCACGTTTCCGACCCCAAACGCATCGGAGTGGCGATCGATACCTGCCATCTGTTCGCCTCCGGCGTCGACTTCCGGACCGACGAGCAGTATGCCGAGATGACCGCGCACCTCGACTCCACCGTCGGTCTCCGGAACGTGCTCGCGTTCCATCTGAACGATTCCAAAGGTCCTCTGGGCTCGAGGGTGGACCGGCACGAGAACATCGGGAAAGGAGAGCTGGGCCTGGAGGGATTCCGGCGAGTCGTGAACGATCGTCGATGGAACTCCACGCCGGGGTATCTCGAGACTCCGCTCAGCGGCGACGATTACGATGCCTACCGACAGGACTTGGTGACCCTCCGGTCGCTGGTGACGACCCTGCCCGAACCCGCGCCCAAAAGACCACGAGCCGCGCGTCGCCGCGCCGTGTCGTCCGTCCCCTAACATGAACGTCCCAAGGGAAGCCCTCCCGTGAGCGCGTCCGGGGCCCTTCCGGAAACCGTGGAACAGCTCTCGGCCACGGCGCGTCAGATTCGGCAGGACGTCCTCCGGATGACCTACCGGGCCGGAAGCGGCCACCTGGGAGGAAGTCTTTCCACCGCCGACCTTTTGGTGGCGCTCGTGTTCCACGAGTTGCGGATTGACCCCGGAAATCCCGGCTGGCCCGACCGAGACCGGCTGGTGCTTTCGAAGGGCCATGCCGCTCCGGCGCTCTACTCCGCGCTGGCCCGTCGAGGCTTCCTCGACGCCCAAGTGCTCCCCACGCTAAGGGAGGAGGGGAGCCCATTGCAAGGGCAGGTGGACCACCGAACCCTCCCGGCAGTGGAGGCGTCCACGGGCTCGTCGGGACAGGGGCTGGGGATGGCCGTGGGCATGGCCCTCGACGCCCGGCTAGCGAAGCGGCCGAGTCGGGTCTACGCGGTCGTCGGCGACGGCGAGTGCCGCGCAGGGACCACGTGGGAGGCGCTGATGGCCGGGGGCCAGTACGCCCTCGATAACCTCGTGGTCCTCGTCGACCGGAATGGTCGCGAAACCGATGGAGGAAAGGAGAACGCGCCCGGTATCGAGCCGCTCGCCGAGAAGTTCCGGGCCTTCCGGTACAGCACCCTGGAGATCGACGGCCACGATTTCCCGGCGATACTCGGTGCGCTCGGGCAGGCTCGAAAGACGAAGGGACAACCTACGGCGATCATCGCTCGTACGGTCCTAGGTCAGGGGGTCTCGTTCATGGAGAACCAGCCGGCCTGGCGGGAGAGGTCGCCGAACCGCGAGGAAACGGAACGGGGCTTGGCCGAACTGGGCGGGAGCCTCTGAGGAGAGAGCTTGCTCGCTCGAACGTCCGGGAGCCTCGGGGAGGCATACGGTCAGGCGCTGGCCGAGTTAGGCGAACGGGACCCCGCGCTGGTGGTGCTCGATTCGGACCTCCCGGGCTCGGCGCGGGCCGGGCCATTTGGACAGCGGTTCCCGGAGCGGTTCCTGCGAATCGGCGTGATGGAGCCGACGATGATGTCCATCGCTTCCGGACTCGCTCTAGGGGGACGAACGGTCTTCGTGAGCGGCTTCGCGGTGTTCGTGGCCGGCGAGGCGTACGGTGCGGTCCGGCTCTCGGTGTGTTACAATCGAGCGAACGTGAAAATCGTGGCGACCCACGCCGGTCTGCTCGTCGGTGGCGATGGGGCACCATACCAGATGCTGGAAGACATCGCGCTGATGCGCAGCCTCCCCGGTATGACCGTCGTGGTGCCCGGTGACGCGCCGACGACCCGCGCCGCCACCTTCGCCGTCGCGTCCTTCGATGGACCCGCGTACCTCCGGCTCACCCGAGAGAACCTACCGATCGTCACGGACGGCTCCTTCACCCTGGGTCGCGCGACGCGACTGCGCGAGGGCTCCGACCTCACGGTCGTGGCGGTCGGAGCGATGCTCGCCCGGGCGCTCGACGTGGCGGAAGAGCTCCATCAGGCCGGCGTCGAGGCCCGTGTGCTCGATTTTGCCAGCATTAAGCCGGCCGATGAGAAAGCGCTCATCCAGGCCGCTCGGGACACCGGGGCGATCCTGACGATGGAAGAACACAACGTCCTGACGGGCCTGGGCAACCTCGTCGCGTCGGCGATTTCGACCACCCACCCCGTGCCGGTCCGGCAGGTCGGCGTTCCGGACCTGTTCGGAGAGAGCGGCAATCCCTGGACGCTGCTCGACCACTACGGATTGTCGCAGAAGCGCGCCCTGGACGAGGCTTGGGAGCTCCTGAAAATCCGCGGAAAGGTTTCGTAGTGCAACGGACGTGGGTCGGGACAGCTCTAGAGGTTCGATGAAGCTCTTCCTCGATACCGCGAACCTGGACGAGATCCGATCGATGTGGGAGGTCGGGATCCTCGACGGCGTGACGACCAACCCTTCCCTCGTGGCAAAGGAGGGCCGGGTCTTCGAGGACGTGCTGAAGGAGATCTGCGCCGTCGGCGTGCCTTCCGTCTCGGCCGAAGTGGTGGCGACCGAGAAGGAAGGGATGCTCCAGGAGGGCCGGTACCTGGCCGCTCTCCACCCGGCGATCTACGTAAAATGTCCCATGACGCCGGCGGGTCTCTCCGCGACGAAAGTCCTCGCGGCCGAAGGGATCCGCGTCAACATGACGCTCGTTTTCTCGGCGAACCAAGCGCTCCTCGCGGCCAAGGTTGGCGCGACGTACGTGAGCCCGTTCATCGGCCGCCTCGACGATGCGGGCGAGGAGGGCATGGCGCTCATCCGGGACATCGTGCAGATCTACCGGAACTACCACTTCCCGACGCAGGTGCTCGCGGCGAGCATCCGGCACCCGGTCCACGTGCTCGACGCCGCGAAGGCCGGCGCCGACATTGCGACCCTCCCGTACGCGGTGATGGAGAAGCTGGCGAACCACCCCCTCACCGATGTCGGCCTCGCTCGGTTCCTGAAGGATTGGGAGAAGGTTCCCAAGTCCGTGCGCGTTCCCCCGTCGGACCGGTGACGTCGACGGAGCTTCTCGACAAGTACCTGCGCCTGACGACGGAGGCGCTCGCCCGCGTGCGGCCCTCGGTCCCGGGACGGTCGTTCCTTCAGGGTGCCGCCCAGGATTTCCTGACGATGGCCCGCGCCTATCTCGCGGACGCCCGGCACTTCCAGGAACGCGGCGACCTCGAGCGAGCCTTGGCCGCCGTGAGCTACGCCCACGGGTGGCTGGACGCCGGCGTTCGCCTCGGTCTGCTCGATGGAGGGGAGGACGATACCCGGTTCACGCTCTTCCGGTGAACGCCGGAAGCCGGCTCCGCCGCCGGCAATCTCCGAAAAGACGCTCGTCGAGATCGAGACCCATCTGAAACGCCGGGAGACCCGGCGGGACGAGCTCATCGAGCGGGCCCGGCAGCTCCGCCGGCAATCGCAGTTCGTGATGCACCAACTCCATCAGGGGCGCCGGCTCGAAGAGGCCGTTCGGGACGTGCGCGCGGGAGCGCGCGAGCTCACCAAGACGCTGCGCGAGGAGGCCGGCTTCGACGCGGGTCCAGTACTCGCCGCCCTCCAGGAATGCGTGGAGGCCGTGCTCCTCGATGCCACGTTCCAAGGGGGAGAGCTGCCCGGGCCCGCCGACATCGGGGTCGAGCCGGAGCCGTACCTCCTCGGTTTGGGCGACCTGATAGGGGAACTCCGGCGTAGGGTGCTCGAGGAGCTGTCGGCCGGGGACCTTCCTGAGGCCGAGCGGCTGCTGGCATTGATGGAGGAATTGACTCATGCCCTGATGCGATTCGAAGCCCCGAGAAGTATCGTGTCGCTGAAGCCCAAGCAGGACGTGGCCCGGGCGCTCCTTGAACGAACGCGAGGCGACCTGACGCTGGCCCGACTGCTGGCGCGGGCTCAGCTTCCCTCCTCGCCACCGGAGGAGGAATGAGCGCCGGTCACCGGGTCGTGGGGATCGTGGGCGGGTCGGGGATCTACGACCCCGGTCTGTTCACGCCGACCGCTACGCACCAGGTCTCCACGCCGTGGGGCCCCCCGTCCGCGGCGATTCAGGAAGGGCGGGTCGGTGCCGTGCGCGTGTTCTTTCTTCCCCGTCACGGACCGGGTCACGCCATCCCCGCCCACCGGGTCAACTATCGTGCGAACGTTGACGCTCTGGTTCAGCTCGGAGTGGACACGATCCTATCGGTGAGCTCCGTCGGCTCGCTCCGAGAGGAACTCAAGCCCGGTGAGTTCGTGCTCCCGAACCAGTTCGTCGATTTCACGAAGCTCCGGCCCACCACGTTCTACGACGGCGGGAAAACGTACCACATCTCCATGGCCGATCCGTTCTGTCCGCAGGTTCTGTCTCAGGCGGCCGCGGCGGGGAAGAGCGTCGGGGCGCCGTTTCACGAGCGCAAGGCGTACGTCTGCGTGGAAGGCCCGCGATTCTCCACTCGAGCGGAGTCCCGGTTCTTCCGAGGGTTCGCAGACATCATCGGCATGACGCTGGTGCCGGAGATCACTCTCGCACGGGAACGGGCGCTCTGTTACGGACTGCTTGCGATGGTGACCGACTACGACGTGTGGGCCGAGCATCCCGTAGACGCCCACGAGATCGTCCGCGTCATGCAGGCGAACGTCGCGCAGATGCAGGGCGTGTTGGGCGCCCTGCTGCCCCGATTGGACGCGCCCCGTAGCTGCGACTGTTCCCACGTGCTCGACACGGCCGGCGTGTGATTCCGCCCGACGCTCGCGAAATGGCCTATTGGTCCCGCGGAGCGCGGCGTACCGTGATCGGGATCACGCCCGCACCGAACTCGAGTTCCGCGATCTCGACCGGATCGATCAGTCCCGCAGGCGTCTCCACCAACAGGGGCGCTCCCAGCGAGATCTGCAGGGCGCGGGCGCCGAGGATCCGGGCGCGCTCGAACCGCGTGAAATCCTCGGTGCGGATCTGCGTTCCCGCCGCTCGCCCACGACCGCCAGGAAGGGACGTGGACGGAGCCATTGTCGCAAAAGCCAAGGGCAGCGGCCAGTTAAGGGTCGCTATATACGCTTTGCCGGAGCGAAGCCGGTAGAGTGAAAACAACGGACGCTCCGCCTAGGACGCGACCCAAGGCCGACCCATGAGCTACTACGTACTCATCCGGGGTCCATTGGGAGTCGGGAAGTCCGCCGTCTCCAAGAGATTGGCCAAGGAGAACCGCGCCGAGTACGTCTCCATCGATCGAATTCTCGACGAACACGCCCTCTGGAAGGCCAGTCACCTCTCCGAGTTCCTAAGGGCCAACGAGTTTGCAGCCGAGCGAGCCGAGAGGTTCTTGGCGAAGGGGACACCCGTGGTTTTCGATGGGAACTTCTACTGGAAGGCGCAGATCGCGGACCTGGTGGGTCGACTGGACTACGTCTACTACATTTTCACCCTAAACGCACCGCTGGCCGTCTGCATCGAGCGCGACAGGCGACGAGGCCCCTCTTATGGACGCGAGGCCACTCGAGCAGTCTACGCGAAGTCCGGCCGATTTGATGCGGGCGTTGGAATCGACGCGACCCAGCCCGTGGACCGGGTAGTGTCGGCGATCGTCGTGCACCTCCGGAATGCCGGAAGCGGGATCGCATCCGAGAAGGCCGGCGATGGCCCGGCCCGGCGCACTCAATCGCCGGTGACGTCCTCGAGGAACTCGGAGAGTTGGCCGAGGAATTCCCGTGGTTGCTCGAGCACCGGGTAATGGCTGCTCCGGGGCAAAATCCGCAGGTGCGCCGTCCGGATCCGGTTCGCCATGTCGATCGA
>JASHQC010000032.1 GCA_030037735.1 Thermoplasmata archaeon
GGTTCCCCGCGACGATGCGGCCGAGGATTTGGTTGTCGGGGGAGCCCACCTGCGCGGCACTGAGCGCCTGATGGACCGAGTTGCCAAGCCCCGAGGCCAGGCCGATGATGACGATCGTGAAGAAGATCGCGAGCGAGACCTGCTGGCCCGAGTTCTGCAACGTGGCTAGCATGCCCGATGCCACGCCGCGGTTCTCGGGAGGAACCGAATTCATCACCGCGGCCGCGTTCGGCGCGGCGAACATGCCCATGCCGCACCCCTGGACGAACAGTAGCAGTCCCATCTGCCAGTACGCGAAGTTCGTGGGCAGCGAAGCGAGGCCGAAGAAGGTCACCGACGCAATGGCCATGCCCGTCGTGGCGAGAAGCTTCGGGCCCCGCATGTCGGAGAGGTATCCGCTCAGCGGACCCGCGACCAGGAAGCCGGCGATCATCGGCATCATCAGGACACCCGCCCAGAACGGGGTCTCCGAGAAGGAGTACCCGTGCAGGGGAAGCCAGATCCCTTGGAACCAGAGGACTAGGAGCAGCATCATGCCCCCCCGGGCCAGCGATCCAAGGAAGGCGGTCGCGTTGCCCGCCGCGAACGAGCGGACCCGGAACAACGCGAGCCGGAACATCGGGTCCGCGACGCGGGTCTCGATGAACAGGAACGCGATGAGAAGCCCCACTCCTACGACCAGTCCGGAGATCACCCAGGGGCTCGACCACCCCATGCTCGAGGAACCATACGGGAGAAGCCCGTAGGTCGTCGCAATGAGGACCAGCGTGAGACCGACCCCGAACAATGCATTACCCACGAAGTCGATCCGTTGGCCCGATCGGCGGGTCGAGGTCTCCCGCAACTTCGCGTAGGCCCACAGCGTGCCAACTACGCCCACGGGCACGCTCACCAGAAAGATCAGCCGCCACGTGGGAATCACGAGCGGGCCCAGGTGCAGCGTGGGTATGCTCGCGAGGATTCCTCCGACCACAAGCCCAACCAACGAGCCCCCGATGAACGCCACCTGATTGATTCCGATGGCCTTTCCGCGCTCCGACGCGGGAAACGCGTCCGTGATGAGCGCCGCCGAGTTGGCGAACAGGAAGGAGGCCCCGAGCGCTTGGATGAGCCGGAAGCTGACCAGGGCCCACGCCCCGGCTGCCCCTCTCCACGGATCCAGGAAGAGGAAGATCGACCCGGTGGAAAAGATCGCGAAGCCCATGTTGTACATCCGGGCGCGTCCGAACATATCCGACAGTCGGCCCACCGTCACGAGGAGCGTGGCGGTGACCACTCCGTAGCCGAGCAGGAGCCAAATCAAGATGGGAAAGCTCGCTGGAAGGAACGGGTTCACCCCGACGCCCCGCAGGACCACCGGCATGGCGATCAGCAGGATCGTTCCGTCCAGGGACGCGAGCAGCGCGCCCATGGTCGTGTTCGAAAGTACGGTCCACTTGTACGCGACCATCGGTCCTCACGACACGCGGGAGGAGCGGTTGCCCCGCCGGGCCAGGATCTCGGCCAGCTCGTTCGAAACGGTGCGAAGAGCTTCGTGCCCACCCGGGCTGATTTCGGAGGCAAAGTGGTCAAGGAACCGGGAACAGCGAATCGCCGCGCGGTGCCTAAGCCGGCGACCGGCCGCTGTCAACGTCAGAACAGTGGCTCGCCGGTCACCGGGGTTCTTCGACCGGCGGATTAAACCCCGAGCCTCGAGTCGGTCAAGGAGCTCGGTCATGCCCGCGGGGGAGACCGCCAGAACTCGTCCCAGCGCTGTGGGACTGGTCTCCCCACCAGCGATCCACGTCAGAGCCCAGTAATCGGTGACGGCGAGGTGGTCCTGCTCGAGCTGCTCTGCCACCAGGCGGCGGATAAGCCGGAGACTCGCCGTGAGGCTCTCGAACGGGGTTCCAACAGCGGGATGGAATTGAAGGACGGGATGCGCCCCTCTCCGCTCGAGTCCTGCGACCCGGACCATGCCGCAATATGGTTCGGTACCGTATATTACGGAGCCGTAGTAGTTGGCGCGAAAATCCGTCTGGCGGCCAACTAGCCCGGTCCGTCAGAAGCCGACCGGTCCCTCGCTCTTCCTCTCAGCGGAGAGTGACGGGCTGCGGGGCGACCGGTTCCGGCTCGACTTGAACTGCCGTGCCGTACGCCAGAATCTCGGACATGACTTCGCCGAGCTCCGAGGAATCGAATCCGACGCTTATCACGGCGTTCGCTCCGAGAACCATCGCATTGTGCTGCAGCCGTTGGAGCGCTTCCTGACGGGCCTGGTCCAGCAGTTGAGTGTACTCGGTGATCTCCCCGCCGACGAGGCTGCGCAGTCCCGCCGTGATGTTTCGGCCGAGACCGCGAGACCGGACGATGAGGCCCCACGTGACTCCGATCGTTCGCACGATCCGGTAGCCCGGCACGAAGGGGGTGGTCACGACTAGGACGTTCGCGACGGGCGACGACGGGAGCGGAGTCCCCGGCTGCATAGGGCATGGCACTGCGGAACACCGCATAAGCTCCGCACGGTGGAGCCCGAGCGGACCGGCAGCGCGCGAAGAGATTTATTTCCCGGGTGGACATCCCCCGGAAAGCTCCGACAGCCCACCCGCGATTCAGTCGCGCCGGCCGATAGCCGGGGCGGAGAAGCGAAATTGAGCCAACGCGGCATCTACGTGGCCATCGAGGGGATCGACGGCACCGGCAAGACCGAGCTGGCCTCGAGGCTGGTCCCTACGCTCCTCTCGAGGGGCCATTCGATCTCCAGCTTCCACGAACCGGCGGACAAGTTTCTCCGCGACGAGTTCCATCGGCTCAAGTCGACGGATTCGTTTGCCGCAGCGCTCTGCCTCACCGTTGATCGCGAGATGCTACGGCCCCAGATCGAGCGCGCCCTCGAGCACGGAGACGTGGTCATCCAGGACCGGTCGTTCTACTCCACGCTCGCTTACCAGTACGCCGCCCTGAGCCCCGATCGGTGGAGAGAGCTGGAACGGATCGAGCTCGCGCTGGCCATCGAACCGGACATCGTACTGTACCTCGACGCTCCGACCGACGTCGCCATGCGACGTGTCGAGGCAACCGGCCAGCTCGACCCGGACGAAGGCCCGGCGTACCTCGAGCGGGTGCGCCGCAAGTTCGAGCAGATGTTCCAGCCGCCGCGCTGGGTCCGCGTGGACGCCAACGGCACCCCCGAGCGGACCCACCAGCTCGCGATGAACGTGCTGATGGCGGCCGGATTGTAGCACGTTTGCGCTTCCACTCCTCGAGGTCGGCGAGGGAGAACCCCTTTCGTTGGTCCGGGGAGCGCCCAAGAAAGAAGACGGAAAGGGTTGGGCGGCGGAGCCCCCAGGATCTAGTTCTGGATACGGGTCCATTCCCCGGGCGCCCCCGCCGAGGGTCCGTTGATTTCCGGTCCATGCCACCAGCCCAACGTGCGGGCTCCGCTCCGAGGCTCGGTCATGCGGATCTATCGAGACATCCGCTTCTCCCGAGACAAGAGTCCCTATTGCACCACGGTCGGCATCCGCTTCCGGCACGAGCCGGTGGGGTCGGAGGAGGCGCACCTTCCGGGGTTCTTCCTCCATGTCGCTCCCGGCGACTCCTGGGTCGACGCCGGGATCTGGATGCCGGAGCCCCGACGCCTGCTCCAGGTCCGCCAGGCCATCGTCCACCGGTCGGCGAGTTGGGAGAAGGTGCGCGCCACGGTCCCCGACATCGAGGGAGAGATGCTGAAGAGACCGCCGCCCGGGTTTGACCCCAGCCATCCGTTTATCGGTGACCTCAAGCGCAAGGAATACACCAGTGGGCTTCCGGTCGAGGACGCGGTGATAACCGGTCGGGACTTTCCCGACCAGTTCATCGCTCTCTACCGTTCCTTCGATCCATTGAACCGCTTCTTAGCCGAGGCAATCGGCGTAGCGTATTGACGCGGAGGGCACCGACCCCGCGCTGGGGTTTGGGCCGCTGGGGACGCCGCGCGCGAAGCCGTCGTACCGCGGATCAGGGTGGCAGCTCGACTCCCAGATTCTTGAGTAGCCGCAAGTGGTCGGCAGGGCTGACCCATTCCACCTCGAGATAATGCCGTAGGAAGGAATCGGGGACGCCGAGGCGGCGCGCCTCCGCAAGCGAGAACCGGTACGCCTCGAGCTCGGTCGGGCTGTCTACGTAGTCGTACGCGTCGTCCCAGAGCTCTCGGCCGTCTTCCCGCTGCAGGATGTGGAAGAACTCGTGGTAGATGTCCATGTAGAGCGTAATGGAGGGACTCTCAACCAAATGCCGGCGACCCACTACGATACAGTTGGTGCGACTGGTGTGCGGCTTCCAGCCTACCTCCTCCGCGAAGGGAGGAGGCACACGCGGAGCCACGTACATCCAGGATTCGTCATCGACGATCTGGATGCTTGTCCCCTCAGCGATCGCCCACGTTCGGTTCGCGGGACCGGGATACTTGGAGAATGGCAGGGCATCGAGAAATCCCGGGAATACCAGCGACAGCGGATAATTCCCGGGAGGAAGGTTTCGAGCGATCCGGAACGGGGGCGGAGCCTCCGGCAAGCCGGGCGGAGGCTTGCGTACGGGCAGCTTGTAAAACCTCGGAATCCGCCGGCGCGACCGCGCGGACTGGGTGGGGGGCCGGCGGGGGGATTTGGCTTTGTGCCGTCCGCGTTTAGAGGGCATCAGTCGCCGTACAAATTCGAGCTTATAGCGCGTGTCGCGACCCGGAAGGGAATCGGGCTATCGCGCCGTCCGGACGACGGCACCTGGCCGAGATGCACCTTATGCGTTCGGCGGGAGTGACCGTAACCCGTGCCCGACATTGATGTGGTCCGTGAGGCGGATCTGCGGCCAGGGGACCCAACGCCGGGGATCGTGCGAAGCAAGGCTTTCGAGGCCACCGGGGTGCTGTTCGGGCGAACCCGTGTGGCCAAGGGGGTCGTGTCGGGTTGGCACCACCACGGGAGCCGAACGCTCTTCGGCTTCCTGGTCACCGGTCGGTTGCGATTCGACTATGGCCGAGGCGGCAAGGATTCCATCGAGGTGCGCCCGGGCGAGCATTTCCGGATCCAACCCTGGGTCATCCACCGCGACGTGAACCCGAGCCAAACGGAGGACCTCGTGGTCGTCAACATACTCGTCGGAGAGGGACCAGCACTGGTGAATGTCGTGGGGCCGGCCCGCTAACGCAGGGGATTCAGCGCCGCGGAACGTGTCGGGCCCGGCGGAGGCTCCTCCGGTAGTCCTTCTCAAGCGCCCGGCCGCGGATTCTCCAGAGGTGCTGAACAATCCGCTCTACTGTCGCCCTCGGCGTTCTTGGTCCCGTCGAGAGGCCGGTCGGCTTGGACACCCATCGCATGTCGAGGCGGGTCCGGTTCCCAGGTAGCTCAGTCAGATGGTAGTCAAGGTGGGCCTCGTGGTAGTTCCCGTACCCATTCGAGTGCCATCGGTCGGGGGGTATCAAGGCGACCGTGTGTCGCTCCCAGGCCCACCCGCTCCCATGGTCGTAGAGGTTCTCGAACACGACCTGGTCGGTGGTTCGTTTCACGATTCGTCGTTGGAGTCCAAAGGCTCGGTCCTCTCCCGCGATCTTCGCGTCGTCGGGAGAGTAGTCCGTGCACCAAGCGTAAGCGAATCGGAGCGGCGCTTGGAAGACAACGGAGATCCGGTACTCCCGGAAGTCCCGGTCGGAGTCGGTCTCGGCCATGCGGTCCGAAGGTGAACCCGATACAAGAATCCGGTGCGTTCCCTCGCGGCGTCCGCGGGCCGGGCGTAGTGTTGATGAGCACCGCGAAGATGCTCGCGGTGCATGGCCCGACGAGTGATTCGGGGCCACCTCATCACGCTCCGCCCTCTTCGTCTATCGGACGCTGGAGTGTTGGACCCCGTCCTTCGCGATCTTCGAGCGACGCGGTTCCTACGCCCATGGGTCCGCTACGAAACCGGAAGGGAATTCATTGTACGGGTTCTGCGGGACCAGCGTAAGGGCCACAGCGTCGCGTTCGCCATCGTTCCAACGGGTTCCACGAAGGCGATCGGGCAGATCCGGCTGTTCCACTGGTCTCGCTCGAACGACGTGGCGGAGGTGGGATTTTGGCTGCGTCGAAAGTACTGGGGGCGCGGATTCGGGACGGAAGCTCTTCGGTTGATATGCCAGTACGGCTTCCGGACGATGTCGCTTCATCGGATCGAGGCGGTGGTCATCGAAGGGAATGTGGGGTCCCGGCGGGCGCTGAAGAAAGTCGGTTTCCGGGACGAGGGACGTAGCCGGCAAGCCCATCGACTTGCCGGTCGTTGGGTCAATGAGTGGCGGCTCGGGCTACTCCGAGGCGAAATGCCTCGCTCTGCGCCCCCGAAGCCTGGCCAGCTCCCTGGAACGCAGCCGAGTTCAGGGTCTTGATCCGTTGATTCGGCACCGCTGTACCTCGAACCAGCGCAGTTGGTGACGGGGCCAGTGTCACGGGATTAGAACGGCTCGACCTAAGATCCGGCCCCGGCGCAAGTCCTCGACCGCCCGCGGGGCTTCGGTGAGGGGATATTCCTTCGCCGAGACCGCCACACGGCCCTGGCGTTGGAGCTCCAGCAGTTCCACGAGGTCGCGGTAGTTTCCCACGAAATTTCCGAGGATCCGAATCTCGCGCGTAATCATTGCAACGGTGGGCACGGACAGGTTTCCCCCGTAGCCGACGATAGAGTACGTCCCCCCGCGACGGAGGATCTGAAGCGCCACTTCGGGCGAGTTCTGTTCTCCCACGAAATCGAGGACGACATCGGCGCCGTTCCCTCCGGAGGATTTCAGGAAGTTCGCCGGGAACCCCGGGTCGGCGGGAGTGAACCCTTTCTCGGCTCCGAGTCGCGCGGCGAACTCGAGCCGCTCCGGCGCCAAGTCCAGGGCGAAGACGCGGGCAGGTGACATCGTTCGGACCAGTTGTACCCCGATGTGACCGAGACCGCCGATGCCGAGTACGGCAACGATCGAACCCGGCCGGAGCTCCGGGAGGATCCGTCGCACCGCGTGGAAGGCGGTGATTCCCGCATCGGCGAGCGGCGCTTGGGCCGCGGGGGGAACGCCCTTCGCCAAGGGGAGAACCGCCCTAACGGAGGTGCGGAGATACTCCGCGTACCCCCCGTCCATCCCGTCGACGCCGGGGAAGCGCGTGCGAGCGCAGTACATGTCCTCCCCGTTGCGGCAGGCCGGGCAGACGCCGCAGGTGAGCGCCGGGTGGAGGATCACCGGGTCTCCAACGGAGACATTGGACACACCGGTCCCCACCGCGTCGATCCAGCCGGTGTCTTCGTGGCCCAGCGTGAAGGGGGGCGGCGGCGCCGGCTGCAGAGGGGCGGCGCCGTCCAGGATGTGGATGTCCGTCCGGCACACGCCGGCTCCGGCGATCCGTACGATCACGTCCAGGGGGTCCTGAACCGTCGGTTTTTCGACCACCTGAACCGCCGGAGGGCTGTGCTCTCGCACGAACCGCACCGCCTTCATTCAACCCTCTCCGAGGTTCCGCTCTAGGAATGGGCAGGCATGGGAAAGGGCCAAGTCACTCCGGTAGAAAGCCCCGAGGTGCCCGAGCCCCGGGAAACGAACGACTTGCCCCCGGGGCACCGCCGCCATCGGGGTATCCCCAGAATCCCGCCGAGTCGACCCCGATCTCGTCGACGAGTGCATTGACGTCCGAGACGAAGCACTCCATCCGGTGGTCCTCGAGCCGGTCGGGTCGGCCGCTATGC
Source organism: Thermoplasmata archaeon (assembly GCA_030037735.1). Lineage (GTDB taxonomy): Archaea > Thermoplasmatota > Thermoplasmata > Lutacidiplasmatales > UBA184 > JAKIWV01. The sequence goes on from JASHQC010000032.1 coordinate 7,708, forward strand.
CCGCGCCCGCGTTGATCCATCAGGATCAACCGGAATCCGGCAAGTCCCTTTACGTAGCCTGCATCCTGCCAGAGGCGGGAATCGCCTCCCGCCCCCGTATGGAGGACAACCGCGGGGCCCGTTCCGATCGCTTCATAACGGATCTGCAT
>JASHQC010000033.1 GCA_030037735.1 Thermoplasmata archaeon
CTGTTCGCTTCGTTGCCTTTGCCGGTGGGCCTCGCGGCCAACTCGACCCGGTTGTTTGCCACTGAATTCAACAACTGTAACACGATCTTCTCGATTTCGAGTACGGGAGTTGTCTCGACGTTCGCGACCGTCCCGACCCCCTCCATTATGGATGGGGCGTGTGAGGAGGCGTACCTGGCGATCTCCCCTGGATTTGCCTTCTTCCCAAAGGGCGAGGTCTTCCTGACTCAAGGACCCTATATCTTTGAGGTCGGCCCCAGCGGCGGCATTGGCAAGATGACCCTTTTTGCGACTCTCTCCATCTCTCTATTTGGAACGAACCCCGCGCAGCCGACCGGCATCACATTTGACACAATCGGCACGTTTGGATACAACATGGTGGTGACCGGGGGCCCAACCGGTACCATCGAAATGATCACGTACGCCAACGTCCAGACCGTCATCGGAAGCGTGGGCTACCCGGTAGAAGGCCCGGCCGTCGCGCCGCTATCATTCCCCACGGACGGAGGCGACCTGCTCGTCGGGACCGGAGCAGCGAACTCTGTGATAGCCGTTAGTCCCTCCTTCGTGGTGTCTCCCGTTGTCACTTGGTCGGGGGCTTGGAGCGTGTCGATCGCGCCCGCGACGAGCTGCTTGTACGATGGTACGGACCCATATTTCGTCGCGGACGAGTCGGCCGGCGCGGTGTATGCTTTCTCCGCCAGTTCTGTTGCGAGCTTCGCCGGCGATGGCTTTGTGACGAGCGATTCGAGCATTTCGCCCGCGGGTATCGCGCACTTCTTGCCCCCCGGATCCGCCATGTCGTTCTCCGCCAGCTCGGATTTGCTCCCCGGATCGGCGTTCGCGTTCTGCCCGGTGTGGGGCCTCGAGTCAGAGATCCAGATCCCTGACCCCGTCGTCACCCCGAACCCTTACGAGATGGCGTACGACCCCGTGAACGGCCTGATGTACGTCTCCGACCACAGTTCTAACGACGTGGTCTACCTATTCAACTCGGCCGGCACGATCGTGAACACACTCACGGTCGGTACGGATCCCGCCGGCATCGTCTACGACCCTGCCAACAACGAGATGATGGTCGCCAACACCGGCTCGAATAGCGTGACGTATATCAACGCAAAGACCGATGTTGTCCTCGGGACCGTTTCAGTGGGAACGGGCCCTCTGGGGCTCGCGTTCGACCTGTACAACTTGGATGTCTACGTCGCCAACGAGGTTAGCAGCACACTAAGTCTGATAAACCCCTTCAACCACGTCGTGGCCACCGTTTCTACTGGGAAGAACACGGAACCGTCCGGAGTGGCGTTCAACCCCCTACCGCTCCTCATTGGAACCATCTATACGGCGAACATGGGGGGCACGGGCTCGGTCACGGTCATCAGTGGTGTGACCAAGGTGACGACGATTCCGCTCTCCTATCCGGCGTCCAACATTGCGGAGGACTTCGCCAACGGTGAAATGTATGTGGACTTGTACGGGGGCTCGGCGGTCGACCTGATTCTAGGAACCAAGATCGTGACCTCGGTCGGTGTCGGATCGGGCCCGTTCGGGGTCGCCTTCGACCCGCAGACCGGCTGGATGTACGTGGACGGCGTCCAGGGCGACAGTTATGGAGTCTTGACGGTCCTGAACGGAACGAAGATCGTCGCGACCGAGGTTCTGGCCCCGGTCGTGGATTCTGGGTACCCTTGGGGCGTTACGTATGACCCTGCCAACGGGCTCGTCTACGTGGCCGGGTTAGGCGACCAGAAAGTCCTCCTAGGAGGAGACCGGTAGGGTGCGGTAAGCCGGTCAGGGCGCGACCCGACCTCAACGGAACGAAAGGGGGTCGCTCGGAGGAATTCGAGCCTCGCTACTACCCGTCGGCGAACGGGGACCAGCAGCTTGGGCTTCTCCCAAACGGCCATCCGACCCAATGGCCAGAGCGAGTCACGAGCGTGCGTGCGAAATGGGTCACACATTTGGCTGGTCATGGCGGGGGACAGGACTCAATTAATTTGAACCTCCCGAGGAGATGTCGTAGGGGGAATTCGTCCTTCCGCCCCCGGAGGATTGCATTTCGCGCTACTATGCGAGGGCGGGATCTGGGCTCGAGGCTTGCGAATGACGGACTCCTTGCCGATGCCAAGGGAGATGGGGGTGTTCGACGCGATGCTGAACATGACGTCGGGCGTGTTGTCAATCAATGAGCGACCGATCCATTCGGCGAATCCAAAGGCTGCCTGTGTACCGACACGGAAGGGCATTGCATGGGGACACGACCGGTGCGCAACTCGTCGGTGAGGTTGATGCAGGCGTCTTGGCGCACGATCGGCGAGTCCAGATGATGGGATATGGATCCTTGCTGTTACGCCTGGAAGAACGCCAACAAGTCCGCGTTGATCAGGTCGGGGTTGGTTCGGGGCATCCCATGGGGGAGACCCGGATAGACTTTGAGCGTCGCATTCTTGACGAGCTTGGCGGTACGGAGACCTGACGCTTTGATTGGCACGATCTGGTCGTCGTCCCCGTGCATCACCAGCATCGGGATGCTGATCTTCTTGAGGTCCCCGGTGAAGTCGGTCTCCGAGAAGGCCTTGATACCCTCATAGTGGGCCTTGGCCGCTCCCATCATCCCCTGGAAGTACCAGTGCTGGCGGAGACCCTCTGAGATTTTCGCCCCCGGACGGTTGAATCCGTAAAATGGCATCGTGAGGTCCAAGTAGAATTGGGGTCGATTGGCAGCGAGGGCCGCGCGCAAGCCATCGAAGGTCGCGAGCGGTGTTCCATCCGGATTGGCATCCGTTTTCAGCATGAGTGGTGGCACGGAGCTGATCAACACGCACTTAGCCACGTGTTTGGCGCCATGCCGGGCGACATAGTGGGCGACTTCGCCACCGCCCGTGGAATGTCCCACCAAGATCGCATTCTTGAGGTCGAGTTGGTCGATCACTGCGGCCAAGTCATCGGCGTAATGGTCCATGTCGTGGCCGCCCGACACCTGTGCGGAACGTCCATGACCGCGTCGATCGTGCGCCACGACGCGGTATCCCTTCTGCAAAAAGAAGAGCATCTGGCCGTCCCAGTCGTCCGCCGACAAGGGCCACCCATGGCTGAACACGATAGGCTGGCCGCTGCCCCAGTCCTTGTAGAAGATCTCCGTCCCGTCCTTTGTCTTGACATACGGCATTGAACCACTCTCGCCCGAAACTTCCGGTACCCCCGGGAAATCCACTGAATATAATCGGCTGCCGATTTGGACCGGTGGCGGATAACTTTGGATGCGAGCCGTTGGACAAGTCCGAACATCGTGCTCGTTCTTGGCCCCCACCCCTTTCAGGAGGAAGTCTTTGGATTCCGCGAGCGTTCAAATCCCCCAGTGCTCGATACGACATGGCAGTCTCTCGGTGCAAAATTTGTGGATTTTGTCGGAGGGAGCACTCAAACCTTCCGGGGTTCAAATCCGGCAACTTGAGGGTTGAGATTCAAAATATGGACGGGGGCTTTCCGGAATAGTTCGTTCCCCGCCGGCGGACGCAGCGACCTTCCAGTCGGAGGGTGCGGAAAACGGGTACCTTTCCCGCAGTGGGAGTTCTCCACACCAGGGAGCTGGGACTGGGACTGCCTGTGTGTCAGTAACAACGCGTAGCGGAGAATAGCCGCCGACGGCCCGGTGGAGAGAGTTAGCTGTACTGCGTGTTGCAACCAGGCAATCGGAGAGCGCCGGGGGCCTTCTACCCTGCCACAGAGATGCAGGGCCGTCGGTCCTTGCCGTGGCAGGCGGGATACGGGTGGGAGGGTCGTCCAATGGCGTCCTCCCCAAAGCGTACGGGGGTAAGGCATACCATTTCCGATGCTCTCGTCCCGTTAGAAATGCTCGGCATTCGGCCACCGAAATCGTGCGGTCCATAGCAAGGCTAGCCAACCGTCGTAATTCGGGCGACAGCAAGCGAGAAATAGCTAGCTTCAATCGGAGGAGAAATTGGTCCGAAGAAGGTCCCCAATCGATCGAAATGTCCCATCACTTGGATACGCCCCTTGCACGCGAGAAGGGCCAACTCTTCATCGACGACCTGTACGTTTTTGCCGGGGATCGAAGCATCGTTTTCGTGATGGACGTCAACTCCAACATCACGGAACCCAACGTACAGCGAGGCTTCCACCCGAAAGCGCGTTATGAGTTCAAGTTACACTTCGACGGAGCGGAGTTCGAGACGCTGACGTACCGGATTTCCTTCGGCGACGCGGGCTCGGACGCGCACCAGGCCATACATCTGCATGTTCTCAGCGGCAGGGACGCCCGCGACGATTCCGCCGCCGGCGAACGTCTGCTCGAGGGCCGCACGGGTGAGATGGTGAGCGGGCCCGGCACGCGGCTCTGGGCAGGCCGCATCCAGGATTCGTTCTACATCGACCTATCACTGCTTGGCATGGTCAACTCGGCGGTGAGAAATGGGACCGCACTCGACCTTTCGAAGTGGCGCCCGGGCAAAGCAGTAAACAGCTTCGCCGGAACGACCGTCGAATCCATCGTGTTAGAGGTCGCCCACCAGCACCCGCAACTGCGACCTGGGGCCCGCATCGGCGTCTGGGGCGCCACGAAGTTTCCTACAGAGACTGGCGGCTGGCGTCAAATCAACCGTGCCGGGCACCCGATGATGTGGCCAATCTTCTGGCCGGACGATACCCACTTCACCAATCCCGCCAACACCCGGCACCCCTCGGAGGACTTCAAGGCGGAGGCCAAGCATTTCGGAGACCTCATCGCCGCCACGGTAGCGGCAAGCGGCACCTCCGACGATCCCCCGGGTTACGGCCAGACCGTGGCGAGGGAGTTGTTCCCCGACGTCCTCTCCTACGTAGTCGGAACACCAGCGACCTACAGCTTCGCGGCCCGCAACGGTCGCCCGCTGGCCGACAACGCACCCGAAGCCATGTTGTCTCTCGTCGTAGGCACGGCGGTGCCATCAGGACTGAAGCCTGCCGTCTCGAAGCAATACCGAAGTGCGAAGTTCCCGTATGTTGTGGCCGGCTGACCTAGGCGCTGCCGGATCGCCAAAAGCTCGAAAATTCCGTTCTGCGAATCGATCGGTTTTAGTACTGAAACACATCCATTGATCAGCACCTCGCTGAGCGCATTTCGTTTCGCGTAGTTGTCGAACGCGATTTGCCAACGAGGCCCTGGACGTTCGTGGCGATGAGCCCCATTTCCTCGACCCCCGACCGAAGTTGCTTGGCTATTTCGGCGCAAACTCCTTGCGAAGGGCGGCGCCCCGGTTGTCGAGGGCGGGCGCCGGGATTATCGTACCGAAGGAGTTGTACGCACCGAACTTGAGCGGCGTACCCGGGACATCGTAGCCCCCGACGTTCTTGACCATCCCGCGAACGGTGATCTGCTCTAGCTTGCGGGCGTCGTCGACGTTGAGAACGATGCCGACCGGGATGCCGGCTTGCTCGAGTTGTGAGCGCCAATGCTCCGCGGCATCGGTCTTGAGGACGGACTCCATCGCCACCTTCAGCGGTGCGAAATTGTTGGAACGGTCGGCGTTCGTCTTGAACCGGGCGTCGGTTGGCAACGCGGGGAGGCCCAGCACTCCGCAGAGCGCGCTAAAGAGTCGGTCGTTGCCCACGCAGATCGCCAGCACGCGATCGCGACACTGGAACGTGTCGAACGGATACATGAACGGGTGACGGTTACCGATTCGCTTCGGGCGCACATGCACCCCGAGCGCGTCCATGAGGCCGTGCTCGAGGAGCGCGAACGTGCTGTCTAGCATAGAGACGTCAACGGTGGTCCCCTTGCCGGTTCGCTCCCGCGCGGCCAATGCCGTCACGATGCCCGCATACGCGTAGATGCCCGCCGCGATGTCCGACACAGAGGTGCCGACCCGCGTGGCCGGGCCGTCCGGGAAGCCCGTCGAGTCCATGATGCCAGACAGCGCTTGGATGACGGTGTCGTAGGCCGCCTGCTGGTGCATCGGGCCGTACTGGCCGAATCCCGAGATCGAGCAGACGATTAGCCTCGGGTGGTCCCTGACGAGCTGGTCGGGATCGAGCCCCAGCTTCGCCATGACGCCGGGCCGGAAGTTCTCGACCACGATGTCGCCGTGGGCGATCATGTTCTTGGCGAGCGCCAAATCGGCAGGATTCTTCAGGTCCAGCGCGATGCTCTCCTTGCCGAGATTGGCGAACCGGTAGTA